>NZ_JADPEL010000034.1 GCF_015667795.1 Clostridium sp. D53t1_180928_C8
CTAAACTACTATTATCCATATTGGATACCTCCTTGTATTATAGTTGTGGTCGGCAAACCTACTATAATTTTACAACGGAGGTTTTTTTATTTCTACTCACCGCTAGAAGCTTTCCGGAACCACAGGTCGAACCTGTGGTATTCTAAATACAATAAAAAAAGAATATAGGTTACCCCATATTCTTTATTATTACTCATTTAAGTCTACATAATCACCTTTTGCAGAAAAAATTATCCACTCACAAATATTTGTTACGTGATCCCCAACCCTTTCAAGATATTTAGATGCAAATAATATTTGTGCTCCCTTATTTATGATAGTTTCATCTTTTACCATTTTCTTTAGCATATCACTAAATAATCCGCGATATAATATATCAACTTCATCATCCATCTTACATATTTCATATGCAGCATCAACATCTCCAGCAACAAATGCTTCAATAGATTTTTTAATCATTTTTCTTAAGATATCTACCATTTGCCAAATTGGTTCACACTCTTTACCTAAAATATCGCCTTCAACTCTTTTTGCTATTTTGCAAATATCAACTGCATAATCAGCCATTCTTTCTAAGTCTGTAACTATCTTAGATGTTGTAAATATCTTTCTTAAATCTGTTGCAACTGGTGATTCCATAGCCATTAACTTTAAACATTGTTCTTCAATTTTTCTATTTAACTCATCGACCTTATCATCATTTTCCATAACTTGAGTTGCAAGTTCCATATCTTTATTTCTAAAAGCCTCTATACTATTATATATTTGCTTTTCAACTAAACTTCCCATTTCAGCAAGCTCTGATATTAATAACTTCATTCTCTTATCTAAAAGATTTCTTGTCATACTCTCACTCCCTATTACAAATTAAATTTTATCCAAATCTTCCTGTTATATAGTCCTCTGTTCTCTTATCCTTTGGTCTATAGAATATATCTTCAGTCTTACCATATTCAATTACTTCTCCTGATAAGAAGAATGCAGTTTTATCAGCAATTCTTCCTGCTTGTTGCATATTATGAGTAACAATTACAACTGTATATTGTTTCTTTAATTGGTCCATAAGCTCTTCCATTTTATTAGTTGAAATTGGATCAAGTGCTGATGTAGGTTCATCCATTAATATTATTTCTGGAGAAACAGCTATTGTTCTAGCTATACATAACCTTTGTTGTTGCCCTCCCGAAAGACCCAATGCAGATTTTTTCAACCTATCCTTAACTTCATCAAAAAGTGCTGCTCCTCTTAAACTCTTTTCAACAATTTCATCTAAAGTCTTTTTATCCCTTACTCCATGTATTCTTGGTCCATAAGCTATATTGTCATAAATTGACATAGGGAATGGATTAGGTTTTTGGAATACCATCCCAACCTTTTTTCTTAAATCTATTTCATCATATTCCTTATATATATCTTTACCATCTATTAAAATTTCACCATTTATTTTAACGCCTTCAATTAAATCGTTCATTCTATTTAGAGTTCTTAAAAATGTAGACTTCCCACATCCAGAAGGTCCTATTAATGCTGTAACTTTTTTCGATTCTATATCTAAGTTAATATTTTTCAACGCTTTATTATCGCCATAAAATAATTCTAAGTTTCTAACTTGAATTTCTGGCTTTATTATATTTGACATATCTACACCTCAAAATCTTATGATTTTCTTTAATAACTATAATGTACTCTTTTAATTAAAATACACATCTAATATTTCATAACACTTATTTTTAATAATTAGCCTTATTAAATTTCTTACTGATAAACTTTGCTAATAAGTTTAAAATTAGAATCATTACAATTAAAACTATTCCAGCAGCTGCTGCAGATGCAATATCACCTTTTTCTTTAGTCTCAAGGAATGCATGAACAGTTAAAGTTCTACCACTTGACATTATACTTGCAGGAATTTTATATACTGTACCTGCTGTTAAGAATAATGCTGCTGACTCTCCAATTACACGCCCCATAGAAAGTATTACACCTGAAAGTATACCTGGTATAGCACTTGGAAGTATTACTTTATATAAAGTCTGGAATCTTGTTGCGCCAAGTCCAAGTGATGCTTCTCTATATGATGGGGGAACTACTTTTAAGGACTCTTCTGTTGTTCTAATAATTACTGGTAAAATAATTATTGAAAGAGTTAATGATCCTGCTAAAAGTGAATACCCAAACTTTAATGCACTTACGAAAAACGCAGCCCCAAATAACCCATAAACTATTGATGGTATTCCTGCTAGTGCTTCTGTTGAATATCTAATTATTCTAACAAGCCTTCCTTGCTTTGCATACTCTTGTAAATAAACAGCTGAAAGCACCCCTATTGGTGTTGCTATAAGCAATGATAATCCTACTGTATATAATGTAGAAATAATAAACGGTTTTATTCCTCCACCGCCTGATGGTTTATATTCTCCAAATAAATAGTTTAAATTTATTAATTTATATCCTTTTATAAATATAAATCCAATTATAAATACTAAAATTCCAACAGTTACTAATGCTGATAAATATAATAATATCTTTAAGATATTTTCTTTAAATTTCCTCATTTTTATTTACCTTCCTTATTAGAAAGTTTTGAAATAACTAAGTTTAATATTAAGATAAATGCAAATAATACAACACCAGTTGCAAATAGCAATTCTTGATGTGATTGAGTTGCATATCCCATTTCTAAAGCAATATTACTTGTAAGAGGTCTTACCTTATCAAAAATAGATGTAGGTATTTGAACTGAATTACCTCCAACTAGGATTATAGCCATTGTTTCACCAATTGCTCTACCGCATCCTAACACTATTGCTGCAAGTATCCCTGACTTTGCTGCAGGTACTACAACCTTAAATGTTGTTTCTATATGTGAAGCTCCAAGGGCAAGAGATCCTTCCTTATAGCTTTTTGGAACAGCCTTTATTGCAGTAGTAGAAACTGAAATAATTGTTGGAAGCATCATAACTGCCAATACAATAATTACTGCTAATAAACTTTGTCCTTGTGGTAAATTGAAGGTGTTTTGTATCCATGGAACAATTACTGCCAAACCAAATAATCCGTATAATACAGATGGTATTCCAGCTAAAAGCTCAACTGCCGGAATTATAATTTTAGATAATCCTTTTGGAGCTACTTCTGCAATAAATATTGCTGTTAATAGCCCTACTGGTACTCCTATTATTAAAGCTCCTATCGTACCATAAATAGATGCTATTATCATTGGTAATATTCCATACTTCTGATTTTCTGATGTTGGATACCACTGGGTTCCAAAAATAAATTGTGTAAATGATTTTCCTTCTGCAAAGAACGGTCTTAAACCTTTATAAAATACAAATCCTATTATTAACACTAAACTTATTACTGCAATAAGTGCGCATATTAAAAATATACTTCTTGTAACTTTGTCTATAATATATTTATTTTTATTCTTCTTATTTTCCCCTACCATTTTAGTCCTCCTAATGGTAATAAAAACTTTGATTTATTCATAAGTAAAAACGCCTCAATACCGGAGGCATTTTTACAATTAACTTGAATTTACTCTAAAGTTATTAATTTGTTTTCTTCTACTATTTTTTGACCTTCATCACTTAAAACGAAGTTTATTAACTTTTGACCATTTTCTGTTAAAGCACCTTCTTTAGTTACTAATAAGAATGGTCTTGAAATTTTATATTCACCTGCTTTAACCTTATCAGCTGTTGGTTCTACATTATTAACGCTTAAAGCTGCTACAGTACTATCTATATATTCAAAAGAAGCAAATCCAATTGCATTTTTATTTCCTGCAACTGTAGTTTTAACAGCTCCACTACCATCTGAAATTGTAGCATCCTTTGTTAATTCTTCTGATTCGTAACCAACGATTTCTTGGAATGCATCTCTTGTACCTGAACCTTCTTCTCTTGAAATTACTACTATTGGCGAATCGTCTCCACCTAAATCCTTCCAGTTTGTAATTTCTCCAGTATATACTTTCTTAACATCTTCTAAAGATATGTTTTTAACTTTGTTTTCAGGATTTACTAATAAAGCAATTCCATCATATGCTATAGTTGTTCCTTCAACTTGAGATTTTTCTTCATCTTTTAATTCTCTCGAAGACATTCCAATTTCTGAAATTCCAGAAATAACATCTTTTATTCCTGCTCCTGAACCATTTTGTTGTATTTCTAAAGTTACATTACTATTTTCTTCTTCATATTTTTCTTGAATTTTTTCCATTAATGGACCTACTGAAGTTGAACCTGATATTGAGATTGTTACTGCATCTTTGTTAGAAGCTGTATTATTATCTTCTCCTTCTGAGCCGTTTGATCCACAACCTACAAATGTTGCACCTACCATAGTTACTAATAATGCTCCTACCATTAACTTCAATTTTTTACTTCTCATTTTTATTCCTCCACTTTCATAAATGAATTTTTATTCATATACCTTACACCAATAATATTATTCCTCTAAAGTTAAAGTAATATTACTTAACTGTTAAATAAAGTTAGATAAATGTTAAGAGAAGGTTAAATAATAATATTTTTTGTCATATTGGAAATACTATTGTAAAAATAAATAAGGTAAGAATATTAACTATTCTTACCTTATTTATTTACAATTTTCTCATATTTTATTATTAAACTTTTTATTTATCTTTTAATCTTTACAGTAAATGTACTTCCAACACCTACCTTAGAGTTAACTATTATATCTCCATTAAACAATTTAACAATATGTTTTACAATTGCAAGTCCTAGACCTGTTCCTCTTGTAGACCTTGATTTATCAACCCTATAAAATCTTTCAAATATTCTCGGTATATCATTTTTAGGAATTCCTATACCGTCATCAACTACCTTCAAAATAAAGTATCCATCATTAGTAGTTATAATAATTTTAACATGCCCATTTTCCTTAGAATATTTAATAGCATTTTCTATTAAATTTAATGCTAACTGATGGAATTTATCTTTACTTCCAACAATTTCACCATTAAAATCATTTATAAAATCAATTTTAATGAAACTTTTCTCTGCTTGTTTTCTAACTATATCAATAATGTTTTCTATAACTTCTTTAGGACTAAAATTACTATTTTCCATCTTATGAAGGTTTTCAATATTTGAAAGTATCAAAATATCATTTATTAAATTAGTTAGCCTCTCTGCCTCTTTATCAATAATATTTAAGAACTTATTTTTTGTTTCTGAATCATCAACGTATCTTAAAGTTTCTGAAAATCCTTTAATTGATGTTAAAGGTGTTTTAAGTTCATGAGAAACATTTGCAACAAATTCACTTCTCATATTCTCAAGTCTTTTAATATCTGTAATATCTTGAACTGTTATTACTATTCCCATTTGATTTTTAGTTCCACTTATAATAGGAGCTTTTTTTACTCTTATTTCTCTTTCTATAGGATGAAATAATTTTATTTCTCTTGAATCTATATCCGGTAATTCTCTTATAAAATTAATAAGATCATAATCAATAATACAAGATGATATCTTCTTTCCTATAACCTCTCCCTGTAAATCAAATAATTTATTAGCATATGGATTACTTAATATAATCTTTTCACTATTATCTAATGCAATTACACCACTCTCCATACTTTCAAGTATGGCTTCAAGCTTGTTTTGTTTATCTAACGAATCTTTAATTTTAGTTTCAAGCTGATCTGCCATATTATTAAATGTTTGTGCTAATAATCCTATTTCATCATAATTACAAATAATAGCTCTTTTATTCAAATCACCATTTGCAATCTTAGCTGTTACCTTCTCTAACTCTTTAATAGGATATACAATTATCTTTACTAACTTTATTGCTAATGCCAATGATAATAAAAATACTACTATAACAATAGCAACATAATATTTTAAAGTTCCTGAAGTAAATACTTTTATATTACTAACAGGTACAGAACTTCTAACAACCATATTATCATTTATCTTAGTTGCATAATAAACCATATTCATTGATAAAGTTTTACTAAATCTAACACTAGTTCCTGTCCCATTTTTAAATGCATCTATAATTTCTTGTCTATCATTGTGATTCTCTAAATTATTTGTTTCATTATCAAAGAGTACATCTCCATTCTTATTTACTACAGTAAATCTAACTGAATTCCCTTTAAACTTATAAATAGATAAATCTTCATTCCTATAATCCTCTTTTGAAAAACATACATTGTATATTGATAGAGTTTCTTTAGCATCATCTATAGTATTTATATTTACTAATGCAATAAATGAACTAGTTACAATAATCAATGCAAAAATAACTGTAATTACTACTGACGTTATAATTCTTTTTTTCATAAAATATTAATTAGGGTTAAATCTATACCCAACTCCTCTTATAGTTTCAATAAGTTTAGGATTTTTATCATCTGCTTCTATTTTCTTTCTTAAATATCTTATATGAACATCCACTGTTCTCGTTTCTCCAATATATTCATATCCCCATATTTTATCTAATAAAGTATCTCTCGTTAAAATCTTCCCCTTATTTCTAATTAAAATTTCAAGGAGCTCAAACTCCTTAAGTGTTAGATCTAATTTTTTATCCTTGACTAGTATTTCTCTTTTATCAAAATCAGCAGTTAAGTCTCCAAAAACTAAAATATTGCTTTCAGGCTCTACAATAGAAAATCTTCTTAATACTGCTTTTACTCTTGCAAGTAATTCTCTTACAGAAAAAGGTTTTGTTATATAATCATCTGCACCTAATTCTAATCCTAATATTTTATCTAGTTCTTCACTCTTTGCAGTAAGCATTATTATTGGAGTATTTCTAATTTCATTATTACTCCTAACTTCCTTACAGACATCATATCCATCTTTTCCCGGTATCATTAAATCTAATAAAATTAAGCTTGGCTTTTCTTCAATTGCAATTTTAACAGCATCAATCCCATTATTTGCCGTAATTACTTTATACCCATTACTACTTAAATTATAACTTATAAGTTCTGATATATGTTCTTCATCATCTACTACTAATATTTTTTCATTTGCCATTCCTATCACCCCAATAATTTATTTAATATATGAAAATGAAAATAACCTTCCATATGTTCCATTACTTGCTCTATAAGAAAATAATTTATTTTCTTTTTCACAATGAGTACATAAATTGAAAGAATAAATATTATCATCATCTATACCAATAGACTTCAAATCTTCTTCAATACATAGCTCCATACTTAAATTTCTGCCATTAAAAAGTTTTTCACCTGGTACATTAAATTTTCCAATGAATTTCTCTTTTAATTCCTCTGAAACTTCATAGCAGCATTGTCTAATATGAGGTCCTATATATGCTTTAATATTATTTACATCACAATTAAACTCCTTAATCATTTTCTCTACTGCATTTTTACTTATATCATTAAAGGTTCCCTTCCATCCGCTATGTATAGCAGCTATAGTAGAATTGCTTTCATCAACAAGTATTATAGGAACACAATCAGCAGTAAATGCTCCAATAATTACTGATTTTTCATTAGTAATTATTGCATCTCCTTCATTTTTCATAAAATCTTTTTCTCCCTTGCTGTAAACACAAACCTTATCACTATGTATTTGTCTTATATACTGAACCTCCTCAACTCCAAAATCATTCTTAAGTGATAATAAATTATTAACCCCATCATCTGTATGCCTGTTAAAGCTTCTGTCCATTTTTGCATTGGAAAATACAATATTAATCTTTTTACCTTCTAATATCCAAAAATCCTTAAACTCCTTAAAATCATTAACATTTAATTTTTTCATAATTCACCTCTAAAATTTCCTAAATGTATTTTACCATTTAATATATATTTTTACCATTTACTATGTATGTTTTTTAACATGATTTTAACTTTAACTATATTTTAAATATAAAATAATTATAGCATAAAAAAAAGACTACCATTTTAGGTAGCCTAATTATTTTTATTGGTCATTAATCCTTTAATTTCATCTAAAAAAGTATTAATATCCTTAAACTCTCTATATACAGATGCAAATCTTACATATGAAACCTCATCTATAGCCTTTAATCTCTCCATAACCATTTCGCCAATTACACTTGATTCAATTTCAGTAAGCATATTATTAGATATACTCTTTTCAATATCTTCTGCTAATTCTTCAATCTGCTTTCTAGAAATAGGTCTCTTCTGACAAGCTATAATAAGACCATTTACAATTTTTTCTCTGTTAAAATTTTCTCTTGTTAAATCTCTTTTTACTACTAAAATTGGAATATCCTCAATCTTCTCATATGTAGTATACCTTCTTCCGCAGCTAGTACACTCTCTTCTTCTTCTAATCGTTGTATTATCATCTGTAGATCTTGAATCTACAACTTTACTTTCATCAAAAAAACAAAAAGGACACTTCAAACAAACCACGCCTTTCTCCTATAGTTATATTTGTATTATACAATTTTTTTTATGTTTATTCTATATTTTATTTTCATCTATGTTTAATTGTATTCCAGATGCATCCACAATCAACACATCTACTCCAACCTTAACAACCTTTTCCCATGGTATTTCTATATCATCTTCTTTAGAAAACCACCCCTTAGAAGCAGCTGGTAAAAATATTGAAACTACTTTATTTCTGGATAAATCAACCTTATAATCCCTAACATATCCCAATTTACTTCCTGTTGATACATCAACGACTTCCATACTTCTTATAGCATTTACTGAATATAAAATTAAATCATCTTCCATAAATATCCCCACCCCTTAAATATATTTAAATTTTAACTTTTGCTTATTTACCATAATTATATATATGATGCTATAACTTATTTTATTAAAATAAATTTAATCCCGAAAGCCTATTGTTTTTTAGCGAAAAAAAAGGACCCATAGGGTCCTATACATACTTTCTCATATGCTTTAATGCTGTTTTTTCCAATCTAGAAACTTGCGCTTGAGATATGCCAATTTCATCTGCTACTTCCATTTGTGTTCTGCCATTAAAAAATCTTAATGTTAAAATTAATTTTTCTCTATCATTTAATTTTTTCATAGCTTCTTTTATAGATATATTTTCTAACCAACTATCATCACTATTTTTAGAATCACTAATTTGATCCATTACATAAATAGCATCACCACCATCATGATATATTGGCTCAAACAATGAAACCGGATCTTGAATTGCATCTAAAGCAAAAACAACTTCTTCTCTTGGTATATTTAATTCTTTAGCAATTTGAGAAACTGTAGGTTCTTTATTATTGTCTTTAATAAGTTTATCACGAACGAGTAATGCCTTATATGCAACATCTCTTAATGATCTACTTACTCTAATCGAGTTATTATCTCTTAAATATCTTCTTATCTCTCCTATTATCATAGGTACAGCATATGTAGAAAACTTAACATTTTGACCTAAATCAAAATTATCTATGGATTTCATCAATCCAATACAACCTACTTGAAATAAGTCATCTACATTTTCACCCCTATTATTAAATCTTTGAATAACACTTAAAACTAACCTTAAATTTCCTTTAATAAAGGTTTCCCTCGCTTGTGTATCTCCACTTCTCATCTTTAATAAAAGTTCTCTTTTTTCTTTTTCCTTTAGTACTGGTAATTTTGAAGTATTTACTCCACAAATCTCAACTTTGTTAATGATCAAAGTTAATCACTCCTTCAGAAGTAATAACATACTGCATTTAAAATTATTTCCGTTAGAGTATTCTTTTATACTAAAGACAACCTAAATCATTTTATTTATTTCTTTTTTTAATCTACTTATTATTTTCTTTTCTAATCTAGAAATATAAGATTGAGATATGCCAAGAATGTCAGCGACTTCCTTCTGAGTCTTTTCGCTATGTCCTGAAAGCCCAAATCTTAACCTAACAATTTCCTTCTCTCTTTCATTTAAATTTCTTAAAGCTAAAAATAATAGTTGCTTGTCAACTTCATCTTCAATTAAGTTATATACAGTATCATTTTCTGTACCTAAAATATCTGATAATAATAACTCATTTCCATCCCAATCTATATTTAATGGTTCATAAAATGACACTTCTGCTTTTACTTTACTATTCCTTCTTAAATACATTAATATTTCGTTTTCAATACATCTTGATGCATAAGTAGCTAATTTAATTTTCTTTTCTGGATTAAAAGTATTTACAGCTTTAATTAATCCTATAGTTCCAACAGATATTAAATCCTCAAATCCAACACCTGTATTTTCAAACTTTCTAGCTATATATACAACAAGCCTTAAATTTCTTTCTATAAGTGTATTTCTAACCTCTTCTCCACCTGCCCTTAATTTATCAACTAACTCTTCTTCTTCATCCTTTTTTAATGGTGGAGGTAGTGCATCATTTCCTCCAATATAATCTACTCTTTTTCTAAAAATATTAAACCTTGATAAAAATTTATTAATAAATAAAATTAACTTCTCCATTTCTCATTACCCTCCTAAACTATACCTCTTGATAATAAAGCTTGAAACTCATCTTCCTTACTTAATTTTCTTTCACACCCACATATTATAGCTTCTACCTTTGTCCACGTATTTTCTTCTTTATTTCTAATTATTACATTATGACCTTTAAATCCCTTTATCTCACCTATTTCATTTATAGTGTCATATTTTATAGTAAACTTTTTATCATCAGCTATTTTAAATTGATTAAAATAAGTGTTTTCAACTATTATACAAGGTAAATTAGTTACAGGTTCCCTCAATTCATTTCCTGTGTCTAAAAACCCTTTTACTAGTACTGTTCTTGTTCCTTCTGTAATATATATATCATATAAAAAGTTTTTCACTAGCGCTCTATCTTTAAGTAAATCTGCAACTCGAGTTATAACTATAAAAATAACTGCTACAGATAAAACTATAAATTTAGCTGAATTATTTTTAATAATAAACTCTTGTCCAATTAAATATGTATTTTGCATTTGTACTGTTCCAAAACATATTCCACTTAGCATAAAAGCTAACATAAAAAATACTACAAGTGATTTCAAAACAACTTTGAAACTTCTTTTTTCCATAGAAATATATATCATAATTGCTGGAACTAATATTTTTACTCCTATAGAACTAAGAATCTTTACATTACAAAAAATAACTAACCCATATATAGCTCCTAGTAAAGCCGCTAAATATACATTTCTTTTCTTATAATCAAATCTTAACAATCTAAAAGTAAGTAATAATAAAAATAAATTAATTATTATATTCTCCAATATATATATATCAATATAAATTTCCATGTACTCACCCCCCTTAATATATAAATTATACCGTTATATTAATTTTTTTTTTGTCACATTGAAGGAGTTTAAACTAATTTTTAAACCAAGTTTTTTTACATTTTCCCCGTGTTTTTCCCTTATAAATTTTAATAAACTTTTTATTTCTTTCTTTATGTCTTTTTATGCAAATAACATATATTTTTATATATAAAAAAATAGATAGAAAATGACTTGCACTTTCTATCTATTTATACTAATTAAATATTAACTATTTTCTTGATCTTAAGAAGCTCGGAATATTTACACTTTCTCTATCTAAATCTAATAATGGGTCAGTATGAGGTGCTACATGCTCTTCTTCCTTTTTAACTGTTTCAACTGGTTTTGGTTCAACTCTAGGTTCACTAGCACTTGATACAATTGTACCGTTATCTTCTTCAAATCCTGTTGCAATTACAGTTAATCTAATCTCATCATTTAGACTTTCATCAATAACTGCTCCAAATATAATATTCGCATCTACATCCGCTGCTTCTCTAACAATTTCAGCCGCTTCATAAACTTCAATAGCTCCTAAATCTACACCACCAGTAAAGTTAATTATAACTCCTGTTGCACCATCTATAGAAGTTTCTAATAATGGAGATGATATTGCTTGTCTAACTGCATCTTGTGCTTTATTATCTCCCTTTCCATAACCTACTCCCATGTGAGCTAGTCCCTTATCTTTCATTACTGTTTCAATATCTGCAAAGTCAGCATTAACTACCCCAGGAATTGTAATAAGGTCTGATATCGCTTGTACACCTTGTCTTAAAACTCCATCAGCTAATTTGAAAGAATCTAATAACGTAGTTTTCTTATCTGCCATAGCTAAAAGTTTTTCATTTGGAATTATAACTAATGTATCAACATGTTGCTTTAAATTTTCTAATCCCATTTCAGCATGTCTCATTCTTCTCTTTCCTTCAAATGGGAAAGGTTTAGTAACTACACCTACTGTTAGGATATTCATAGATTTAGCAATTTCAGCAACTACTGGAGCAGCACCTGTACCTGTTCCACCACCCATACCAGCAGTAATAAATACCATATTAGCACCTTTTATTGCTTCTGCTATTTCTTCTCTACTTTCTTCTGCAGCCTTTTTCCCAATCTCAGGATTAGCTCCAGCCCCAAGACCTTTAGTAAGCTTTTCACCTATTTGAATCTTAGTGTTTGCTTGTGAAAGTAATAATGCTTGTTTATCTGTGTTTACAACTATAAACTCAACATTCTTTAATCCTTCAATTATCATTCTGTTAACGGCATTACCACCGCCGCCACCACAGCCTATTACTTTTATATTCGTTAATTCTTGCATATCTAATTCAAAATCTAACAAAATAACTCCTCCTTAAAACTCTCTCTATTAGTAATTTAAATACTTTCATAAAATTAACTTCACTAATTCAACTTATAACTCTACTATAAAATTAAAAATTATTTCGTAATTCAATTTTACATCATTAAATATATGTTAACAATAGTAAATTGCTAATTGTTGAAGAATTTTGTAATGTTTCCTTTACTTTTGTAAAAAATAAGTATCTAAATTTTCCAATTTGTCCTAGTTAGTTTAAATTTAATCTTAGTTTAATAAAATATAATACTTTTATCAAGACAATATTATATTTTAATCCTATCATAAATATAATTCAACGTATTTTTAAAAATCCCTCTATTTTTTAACATATTTTTAAAATTTTATAATATAAAAGAGCGTAAAAATTTTACGCTCTTTTTTTATTATAAAATCATCATTCTTTTTAAGGTTTCTCTATCCACTGCATATGTCATTGCTGTTTCCATTGAAATGACACCCTTTTTATACAATTCAGAAATTGCCATATCCATAGTTTTCATTCCATATCTATTACCTGTCTGAACTGCAGATTCAATTTGATGTGTTTTTCCTTCTCTTATAAGATTTTGAATTCCAGGAGTTGTAATCATGACTTCAAGAGCCGATACTCTTCCATCTCCACTTATATTAGGCAATAATTGTTGAGATACAACAGCTTGTAATACAGATGCTAATTGAATCTTAATTTGTTGTTGTTGATGTGGTGGAAATACGTCTATTATTCTATCAATAGTCTTTGCTGCACCAATGGTGTGTAATGTTGAAAAAACTAAATGTCCAGTTTCTGCTGCTGTAAGAGCTATAGAAATTGTTTCTAAATCTCTCATTTCACCAACTAAAATAACATCTGGATCTTCTCTCAAAATCGCTTTTAATGCACTTTCATAGCTTCTACTATCTTTTCCAATTTCTCTTTGATTTATTATACACATATTATGCTTGTGTAAATATTCAATAGGATCTTCTAATGTTATTATATGAGCTTGTCTAGTATTGTTAATTTCATTTATCATTGCAGCTAAAGTTGTACTTTTTCCGCTTCCTGTTGGTCCCGTTACTAATACAAGACCTCTATTTTTTTCAACTATATCTTTAAGTACTGCTGGATGCTTTAACTCATCTAAAGTAGGTATTTTAAGTGCAATAACTCTTATTGCAATAGCATCACTGTTTCTTTGCTTAAAAATATTAACTCTAAATCTCCCTATACCTTGAGCAGAGTAAGATGTATCAAACTCTCCAATAGCTAAATATTCATCATATTTCGCTCCTAATATTTCCTTAGAAAACTCATTCATATCTTGGGGTAATAACTTATCAACGCCTAGCTGAATAAGCTTTCCATTACGTCTTATAGTTGGTGGTAACCCCACTGTTAAGTGCAAATCCGAAGCGTTCATTTCTATGGTTTTACTTAATAGTTCTTTTAATAAATACATTTTTACTCTCCCTTTTATAACTCATCTCTAAGTATCTATATAATATTATTTTAGTAAAATCGGTAATTTTTTTCAACTTTTTTTTAAAATTTTATTAATTATTGGTTATTTAAATGTTAACTCTTTCTTAAGTTTCTTTAGTGCCTTTTTTTCTATCCGAGATACATAAGATCTTGATATTCCAAGTAAACTTGCAATTTCTCTTTGAGTCTTGCACTTTCCATCTATTAGCCCATACCTCATTTTAATAATTTCTCCTTCTCTCTCATTTAAAGAAGTATTTATTTTAGAGTACAAAGCTTTAATTTGTATGTTTGTTTCAACTTTGTCAATAACTGAATCTTTATCGCTACTTAATACATCAATTAGACTTATTTCATTACCTTCTTTATCGACTCCAATTGGATCATGAAGAAAAGTTTCTCCCTTTTGCTTTTTACTACTTCTAAATAACATTAAAATTTCATTTTCAATGCATCTAGATGCATATGTAGCTAATCTTGTACCTTTTGATGCATCAAATGAATCAATAGCCTTAATTAATCCCACTGTACCAATTGATATAAGCTCATCTATATCCTTGTTAGGTATTTGATATTTTTTCACAATATGCGCAACCAATCTAAGGTTTCTTTCTATTAAAACACCTTTAGCATTTTTGTCACCAGCTTTTAACAGTTCCAAGTACTTCTGCTCTTCTTTTTCATCTAAAGGCTGTGGAAATGTATTGCTACCTGAAATATATCCAGCTAGAAATACATTAGTACATAATAACTCCAAAATATTACTAATAACTATCACTAAGCTTCCTCCTAGTAGTGCTTATTATATAATATGATGGTTTTTTAAAATATTGCGTAAAGAATTTAAATTAATTTTCTTGACAAACTTTTTAGCTTAATTGCAAAGCAATTTATAGTTAAGGATATTCGGCCAATTAAGTTTTTTGACAGCACTTATCTAGTTTTAAAAATAAACCTCATCTCCTAAATATCTAAGATGTAACTTAAACTTCCACAATTTTAATTTTGGATTTTAATCAATAATTGATCATGTAAATAATAATCTACATTAACACTCTTAATTGTCCGTAAGACCCTTAACTTTTATTTTTCTTCGTAATATTTTTCAATTGTTTAGATAATCATTATTGCATTAATGCTTTGACAATTTCTCTATAAATAGGGGCAGCTGTATTTCCTCCACCTAATTCCTTACCATTTTTGTCTAAGCCCTTTATATTAGGCACTGAAATAACTAACGTATATAATTTTCCATTTAATTCGAAATACCCTGCAAACCAGCCATGAGTTGTAGCACCACCCTCACCTGTTGCTGTACCAGTCTTTCCACCTTGAGTTATCCCTTCTATTTTAGCCGCTGAACCTGTTCCTTGCCATATAACATCGTGCATATTATTTTTTACTAATTTTGATGTAGTTGAACTAAATATTCTATTTTCTTCATTTTGAACATTTTCTATAACATTATTATCTTCATCCACAATTGCTTCTACAAGTGATGGCTTAATATATACCCCATCATTTATTACTGCATTTATAGCTCCTGCAATTTGAAGTGGTGTTACTGTAATACATTGTCCTATTGCAAAATTACTAATTCCATCACTTTGTTTAGCCATTACCCCTATAGCTTCTTCTCTATTTTCTCCAGATAACCCTAATACTTTATTATACATTCCTAAATTAGTAGTATATTTTAACATATTTTCATAGCCTATTAACTCACCAACTTTAGCAAATATATCATTACAAGAAACATCTAGAGCCTCACTTAAAGTTAAAGTTCCATGACTATAAGATTTTCCACCATTACTACAAATATTACCGTTACAGCTAAAAGAATTGTTAACATTAACTAAACCCTCATTTAATGCTATTGCCTCTGTTATAACTTTAAATATAGAACCTGGCTCAAGCCCCAATTGACCTATACCTAAATTAATATTTGCTTCTGATTCATCCTTTTGTACCATAGACTTTATCTTTCCTGTTTTTGCTTCTAAAAGAACTACACCTACATTATCTAGATTGCTATAATCATCACTCTTTAAAACATTTCTTATTTTATCTGACCACTCTTCATCGATAGTTAATCTTATGTTTTTATTATTTTCCCCATAATTAGTTTCATTACTTCTATATATAGATTTTTCATCTAAATGGAAACCTATTGTAGGTCTTTTATTCTCTGAAATTATATCTAAAATACTACTTTCAAACGAACCTTCTTCTACATTATTCTTATCTATAGATGCAATCATATTCTCTACATTCCATCTTTCTTTTAAATCCAACTGATCATATACATAAGTATAAATTCCCTTTATATCATTTAACTTATTTAACTTTTCATATGTCTCTTCTGTAATGGTATAATATAGTTTCCCGCTTTGATTCATAATATCAGTAAAATTAAAATCTTCATCTTCTGATTTCATTATAAAGTTTAAAGCTAATAAATCTTCTAATGTTTCTTCATAATTATTTAATTTAAAAGGCTTAGTGTCTAATACCATAACATACTTACTTTTATAATTTATAAGGCTCTTTCCATTTGCATCAAACAACTTATAATTACTATCACTAGTATATTCAACTTGATGATTTTCAAGTTCCCCTTGAACAGAAGTTGTTGGAGACATCATTAATATATATAATCTTATAGTTAAAGCAATAAAAATGCTAAAAAATCCAATACATACAATTAGTGATTTTTTATTATCAATCTTATATCTATACAAAAAAACACCTCCTTTAGCTAAATTCTAGACTAAAATGAGGTGTTTTATTCAAACTACTTAAGTATATCTCTAATTTTTGCCATTAATAAATCTATAGCAACATAATTATGTCCACCTTCTGGTATAATTATATCTGCATATTTTTTTGACGGCTCGGTAAATTGAAGATGCATTGGTCTAACAATATTTAAATATTGATCTACAACTGATTCAACTGTTCTTCCTCTTTCATTTATATCTCTAACTAATCTTCTTAAAATTCTTATATCAGCATCAGTATCTACATAAACTTTTATATCTAAAAGATCTCTTATTCTTTCATCTTCAAGTATTAAAATACCTTCTACTAAAACAATATCTCTTGATTCTACAATTGTAGTTTCTTTAGATCTATTGTGTACAGTAAAGTCATAACTAGGTTTTTCTATAGACTCTCCATTTATTAATTTCTTTAAATGTTCTACTAATAAATCATTATCAAATGCCATTGGATGATCGTAGTTAGTTTTAACTCTTTCTTCCATTGATAAATGACTTTGATCTTTGTAATACATATCTTGTTGTATCATTGCAATACAATCTTTTGAAAAATTAGAATATAAGGCATCTGCTATTGTACTTTTACCAGATCCTGTTCCCCCAGTAATTCCTATTAAAATTGGTTTTGACATTACCGTTCCTCCTTAGTAGTATTAGTTATTATTTATATTAATGACATTATTAGCTTTTACAAGCATATCATTCACCTTTAATGGTGTGTTAACTTTAACAGTAAACATCATGTGTGCTCTATTTGCAACGTCTGTCTTTTTGTCTTTATCTAAATCATACATTTCTTCAAGCTTAACCTTAAAGTATGGTACATCAGCTCTTAAAACTTCAACCTCTTCCCCTTCAAATACTCTATTCTTTTGAAGTACTGTTGCAGTTTTAGTTTCAGGATCATAAGATTTTACCATACCAACAATTTCGTAATCTCTAACATATCCTGCATCATCATAGTTTTGTTCTCCATTTATACCTAAATAGAAACCTGTATGATATGGTCTATGACTTACCTTTCTAAGCATATCCATCCATTCATCCTTAAACTTATAGTTACTTGGGTTTTCCCAGTAACTATCTAATGCTTCTCTATATGCTTTAACAACTGAAGCTACATAGAATTCACTTTTCATTCTTCCTTCAATCTTGAAAGAGTAAATACCACTCTTAACAAGCTCTGGTATGTAATTAATCATACATAAATCTTTTGAATTCATTATATATGTTCCGTCATCATCTTCTATAACAGGATAATATTCACCTGGTCTAGTTTCTTCAACTAAATAATATTTATATCTGCATACATTTCCGCAGATACCTTTATTTGCATCTCTTTTTATCATGTAGTTTGATATTAAACATCTTCCTGAATATGCAACACACATTGAACCATGAATAAACGCTTCAATATCACAACCCTTTGGAATATTTTCAGTTACTTCATTTATTTCTTTAAAAGTTAATTCTCTAGCTAATACTATTCTCTTAACTCCTAAATCATACCAGAATTTAGTTGCCATCCAGTTAACAGTATTTGCTTGTGTACTTAAATGTATTTCTAATTCTGGTGCAACTTCTTTACATATAGCAATTAATGATGGATCTGCTACTATAACAGCATCTACACCTATATCATAAAGTCCTTTAATATATTCACCTGCTGAAGGTAAGTCATGATTTCTTGCAAAAACATTTAATGTAACATAAATTTTTCTACCTCTATCATGGCAATACTTAATTCCTTCAATCATTTCTTCGTTTGAAAAATTATTTGAAAAGGCTCTAAGATTTAATTTACCTCCACCTATATATACAGCATCTGCTCCAAAATCTATAGCTATTTTTAGCTTTTCTAAATTACCAGCTGGCGCTAATATTTCAGGCTTTCTCATTTGACTACCTCCTTTTTGTTATAGCAATTCCATCTCCCATAGGAATTACTGATGTTATTAAACTCTTATCTTCTGATACTAGCTCTAGATAAGTTCTCATTCTCTTAACTATTGTTATCTTTCTTCTTTTAACTAATTCATCACTTGCAACCATGCCTCTAAATAAAACATTATCAGCAATTATTATACCATCATCTTTTAAAAGTCTTAGGCAATGTGGTAAAAAGTGATTATAGTGTCCCTTACCTGCATCCATAAAAATTAAATCATATGGCTCTTGTAATTTTTCTAACACTTCAAGACAGTCACCTTCTTCAATCACTATCTTATCTTCAAGTCCAAAAGATTTTATATTTTCTTTTGCATACTTTATCATTTCTTCACTTCGCTCTATGGTAGTTATATGAGGATTTGTTCCTGCTGCATCATGCATAATAATTGCAGAATAACCTATTGCAGTACCAAGTTCTAATATTCTTAATGGCTTTTTCATACTTACCATAAATTCTAGGAACTTAATTGTTTCCTTTTGAGCTATAGGCACACCATTTTCTTTAGCAAACACTTCTAACTCATTTAAACGCCCTTCGCTTTCTGGTATTAATCCTCTTATATATTCTTCCATATAATCGTAGGTAATCCCACTCATACTAAACCTCCGTATATGTTAATATCCTAACTCTTCTTTTTTCTTTAAAAAATCATCATAATTGTCAGTAAAATAATGTTCGTTATCTGATGCTAACAGATAAAACAAATAATTTGTATCCGATGGATGTAACGCTGCCTTTATAGATGGCTCCCCTGGGTTACATATTGGTCCTACTGGTAATCCTTTATGCAAATAAGTATTATACTTTGATTCAATTGCTAAATGTCTGTTTCTTACATTCTCTATATAATATCCATGTGCATAAATAACCGTTGCATCAATTTGCAATGGCATTCCTTGCTTTAATCTATTATAAATTACAGAAGCTATTAAAGGTCTATCTTCATCTACTCTTGCTTCTTTTTCAATAATAGATGCTACATTAATAACCTTTTCAATGTCTTCCTGCTTAATATCCATACCTTCTGTTACTTCGGCCCATACTTCTTCAAATCTCTTTATCATTGTTTCTATTATGTATTCTGGTTTAACTCCAATTTCGAAATTATATGTATCTGGAAATAAAAAACCTTCTAGATTATATCTTTTATCCGAATTATCGCTTACATAAGCTGGTAATGGATAACTTTTTATTGCACTTAAAAATTCATCCTTTGTACAAATTCCATTTTCCTCTACTCTAGCGGCTATATCTTCCACATTAAACCCCTCTGGAATAGTTAAGGTTATTGTATTTGCATTGTTGGTATCCTTTAAAGTCTTAGCTACATCATTTAATGACATAGTTTCATCTAATGTATGACTTCCTGGAACTACTTCTAAATCTAGTCTTGTTAATTTAGCATATATTTTTATTATAAATGGACTTTTAATCTTTTTTTCATTAGAAAGTCTATTTATAATACTATAAAAACTATCGCCTTCTTCAACATTAACGACTTCTGATTGCGAAATTTTAAGTGGTTTTCTAATTGTTGATATAAATATAGAAGCTATGGCTATTACAACAATTAATAATAGAATAATTAAAGCTCTGCCGGTATTTTTAGCTCTTTTTTTCATAAATACCCCCTGTATTTAAAAGTGAATAGCTAAATTTTTAGCTATTCACTATTATAATACTTTTATATGCAATTATAAACAATTTACATAATTATTTTTTACTTCTGCTTATCATTCTCTTTCTTTCAGAAGCATCTAAGTATCTCTTTCTGATTCTTATGCTTTCTGGAGTAACTTCAACTAATTCATCATTTCCAATAAATTCAATTGATTGTTCTAATGTTAAAGTAGTAACTGGTACTAACTTAACAGCATCATCTGAACCTGATGCTCTTGTATTAGTTAACTTTTTACCCTTACAAACATTAATATCTAAATCTTCAGCTCTAGCACATTCTCCAACAACCATACCTTGGTATACTGGCGTTCCTGGTACTACGAATAATCTACCTCTTTCTTGAGCATTGAATAATCCGTAAGCAATTGCTTCACCTTGTTCAAATGATACTATTGACCCTCTGCTTCTTGATTCGATTTCTCCTTTATATGGAGCATAACCTTCGAATACGTGATTCATTATACCATTACCCTTTGTATCAGTCATGAATTCATTTCTAAATCCTATAAGACCTCTTGCAGGGATTATGAACTCTAATCTAGTATATCCATTAACAGCTGATGTCATATTAACCATTTCAGCTTTTCTTGGTCCCATCTTCTCCATAACTGCACCCATGAATTCTTCAGGTACATCTATAGTTAAATGTTCCATTGGTTCTAATTTCTTTCCGTTTTCTTCTTTGAAGATAACATTTGGCTTAGATACTTGTAATTCGAATCCTTCTCTTCTCATTGTTTCTATAAGAACTGATAAGTGAAGCTCTCCTCTACCTGATACTTCGAAGCAATCTGGAGTTATTTCTTTAACTCTTAAACTTACGTTAGTTTCTAATTCCTTCATTAATCTATCTCTTAAATGTCTTGAAGTAACGAATTCACCTTCTTTACCTGCAAATGGTGAGTCATTAACCATGAAGTTCATGTTAAGTGTTGGCTCATCAATTTCAACGAATGGTAAAGCTTCTGGATTAGATGCATCAGCTATAGTTTCTCCAATATTAGCATCAAGAATACCACTTACTGCAATAATATCTCCAAGACCTGCTTCTTCTACTTCTTCTCTCTTTAATCCGTTATATCCAAATACAGCTGTTATCTTATAGTTTGACTTAGTTCCATCTTGTCTTACTAAAGCTACGCTTTGATTCTTCTTAACTTTTCCTCTATGTACCTTACCTATAGCAATTTTACCAACGAAAGCATTACTATCTAAAGTTGTAACTAACATTTGGAAAGGTCCATCTATGTAACCCTTAGGTGGTTCAACATGTTCAATTATTGTTTTGAATAATGGTTCCATTCCTGTATTTGTATCTTCAACATTGTATCTTGCAAAACCTTCTCTAGCAGAAGCGTATATGATTGGGAAGTCTAATTGTTCATCATCAGCACCTAATTCTAAGAATAGATCAAATACTTCATCAATAACTTCTTCAGGTCTAGCATTTGGTTTGTCTATCTTATTTATAACAACGATTGGTTTTAATTTTAACTCTAAAGCCTTCTTTAAAACGAATTTTGTTTGTGGCATTGGTCCTTCATAAGAATCAACAACAAGTAAAACTGAGTCAACCATCTTAAGTACACGTTCAACTTCTCCACCAAAATCAGCATGTCCTGGTGTATCAACGATGTTTATTTTTATTCCATCGTACATAACTGCAGTGTTTTTTGAAAGAATTGTAATTCCTCTTTCTTTTTCTAAGTCATTAGAGTCCATTACTCTTTCATCCATTTTTTCATTTGATCTAAATACGTGACTTTCTTTAAACATAGCATCAACTAATGTAGTTTTACCATGGTCAACGTGAGCTATAATTGCTATATTTCTAATATCGTCTCTAGTTATTAATTCCATTTAATTTCCTCCATCAATTTTATTTATGAATTTAAATTTTAAATTCATAATTTTTATTATAAAGGCTTATCTCTCTTTTGAAACCAAGTACACAATACTTCAAGTTTTTTTGCTACGTTTAAATTTTATTGCAACAAATTCTTCGATACACTGCATACTTGTAAGTTGAAATAACTAAATAATAAATTTAGCTTTTCACTTATGTAAACCTATTAATATTTTGCCCAAAAAGAAAATTGGATACACTCGTATCCAATTCCCAAATCTATCAATTATTCTACTATTATCTTTGTTACTTGTCAACTAATACTTATATTTCCATAATAATTGGTAAAATCATTGGCTTTCTTTTAGTCTTTTCATAAAGATAAGTTCTTAGCTCATCTCTTACATTTGACTTTAAAGTAGCCCAATCAGTAATCTTCTTTTCTTCACAATCCAGTAGAGTATTTCTAACAATATCTCTTGCCTCATCCATTAGTCCTTCAGATTCTCTTACATAAACAAATCCTCTTGAAATAATATCTGGTCCTGCAACAATATTCTTATTTTCTTTAGATAGAGTTACAACTACTGTTAATATACCATCTTGAGATAAATGTTTTCTATCTCTCAACACTATATTTCCAACATCACCAACTCCAAGTCCATCAACAAATATTTGTCCTGAAACAACTGTTCCATTCTTTTTAATGCCATTTCTAGTAACTTCGATTATATCTCCAACATCAGGTATAACTACATTTTTTTCATCTAAACCTAATTTTGTAGCTAATTCACCATGTTGTTTTAAATGTCTATACTCACCATGTACTGGAATAAAATGCTTTGGTTTAACTAACGTTTGCATAAGCTTTAACTCTTCTTGACAGGCATGACCTGAAACGTGGATATTTTCTTGAGAGCCGTATATAACTTCTGCACCCTTTTTAAATAATTGATTAATAACCTTTGATACAAGCTTTTCATTTCCTGGAATAGGTGTTGCTGAGATAATTATTGTATCACCTTCAACAATATTTACTTTTCTATGCTCTGATGCAGCCATTCTTGATAAAGCTGACATTGGCTCTCCCTGGCTTCCAGTAGTAATAATAACAATTTGATCATTATTATACTTATTAATTTGATCAATCGATACTAACGAATCCTTATCAACCTCAATATAACCTAATTCTATAGCTACATTCATTATATTTTCCATGCTTCTTCCTGAAACAGCAACTTTCCTACCGTATACAGAAGCAGCATCTATTATTTGTTGAATTCTATGAATATTTGATGCAAATGTTGCAATAATTATTCTTCCCTTAGTTTTTCCAAAAATTCTTGTTAAGCTTTCTCCAACAATTCTTTCAGAGTTTGTATATCCTGGTTTTTCTACATTTGTAGAATCAGCCATCATTGCAAGAACTCCTTTTTTACCTAATTCTGCAAATCTTGCAAAATCCATTGCTTCTCCATCAATAGGAGTATAATCAACCTTAAAATCTCCTGTATGAAGCACAACTCCTAATGGTGTGTGTACTGCAATTGCAACTGAATCAGCAATTGAGTGATTAGTTTTTATAAACTCTACAGATACAGAATTTAATCTAATTACATCCTTAGGTTTTACTCTTATAAGCTCTGTTGAACTTAACAATCCATGTTCTTTTAATTTTGTTTCTACTATTCCTAGTGTTAATTTTGTTCCATATACTGGAACATTTAATTGTTTTAAAACATATGGTAATGCTCCGATATGATCCTCATGTCCATGAGTTAAGAATATTCCTGATACTTTTTCTTTATTTTTCATAAGGTACGTTATATCAGGTATAACTAAATCTATTCCAAACATATCTTCATCTGGAAACTTAAGTCCACAATCTATTGCAACTATATCATTTTTATATTCTATTGCTGTTAAATTTTTACCGATTTCATTTACCCCACCTAGAGGAATAATCTTAACCTTAGCCTTCTCATTCTTCATATGTCCCCTCCTTCTCTTTTCCTTTATGTATTTCAAAGTATATCCCTACTATTAAAATATCTTTTTATTCACTTTTATGTTTTTTGCAACATTCAGAACAAATACCAAAGAACTTTACACTATGATCTAAAATTTTAAACCCATATGTATTTTCAATACTTTCTTCTAGTTCATCTAAAAGATCATCTTGAACTTCGAATACAGCTTTACACTCATTACATACTAAATGATGATGTCTATGTTCTTCTTCACTATGAACAAGCTCATATCTACTACATCCATCATTTAAATCAAGTTTGAAAATAACACCTATTTCTTCTAGTAATAATACAGTTCTATATACTGTTGCTAAACCTATATCAGGACATATTTTCTTAACTTCATCATAAATCTCTTCTGCGGTTAAGTGTTCTCCCTCTTTTTCAATGATTACATCTACAATAGCTCTTCTTTGAGGCGTTAACTTATAGCCTTTTTGTTTTAGGTTTTCTTTTAATAATTCAATGTCTACATTAACTGTGCTCATATACTTAACACCTCATTTCTTCTTTATTCTTCTTCTGAGAAAATAGTATTGTAAGCTTCTTCTATAGCAGCTAACTCTATTTCATCTTCAATTAATTCAAACATATCATTATCATCTTCATCTTTTATTACTTTTAAAGCAAATGGGTTTTCATCTTCGTATCCTTGTTCTTGAACTATAACATATTCACTTTTTTCGTCATTTTCAGGATTTACCATATCAAAGAATGCTATTACATTTAAATTTATCTCATTTCCATCTTCATCAAACAATTGTATAGTTTTTAAATCTTTTTCCATTTTACAAACTCCTTTTTTCATCTAAATTGTTTATTCTATTATTACACAAAATATCAAAACTGAAAACAGTTTTATTTTAGTTAATAATTAGTAGTTTTAAGTTAGTAATTAAGGATAAAACTGCTAACTACTAACTCTTTTAAGCTACTATCTATTAGAAAACCTTAACTTGCACTAAATTACTGTTTCGACTAAGTAGCTAACCTACCTATAGTTGGCTACTTGCTAAGTCTTAGCTTATCTAAATACCCTTGCAATATGTAAGTTGCGGCTATTTTATCAACTATTTTCTTTCTTTTACTTCTTGAAAGATCAGCTTCTAACATTGCTCTATGAGCTGCTACTGTTGTTAATCTTTCATCCCACATTTCTATTGGTAATCCTGTTTTTTCTTTTAAAAGTTCTGAAAACTCTAAAGCCTTTTCACCTGATTCACCAATAGTTCCATTCATATTTTTAGGCAATCCAACAACTATAGTTTCAACACCATACTCATTGCATATTTTATGTATTTCTTCTAAATCTTGTTCCTTTTTAGTACGTCTTATTGTTGTAATTCCTTGCGCTGTCCAACCTAAAGGATCGCTTAAAGCAACTCCTATAGTTTTAGATCCCATATCAAGTCCTAATATTCTCATAGAAACTCCTTTTTATTTTTGAATAGTTAAGTATTACTTTTTCAATGTAATAAGTTAATAATTTAAAAAGTTAAAAAGTTAAGTATATAAACTTTACCTTTTTAACTAATTAAGTTCTATTAACTATAATTTATTAGTATACTTTTTTAAAAACAAAAGTGCCCGCTCAACGGGCACCTTTTATTTTATTTCTAGATAAGATTTTATTACCTCTTCAAGTATTTCATCTCTTTCAAGTTTTCTAAGTAAAGCTCTTGCTCCGTTATAACTAGTAATGTAAGAAGGATCGCCTGAAATTAGATAACCTACCAATTGATTTATTGGGTTATATCCCTTTTCCTTCAATGCTGTATACACATCATTTAAAATTGATTTAGTTAAATCTTCTTTGTTAATGTTTAAGTCAAATTGCATTGTTCTGTCAAGATTATTATCCATATCGTTCGCTGCTTCCTTAGCAGCTTCACCCCCTTACGAAAGTTTTTTATTTATTTTTAATCATTAGAAATTTTATATAACATTTATTATTTATATTATACCCTAAATTAGTACAATTGTATACCATAACACACAACTATTTTACTAAATTTTCTATTGTTTGGAAAGCAGCTTCTATAGCTTGTGGTATATTTTCAGGCTTCTTACCACCAGCTTGAGCCATATCCGGTCTTCCACCTCCGCCACCGCCAACAACAGTAGCTACTTCCTTAATTATCTTACCACAATGAATTCCATTACCTAATACATCTTTAGTTGCCATAGTAACTAAATTAACCTTATCTTCTGATTTACTTACTAGCACTACAACTCCTGAACCCATCTTACTTCTGATTTTATCAGCTAGATCTCTTAAAGCATTTCCATCTACACCTTCAAGTGCATAAGCTATAGCTTTAACTCCATTTATTTCTTTAGCAGAATTTAAAATATCGTCTAAAGCTCCACTTGTAAGCTTAGATTTAAGTTCAGCTATTTCCTTATCTTTTTCTTTTAACTCTATACCTTGAGAAGAAATTTTCTTTAAAACATCCTTTTCTGTACATTTAAGCGCTGAACAAGCTTCTTTTAATAACCTTTGCTTTTCTTCCATGTATTTAATAGCAGCTCTTCCTGTTAAAGCTTCGATTCTTCTAATCCCAGCAGCAACACCAGTTTCAGAAACTATTTTAAACAATCCAATTTCTCCAACATTAGATACATGAGTACCACCACAAAGTTCTTTAGAGAATTCTCCTGCAGCTACTACTCTAACTTTATCACCATATTTTTCATCAAATAATGCAGTTGCTCCTGATTCCTTAGCTTCTTCAATTGTCATAAGCTTAGTTTCTACTGAATCAACCTCCATTATTTTATCATTAACTAAATCTTCAACCTTTTGAATTTCTTCAGCAGTCATAGCTTGGAAGTGAGTAAAGTCAAATCTTAATCTTTCATTATCTACAAAAGAACCAGCTTGGTGAACGTGAGAACCAACAACTTCTTTTAATGCAGCTTGTAACATATGAGTTGCTGTATGGTTTTTACAAACACTAGCTCTTCTTACCTTATCTACAGTTAATGTAACCTCTTCACCATTCTTTATGCTTCCATTTTTAACTTCAACATAATGAACTGTCTTTCCACCAACATTTTTCTTAGTGTTATAAACACAAGCAGAACCATTAGCACCAATTATCATACCAGTATCACCAATTTGACCACCCATTTCAGCATAGAAAGGAGTCTTATCAGTTAAGATATAACCTTTACTTCCTTCAGTTAATTCATCTACAAAAGCTTCATCTGTTGCAAGTACTACAACCTTAGCAGTATCTTCTGTAGCTGTATATCCAACGAATTCTGTTTCAATATCAGCACTTACTTTATTTATTGGATTTTCATCAGCTCCCATGTAAGAAGTTTCGCCCCTTGCACTTCTAGCTCTTTCTCTTTGAGCTTCCATTTCCTTTTTAAATTCTTCATTGTCAACAGTCATTCCCTTTTCTTCAAGGATTTCTTCTGTTAACTCTAGTGGGAATCCATAAGTATCATATAATTTAAATGCTTTTTCTCCTGAAAGAACAGTAGCTTTAGCATCTTCTAATTCCTTAACATATCCATTTAATATGTTCATTCCACCATCAATAGTTTCATTAAATCTTTCTTCTTCTAAAGTTATTATCTTTGTTATATAATCCTTATTCTCAACTAATACAGGATAATTTCCACCATAGTTTTCTACAACAGCATCTACAACATCTTTTAAGAATAATCCTTTAATTCCAAGTAGTCTTCCATGTCTTGCAGCTCTTCTTAAAAGTCTTCTTAAAACATATCCTCTACCTTCATTACTTGGTTGAACACCATCAGATATAAGCATAGTTACAGCTTTAACGTGGTCAGTTACTATTCTTAATGAAGTATCAGAATTTATATCTTTTCCATATTCTACACCTGAAAGAGCAGATACTTTGTTTAATATATTTT
Source organism: Clostridium sp. D53t1_180928_C8 (assembly GCF_015667795.1). GTDB lineage: Bacteria > Bacillota > Clostridia > Clostridiales > Clostridiaceae > Clostridium. The sequence continues at coordinate 28,294 of NZ_JADPEL010000034.1, forward strand.
TAACTGTATCTATTTCAAATATGTTATCAACGCCTTGCATTATTGTTGCAATTCTTTCAAGTCCCATACCTGTATCTATGTTTTTGTTCTTTAATGGAGCATAGCTTCCATCTTCTTGCTTATCAAATTGAATAAATACTAGGTTCCAGAATTCAACTATTCTATCAGCATCTGAAGCTTCAACAAAATCATCTACATTTGTAACTGGAGCTACATCTACTCCTCTATCATAGTGAATTTCTGTACAAGGACCACATGGACCTACTGTTCCAACTTCCCAGAAGTTATCATCTTTTCCTAATCTAAAAATTCTATTTGGATCTATATCTGTTTTAGAAGTCCATATTTCATATGCTTCATCATCTTCTAAATATATTGTTACATATAATTTATCTTTTGGAAGTTTTAATACTTCTGTTACATATTCCCAAGACCATGGAATAATTTCACCCTTAAAGTAATCTCCAAATGAGAAGTTACCTAACATTTCAAAGAAAGTACCATGTCTAGAAGTCTTTCCTACGTTTTCTATATCACCAGTTCTTATACACTTTTGACAAGTTGTAACTCTGCTCTTTGGTGGTTTTTGTATTCCTGTGAAATATGGCTTAAGTGGTGCCATACCTGCATTTATTAATAATAAACTATTATCATTTTTAGGTACTAATGGAAAACTCTCCATTCTTAAATGTTCTTTAGATTCAAAAAAGCTTATAAAGCTTTCTCTTAATTCATTTGCTCCCATGAATTTCATGATTAATTACTACCTCCGTTTTTTAAATATAAATAAAAAAAGTCTCCATCCCTCAAAAAAGAAAAGGGACGAAAACTTATAATTTCCGCGGTACCACCCTAATTATGTATATAAATATACATCACTTAAAGTAAAATAAGCTCCAAGATAGCTTCAATATGCAAAATAAGAAGTTTTCACCAAACACTTCCTCTCTAAATATTTACATCATATTTACTCATTCTTTTCATCGCTTTATATTAAATTTATTTCCTAGCAAGATTATATTTCATTTATACTCTTATGTCAATAAATGAAATTTATTTTCATTCTATAAAAGCTTTACTTAGAATAGATAATAATCTATATCATCATATACAACTTTTATTATAACTGCAATTGGGACCGATAAAACCATTCCTATTACTCCCCCCATTTTTTCACCTAATATTAATAATATAATAATTATTATAGGATGCATATTAGTACTATCCCCTGTTATTTTAGGTGCTAAAAAGTTACCTTCTACTTGTTGTATCAAAAACACACCTACAGCTGCCAATAATCCCTTTGTAACTGAACCTGTAAAAGCCATAAAGATTATAGGAACGCCTCCTATAATAGGACCAAAATAAGGGATTATATTAGCTATTGCATTTATTATAGATAATACTAATGGGAATTTCACTCTAAGTATTAATAATAAAACAAATGATAATGCACCAATTATTAATGATAATAAAAGCTGACTTAATATGTATCTGCTTAATATCTTATCAATGTTATTATTTATATTTTTAATTAAAACTCTTTTATCCGTTGGAAATACTAATAATAATTTATTATAAATTAAATGTCCATCTGCTAATAAGTAATAAGTTGTTATTGGAACAACCGCAAGACCAACAATATTTTCTCCAAGAGAAATCATGTTATCTACTAAATTAGTTGATGCACTACTTAAAATCATATTTATTTTTTCTCCAACTTGCAAATATATAGTTTCAAAAACAGGTAATCTATCTAATTTAAATCTAGTTGCAAAAGCTAAAACATATTCCTCTATACTATCTAGCATAACCCCAAAGTTACCACTTTCTTTTAATATAGATGGTACTATACAATATAAAAGTCCTATAAATGCTAATAAAACTAATAATATAATTGATAGTGAACTCTTTTTAGCTGATATATTAAATCTTTCACTTAGACAATTTCTTAACGGCTTTAAAGTATAAGCAATTATAAATGAAATTAATAATAAATTAATAACATCTCTTATAGGAGTGAAATATATGTATATAGAAATACTAAGAACTACAAGAACAACTGCTATTACAGTTTTATAAATTAAACTTTTATGCTTTCCTAACATCCTTTACTCCTCCTAAATCATGAGGTAAAGTTTTAAGCTTAATACGCTCACTTCCCTTATATAAAATATAATCATCACATAAAACGCAATGTTTTAATGTTATAATTTCTTTTCCCTTAAACATCTTATCAAATATTCCTGAGCTAATAATCAACCCTTTTATACTAAAGTTTTCTTTATCTATAATTAAATCTTCAAGAACTCCAATTAACACTTTTTTTTCATTAAGAATATCTACAAATTTAATTTTCTTAAATTTTAATCCCTTAAATTTTGATGTTTCTGTAATTTTCATTACTTTATCTATAGAAGTTATTGAGTCACTTGAAACAAAAGTATGTTTTTTAATTATAGATGCTGGTGAAATTGTAAATCCTTCTATAATTCCTTTATTAAAATCTATAGATATATCTTCTATAACTCCAATATATTTATTTTTAGAATCATAAACCTTCATTAAATAAAAATCTCTCCACTTAAACATTTTCTCACCTCTAAAAAAACATATAACCATAGTATTGACAAATACTATGGTTATTATTAGTAAAATTTTTAGAATTTTTTAGAGAAATATCTTAATTAATATATAGTAAGTTTTTATAATTCTCTACCAACCTTTTATATTTTACTATTACATTTCTAAACTATAAACAATATTTTATTGTCTAGCTTCATTTATGACACCCATCTTATAGTCTTGAGGTGATATTCCTACATGTTTTTTAAATATGTTGCTAAAATAATGTTGAGTACTATATCCGATAAGCTCTGCAATTTCATATAATTTTAATGATGGATCTCTCATTAAAATTATTGCATTTTTTATTCTTACATTAGTTAAATAATCAATAAAATTCATACCAAGCTCTCTTTTAAATAATCTAGTAAGATATGTTTGACTAACACCTAAATTATTTGCTATTTCTGATATAGATAAATCTTCATTATGATAATTTCTATTTATATATTTTTGAACTTCAATAACCACTGGTGTTTTTTTACTCTTATCAATTAGCCTATTGCATAATGACTTATAAACAATATTTACCTGAACTGGATCATCACGCAAAAATGATGCACATATAACTACATTAATTTTAAGATATCTATTTATTGTATTTTCTAATTCAGTAACAGCTCCATGCCAATATTTTATTGGATTTATATCACATAAAATAACAACCTGCTTTTTAGAATCAATAAAAACATTCAAATATTCAAATTTATTCATTATCTCATTAGTGATATTTAATATAGCATAACTTAGTAAATCTGACGACCAATTATTTTCAGTTGACCCTCTACTTTTTATTAAAGGCTTAACCATTATAAGTCCCATTGAATTAGTATAAGTAATATTAAAATACTTCATCTCTCTTTCAAGTTCTGAACTTCTAATTTTCCCTCTTATCCAATCCTTCAGAAAATTTTCCTTTAAATGCTCACTGTCTTTTTCAAGCTTACTAGTTGCAAATTCTCTTTTTTTCTTCCTTCTATTTATAATTTCATCCTTTGCATTACTAATGGTCTTCTTAAGATTTTCTTTATCTATATTACTTAAAATATAATCAAATATATTTAACTTTAATTTAGTTTGAACATAATCCCCTGAAATAATTATTATAATAGGATCATTTAAGTCCCTTTTAAATTCCTCGATCAAATCTAATCTATTTAAAAATTGCATACTTATATCTAGAAAAATTAAATCTGGTTTTCTTTCTCTTGCAATTTCTAACGCAATCTCTCCATCTTCAGCTTCTCCCACAAGCTCAAAATCTGTAAATTCCCAGCTAATAATACTTTTTATACTATTTCTAATTCTCAATTCATCATCAGCTATTAAAACTTTTATCAACACAATTCCCCCCCAAAACCTTTACTTTATTATTGGAATCCTTATTTCTACAGTACTTTCATTATCTAACCCACTAAAAATATTTTAAATGTAATCTCTATAAACCCCTTCTCTCTTTTTTTGCTTTATTCCATAATATATGGTATTTAAAACTATTAACTAAATTACTATTATTATTCAGTAAACAAAATTGCAAAAATAACAACTAAAATCCATATAATAATTACTATGACCACCGTAAACCTTTGCATTTTGTTTTTATCACCTTATACTCTTTAAATGAAAATATAGTTCTGACTTCTCTAATATTTGTTTAATACATATTATAGATAAACTTTAAAGACTCTTTAGTGATACTACTTAGACATTAATTAAAACAGTTAACCTTCATTCTATATAATAGGATTTATTAGAGAATATACTATTTTATTACCCTTATATAAATTTCATAAATTTTTCTAAACTCTCTAATCTAATTATTAATAAAATTATAACTACAAGAAAAATCGCTAGAATTATATTTTTATACTATGTTTATATGGTCATATCCCCCCCTTAATTCTCCATTTATTTATATTTTAATACTTTTTACAAATTATGTAAATAATTGCAACTATTGTTTTCTTGTCATTTTTATTTTTTCTTACTTCTTATTATTAGAGTTCATAAAAGACTATAGAAAAATTTCCAAAAACAAATTTAGATTTTAGGAAATTTTAAAGTTTAGAAGCACTAGGCCGCTCTATAGAATTTAACTTTGAAAGTGTAGTTTATAGATAAGTAATACTTTTAATTTCCTTCATATTAATACTTATATATGACTATATTTATTTGCTTAATATTTTGCTACTTCTGTAAAAAAGATATTAAAATAAAATAAATCCCTCTATTTTTATGTAGAGGGATTTATCTTAATTTTCTTTATATTCAGCTCCAGCCCCAACCTTAGTAATTTGAACTGCTACCATTTCAGAACCATTACCATTAATAATTTCATGCCACTTTCCTGATGGTACAAAAATCATTTTTCCTGGTTCTACTTCAAATTTATCATCTTCAAGCATCATTACTCCATTACCTTTTAAGAAAACAAAAATTTGTTCTCCATTAGGATGTCTATGGGATTTTAAAATTTGACCTGGTTTAAAATAATAAACCTCTGATGTCATATCATTTCCACCAAATACTGCAATTTTAGGAACTACAGTATCATTATATTGTTCTAATGATCCATCTAATAAATGTTTACTATATTCACTCATAAAATACCTCCAAAAATACTACTTTATTTTTAATAACATTTATAGTATTTTAAACTTTACTGAATTTATACTTAAGGAGTAGCTTATTTAATAAATAAAATATAGAACACTACTTAATTAATTTTTAACATTTATATCACTTTCCTTACTTACAAACACTTTATTACTACTTGCATATTTTTTATAAAAATTAAAACTTATAAATAATGCCATTAAATATATCATTCCTTTAAATCCTGCAACATTTAATCCTACAAATATAGCAATTAAAACACTTAATGGTGATAGTTCTAATGATGATGATAAAAGCTTTGGCTCTAATATATTCCTTGTTATCATAATTATTGAAAATAAAATAACTAAAAATATAACTGTAATATACTTGCCGCTAAAAAAATAAATAATTACAAGTGGTAAAAATATTAATATCATTCCTACAACAGGCAGTATATCTAATATCATACATGTTAAACTCAAAAGCAATGTGTATGGTATTTTTAATATACTAAATCCTATAAATGTAATTATAAATGTACATAAAATCAATATAGAATATGTACCTATATATTTAAAAATAACATCTTTAATTTCCGTTATAATTTTTATCAACTTATCAACTTCATTTTCATCAATATAATCCTTATTCTTTACTCGTGACGAGTCATTTTTTATAAATTTTTTAAGAAATACGAAACTAGATAATATTGCAAAAATTATTACTGATATAATATATGGAAATGCTGAAATTACACTTATTATATAATTTACAATGTTCATACTAAAATCTAACGCATAATTTGATATATCTGATATAAGCTTATTTATATTGCTTTTTAAAGTTTCTAAGATAGATTCATCAATACTCTCAAATGCAGATAATGAATCTTGAATAAAAACATTTATATTTGCTCCGTTATCATATATATATTCATATCCATCAGTTGCTAAATCTTTTATTTCCGAACAAAAATAAACCACACCAAATCCTAATAAGGTTACGGTAATAATATAAAACATTAACGTAGAAATACTAGCTGCTAAATTACCATCTATATTAAACTTCTTAATTATGGCTTCTGTTGGTTTTTTTAAAATAGAGGCAGTTATTAATCCTATTATAAATGGCATTGTATATTTTAATGTTCCAACAATTATTAAAAATGAAAGAGTAAATACTAATAAAAATACAATTAAATTTAGAAATGGCTTTAGTCTTTTAACTGCCAAGGATATATACTCCACTTTTATCACATCCATCCTTTATATTAAAAATTAAAGGAGCTAAATAGTAGCTCCTTATTATATATACATTATTAAATTATATTTTTTAAAACTTTACCTTATGAATAACGAACTTCTATCCCCCTTCTCTAATGTATTAGATAGATTGGATCATCTCCTTCTTTAAAACATTTATAAAGTTTAATTTTAGCATTAATTAAAAGCCTATTTTTAAGCTTTACGCACGCCTCCTCTCTATCATATTTGTTCACTAACTGAACATCCTCCAATAACGACATTTAGAAGCATCACCCCTTTAGCTTTTATAATTATAAAACCTATAGACCTTAGTAGCCATAAAACTTTTCTTTCGACTACTATAAATATAGTATACACCAGTAAATACACTTTGTAAATATTTACCAGTAATTTTTTTTAAAAAATTTATAAAGAGTTATATTAAAATTACAATTTAACAATTACTTTAATTGTTAAATATATTTCTTTTAATATAACTCCTGCTATTGTTTAAAGACATATATCAGACATTTCTAAATCTACTTTTTGCATAATATCATTTTTAAAATTAAATCCATCTGAATAATCTTCATATAATTGTTCATTATATTGAACTTTAGGTATTATTATAGTAATCTTAGTTCCTATACCTTCTTCACTTTCAATTTTAACTTTTCCATTAAATTTATTTATTATTTCTTTAACTATATTAAGTCCTAAACCTGAACCTTCCTTATATCTAGTTTCACTTGTTTGAACTCTCTCATATCTATTAAAGATATATTTTACTTTTTCCTTCGGTATTCCAATACCATTATCTTCAATCTCTATAATAATATTTTCTTCTCTAGTTCCAACTAAAACATCTATTCTTCCTTTTTCTTCATTATATTTAATAGAATTAGATAGAATATTTAATATGGTTCTTTCTATTAAATCTTTATCTGCATAAACAAATAGCTCTTCTTCTTCAGTATCGAATATAACATTAATACCTTTCATTTCTGCAAAAGATAATATAGACATTGTGGTATTTTCAACAATATTAACTATATTTAAGCACTTTAAATTTAAATTATAATCTTGTTGCGTTAATTTACTTGAATCAATAAAATTATTTATTAATCTTATTAATCTGTAACAATTTTGTTTAATTGTAGAATTAAATTTTAATATTTCATCTATATTATTGCTTTCCCTTTTTAAATCTTGCATTTGAATTGCAGAATAAATAACATTTACAGGGGTTTTAAATTCATGAGAAATATTAGCTAATAACTCCTTATTTATCTCTTCCTCTTCATTTTTCCTCTTTAACTCAGACAATTTTTCTTCTAATTCTATAGATTTAAGCTTCAAGTCATTATATAACGTTTCTTGTGGCCTTTTAATAACTTCTATTCCAATTATATTAAATACAAAATAATCACCTATTAATCTAATAAAATAAGTTGATAAAATTTTTGTATTATTAAATATTCTAGGAGTAAAAATAACAATCACTAATAATATAATTCTAAAAATTATGTATCCTTTAAAATCTGTAATTATTTCCTTGGAAATTTTTTGCCCTTTTCTTTTAATAATAAACCATAATAGTATATATAAAGTTAAAATTAATATTTCTATACTTAATTTAACTTTATTAAATCCTATTCCTTCAATTTCTATTAATAAATTACTACTACCTTTAAATACTACATAAGCACTTAATAAAGTAACAATTATAATAATTAAAGAAAAATACCCCAACTTTATTTCCTTATTAATGTTTAGAAACGAAAAAATAAATACTAATACTTCAAAAATAAATAATATATAAAACATTCTACTTAAAATATTAAGCGAACCTGTAATTCCAATATCTATATTTAATATAAACATATTAGAAATAGCTAAAAATCCTATTCCCGAAATCCCAATAGAAAGATATTTATATAAATTGTTTATATAAATATTTCTACTTAATGCTAATATTAATAAACTAGATGTATAAAAACATGATGTAACTAATGACATAATCTTTATAAAACCTAAAATATTAAAACCATCATTTATTATAAAGCTATAAAGCCCGCATGTACTAACGATAACAAAAACAAAGCTAAATTCCCTTACTTTATTTAATATTTTTTTATTTTCCCCCATATTACCCTTTAAACCTTTCTTTTGATTTTAATTTTTATATAATAATCATTAAAATCTATCTCTTTTCTATTTTATACCATTTTACTACTTTTTACAATTTTTTTCGAACAACTGCAACCATTTTATTTATTAACATGCTCATTATAGTATATATATTATTAATAACTTGTTAATTTTTTCATGTTTTTTCATTAATTCTTTATATATCAACTTTCTCTTTCACACTTATATTGCTAATCCCAATTTATTGGTATAGAATATTATTTATGTATAAATTAAAATTTTCTAAGGGGGATTTTATATGAATAATTTTATTCTTATATTATTTTTAATTATTTTTGCAGGTATGCCTGCA
>NZ_JADPEL010000035.1 GCF_015667795.1 Clostridium sp. D53t1_180928_C8
TTCTAATGCATCTTTATAATTATTTTTATTAAAATATATATTACCTATAAATGCTAATATTAAAGCTTTATTTTTAAATATTTTATAAACTAGATAAGTTAGTAGTATAGGTATGCCTACTAAATAGTTTTTTGCAAAAAACAATGATTGAATTAGTATAAATATAATTAAAATTTCAACTAATAATATAATTAATTTTTTCATGACTTGTCCTCCTTTAAATTATTCTTTTTGAACTCGCCAGGTGTCATAGAGGTAACTTGTTTAAAACGTCTAATAAAACTAGAAACATTAGAATATCCCATTTGGTCAGCAATATCTCTTAGGGTTAGGTTAGAATTTATTAATAACTCTTTAGATTTATTAATTTTTAAATTTGTTATATAATCTAATATTGTTATACCTGTTTTATCTTTAAAGTACTGACTTAAGTATGATAGTGACACATCAAAGTTATCTGAAACTAGTTGTAAAGAGAATGAATAGTCGGTATAATTCTCTAAAATATATTCCTTTATTTTTTCCACTGCTAATTTTGGCGCTTTAAAATTCTTTTTATTTTTTATTATAACTAATAATTCAGAGGATATTTCTTTAAATACATCGGTTAGCTCATCTAAGGATTTAATTTGATATAAAGTTAATAAATCAATATTAGGATAATTAAAAGCATGTTTATTTTTGTCTATATAGTTGTTATACATAATGATTAATTCAAAATAAACACTTCTTACTAGTTTAAATGGTAACTTTTCTTTTTGTAATTCCGATAATAATAAACAAATTTTTATAGATGCTTCATCAAATTTATTATTGTTAATAAGTAGATTAACATCTTTTAGTATTTCATCATACTTATTAATAAAACTTTTAATTAATTGATTATTATCAATATTTTTAAAAACTTCTAGATTAGTTCGTGAGTCAATATAGGATTTGGCTAGTAGGTTTATATCTTCCTGAACTGATCCAATTGACATAATAATATCTTTATCTAAAGATTGTCTTTTATTTAGATTTATTGTTGGATTACTAAGTCCAACCAAAAATACACTTAATTCATTAACAAAATTAGTTACTAAAAACTCATAGTCAATACTAAAATTTTGTATATTATATTTTGATATTGTATCTGCTAAAGAGGTAATATTGATATTTGTCGAGCTTCTATTTCTTATTAATATTATTGCATGATATTTAGATGTAAATTTTAATCCAAGCTCAGAAGATTCTTTCAAAAATCTATTTGAGTCAGAAACTGTTCCATTAATAAGTTCATTTAACTTTAAACTTTGCATTAATGGTATATTTTTGCTAAGTTCATATTCTAGTTCTGTATTTTTTTCTCTTAGAGAATAAAGTGTATTCTCAATTAAATCAAATTCATTATACTCATTGTACTCAGAATCATTAGTGTTTTCTATATTCATTTTTTTAGATAGCTCTTTTAAATGATTTATTGGTTTATAATTGAACTTAAGTGAAATGGTAATGGCGATACTACCTAATATAAAGGCTAATATAATTGTTATTATTAATAATTTAGTTACATGTGATAATTCCGCAAATAAATTATTATATGGAGTCACACAAGAAAAGTATAGGTTTACATTAGGGAGTTTAGTTAAAAAAACATTATTATTATTAATAGTATAAGTAAATGTTTCTTCTTTTTTAAAGTTATTTTCAATAGATAAAATATAATCAGTTATTTTATCTTTATATTCAGAAATATTTGAATTTGATAGATTAGTAATATTATAGTTATTATCTATAATTAGTGAATATCTATCTGAACCACTTGAATTAACAATAGAATTTATAGTTTTCATATTTATAGAAAATAGTATAGAACCTACAATATCATTATTAAATATATAAGGAATAGCATAATATAAAAGATTTTTTTCATTATTTTTTATAAAAGTTGGTTCTTTGATTGAAGTTAATACTTCTGTAAGTTCAGAATGTATACTTCCAGTAGTGTCAATTTGTTTGTAAAAATTTTTTAATGTGTATGAGCTTGTATCTGAGAATACATAATCATCATCAAAAAAATGTATAAAAATTTTATCAAAGAAGTTATTAATAGCAGTATATTTATTTAATACAGAAATAGTTCTCATACTTTCTGTTACGTCATCAGTAAATTTAAAAGGCAATATATTATCCTTTGAAACCAAATTTTCAGAGATTTTTATACAGTCAGAAATATTATTCTCTAAAAGATAACTAGAGTATTTTAAAGCTGCTTTATCTCTACTCTGTATTTCATTTTCTAAAATACTAAATACTGTTTTAGATAGTATAAGAGTTATTGTAAGAATTGGTATAAGTAATATTGCTAAATATGATATAAGAAATCTAGTATATGATTTGTTTTTAAATTTTTCTATTCTCATAAAATTCTCTCCTAAAAAAAAGTTTATAAATTTCAGCTTGTAAAAATAATTTTAAAGGATATATATGGAAAATACAATATGTAATTTTTATCTACAACTAAAAAAACGTTTATATTAGATAAAGAAGTTCACATTATTAGGGCGTTATACAAAAAATGTGCAGAAATATTGATTATATATCTAAAAACGATTACATGTTATAAATAGATTATGGCTAGCTTAGAAGATTAAAAAAATTAAAAATTTAAAATTAAATAAGGAGTGATAAGTAAATCAAAATTATACTTTTTATTAGTATTAAATTTATTGGAAAAGAGGGAGTAGAATGCAAATAGGTGTTACTAGAAGAAAAACTAACTTAGATAATCAAATAAAAGTTAAAAAGAAAAAGTTTTTTTTAAAAGATATACTTAAATGTTGGCAATTATATGTTTTATTAATTCCTACATTGATATATTTTATAGTATTTTGTTATGGTCCAATGTATGGTGTGCAGTTAGCATTTAAAGATTTTAATGCTATTGATGGAATAACAGGAAGTCCATGGGTTGGATTTGAACATTTCAGAAGGTTATTTACTTCATACAAATTTAAAGAATTATTATGGAATACTATTTCATTAAGTTTTTATCAACTATTAGTAAGTTTTCCGTTTCCTATTATATTAGCTTTAGCTTTAAATCAAGTTAAACATGCTAAATTTAAAAAATTAGTACAAACAGTAACATATGCACCACATTTTATATCAATTGTTATTATGGTTGGAATGCTTAACATATTCTTCTCAACTAATGGAGGTTTAGTAAATGAAATAATAAAAATTTTTGGAGGAGAATCAATATACTTTTTAGGTAAAGAAGAATATTTTCAAAATATGTATGTATGGTCTGGTGTATGGCAAAGTGTTGGATGGGGAGCAATAATTTATTTAGCCGCATTATCTGGTGTTAGCCCAGAGTTACATGAAGCTGCGGTTGTTGAAGGAGCAAATAAGTTACAAAGAATTTGGCATATTGATATTCCAACAATATTACCAACAATAGTAACAATGTTAATTTTAAATTGCGGACAAGTTATGAGTATAGGTTTTGAAAAAGCTTTTTTAATGCAAAACTCGCTAAATATAGGATTGTCAGAGATAATTCCAACATATGTATACAAAATGGGTTTAATTAATGCTCAGTATGGGTTTTCTACAGCAGTAGGATTATTTAATTCAGTAATAAATTGTACTTTATTAATAATAGTAAATAAAATTTCTAAAAAAATGGGACAATCAGGTTTATGGTAGAAAGGAGTAAGAGCATGAAATTAAAGTTGTTTAGTAATGAGTTTAGAAAACAATCTAAAGCTGATAAGACGTTTGATATTATAAATTATACTTGTCTAGTTTTAATATTACTTTTAGTAATATATCCATTATATTTTATAGTAATTGCATCAATAAGTGATCCAGCAGCGGTTTCAAGAGGAGAAGTATGGTTAATACCAAAGGGACTTAACTTAGATGGATATCAAGCTATATTTAAAAATAAAGACATATGGTCTGGATATGGAAATTCATTAAAGTATACAATTATAGGTACAGCCGTTAATATAGGGCTTACTATACCAGCAGCCTTTGCTTTATCTAGAAATGAACTTTGTGGAAGAAAATTTATAATGGCTTTAATAACATTTACTATGTTTTTTGGAGGAGGATTAATTCCTACTTATTTATTAGTAGATAAGTTAGGAATTAATAATACGATGTGGGCTTTAATATTACCTGGAGCAGTAAGTGTATTTAATTTAATAGTATCTAGAACATTTTTTGTTCAAAGCATTCCAGAGGAGCTGTTTGAAGCAAGTAAGGTAGATGGATGTTCATATTTTGGATTTTTCTTTAAAATAGTTCTTCCTTTATCAAAGCCAATAATTGCAGTTATGGTATTAATGTATGCAGTTGCACATTGGAATTCATATTTTAATGCATTAATTTATATAAGAGACAGGGCGTTATATCCATTACAAGTAATTTTAAGGGAGTTATTAATTCAACAAGAAGCAGCTGGTATGGCTCAAGATGCTATTACTTTAGCAGAACAACAAAAATTAGCAGACATGCTTAAGTATGGAGTAATAATAGTTTCTTCACTACCTGTTCTATGTATTTATCCATTTGTACAAAAACACTTTGTACAAGGTATGATGATAGGTTCAGTTAAAGGCTAAAGTTAATTTGAATAATAAATGAAAATTATAAGAAATAAATAATAGAAAATAAGTAAATTAAAATTTACTTTAAAATATATATTGAATAAAAGCGGAGGAGAATTTATGAAAAAAAGAAAATTAAAATTAATAATGTTAGCAGGGCTAGTAATGACTATAGGAATAGGAACATTAGTAGGATGTTCAAATAGCAATACAACATCAAAAAATAATGGAATAGGTTTAGAAAATTTTAATGAAAAAGGAATGCCTATAGTGAATGAACCGATAGAAATTACAGCTTTAACTCAAGTTGATCCTTTGAGTAAGGATTATAATGAAATGAATATTCTAAAGAAATTTGATGATGGTACTAATGTCGATGTGCAATATGAATGCGTTGCAGGAAATGTTTGGGATGAAAAAAAGAACTTAACATTAGCTTCAGGAAAATTACCAGATATTTTCTTAGGCGGAGGAATATCAGATAGTGACATTGTTAAATATGGAAGTATGGGAATGTTTGTAGCCTTAGAAGATTATATTGATAAATATGCACCAAATATAAAAAAGGTATTTGAAGAAAATCCTGAAATCAAAAGCCAAGTTACTGCAGCTGATGGACATATATATACTTTACCATATATAAATGGATATAAGGCTGAGTCAGTAGTAAATCACTTATTTATAAATAAAACATGGTTAGATAATTTAGGACTGGAAGTACCCAAAACTACTGATGAATATACTGAAGTATTAAAAGCATTTAAAGAGAAGGATGCAAATGGAAATGGTGATATTAGTGATGAAGTTCCATTAAGTTTTGTTGCTGGTAATGTATATAATGGTGATTATTCATTAAGTGGATCATTTGGTATTTTTGATGGAAAAGAGCACATTATGATTAAAGATGATAAAGTTATATTTGCACCTATAGAAGAAGGTTATAAAGAATATTTAAAATGGGCAAATGGCTTATATAAAGATGGATTGTTAGATAATGAAATATTTACACAAGAATATAGTATGTATGTGGGAAAGGGTAAGGATAAAACTTTAGGGTCATTTATTTCATTTACAGCAATACCAACTGTTGGATTAGAAAATGCAGATGAATATATAGCATTAGATCCTCTAGTAGGACCAACAGGGAATCAACTATGGGGTGAATATCCAAAAGAAAATATGGGAAATAGGTTTGTTATAACAAATGCTAATAAGAATATAGAAGCTACTATAAGATGGGTAGATCAATTCTTTAATCAGGAAGATGACAAAGCTATAGAAGTTCATATTGGAGAAGTTGGAGTTATTAATGAAAAAGTAGATGGTAAATTTAGTATAATAAACGATGATAATACTGCTAAGTGGGAAAATTGCCCAGGACCATATGCTCCAGGTATTGTATCTAATAAAGCATATGATGAACAAATGATTTTATCTAAAACACAAATAATGAAAAATGATTTATATAAGCAATATAAACCTTTCTTAGCTGAAAAATTACCAATATTAAGTTTTACTAAAGAGGAATTAGAATCTATTGCTGTAATGAATACTGATATAAGTAATTTTGTAGATGAAATGAAAGCTAAATGGATCACTGGACAAGCTGATATAGATAAAGATTGGGATAGTTATGTAGATAGGTTATATAAAATGAGGCTGGAAGATTATGTAAATATTTATAAAGATGCATATGAAAGATATAAAAAATAAGTTTTAATATATTTTTTATAATTATTTAATATATCAACATTGTAAAGGTTATAGTGTTCTATAACCTTTAGAAAAAATATTAATAATAAAATTAGGAAAGTTTAGGTGATATAAATGAGAATATTAATGTTAGATTTAGATACGCTAAGACCGGACCATTTAGGATGTTATGGTTATCATAGAAATACATCTCCCAATATAGATAATATTGCAAAAGAAAGTGTAGTTTTTAATAATTATTATTGTTCTGATGCTCCTTGTCTTCCATCAAGAGCTGCTTTAATGTCAGGAAGGTTTGGTATTCACACTGGTGTAGTAAATCATGGAGGAACTGCTGCAGATTTTAGATTAGTAGGAGAAAAGAGAGGATTTAAAGATAAATTAGCACAAGAAAGTTTACCTGCTTTTTTAAGAAAGGAAGGGTTCCATACAGCTACAATAAGTCCATTTGCTGAAAGGCATAGTGCTTGGTGGTTTAATGCTGGATTTAATGAAGTATATAATACGGGAAAATCAGGTCATGAATCAGCAGAAGAGGTTACCCCTGTAGTTATGAAGTGGCTTCAAGATAATGCAGATAAAGACAATTGGTTCTTACACATAAATTATTGGGATCCACATACCCCATATAGAGCTCCAGAGGAGTTTGGAAATCCTTTCAAGGATGAATCATATGCTCCTTGGATAACAAAAGAGATATTTCTCGATCATAGAAAAAATAAAATAGGACCGCATGGACCACAAGAAATAAATATGTTTGATAATCACGATTATCCTCAGCATCCAAGATATAAAACAGAATTAAAGGAATTTGAAGATATTAGAGATTGTTTTGATGGATATGATTGTGGAATTAGATATATGGATAGTCATATAGGTAGATTAATAGAATTATTAAAAAGCAAAGGGATATATGAAGATATGGCTATAATAGTTACTTCAGACCATGGAGAAGCTATGGGAGAGTTTGGAATATATGGAGAGCATTCTGTTGCAGATTATACAACAGCTAGAATACCAATGATAATAAAATGGCCAGGTGGACTAAATAATCATTATGATAATGGGTTACATTACAATTTAGATTTAGCACCTACATTTGCTGAATTATTTAACAAAGAAAAGAGTGATTATTGGGATGGACAAAGCTATGCAAGTACTTTAATTCATGGTGAAGATAAAGGAAGAGAATCATTAGTTTTATCACAATGTGCTCATGTATGCCAAAGGTCAGTTAGATTTGGAGATTATTTATACATGAGAACATATCATGATGGATATCACTTATTCCCAAAAGAAATGTTGTTTAATGTGAAAGAGGATCCACATGAATTAAATAACATTGCGGAAAAGAGAAAAGATTTATGTATACAAGGTTCATATTATCTTCAAAATTGGCATGATGATATGATGAGTAGCAGTGAATATGATATTGATCCATTATGGACAGTAATGAGAGAGGGTGGTCCACTTCATGCCCGTGGATATTTAAAAGAGTATTGTAAAAGACTAGAAAATACAGGAAGAGGATGGGCAGTTGAAGAGTTAAAGAGGAGACATCCTAGAGAGTTCAATGATAGATCAATAGAAAGATTAGATTAATGGGGGAATAGTTATGTCTAATAGACCTAATATATTATTTATCCTTATTGATGATATGGGGTGGAGAGACTTAGGATGCTATGGTAGCAGATATTATGAAACACCAAATTTAGATAAATTATCGAAAGAAGGACTTAGATTTACAAATGCTTATGCAGCAAGTCCAGTTTGTTCTCCTTCAAGAGCTAGTTTTTTGACAGGAAGATATCCAGCAAGAGTACAAGTTACTGATTGGATAGGAGCACATACTAAAGGAAAATTAATAGATGCAGATTATTTAAGACATTTACCGTTAGAAGAAATAACAATAGCTAAATCTTTGAAAAATGAAGGATATTCAACATGGCATGTAGGAAAATGGCATTTAGGTACTAATGAGTATTATCCTGAGAATCATGGATTTGATATAAATATTGGTGGATGTCATTTGGGTCATCCTAAAAATGGATATTTTAGCCCTTATAAAATTGAAAACCTTGAGGATGGGGAACCAGGCGAGTACTTGACAGATAGATTAACTGATGAAGCAATTACTCTTATAAAGGACAGAGATATTAATAAGCCATTTTTCTTAAATTTATGGCATTATGCTGTGCATACACCAATAGATGCTAAAGAAGAAGATATTTTATATTTTAAGGAAAAGGCTAAAAGGCTAGGGATAGATAAAGTAAAGTCATTGATAGAAGGAGAGTATTTTCCTTGTGAACATAAAAAGGATATGAGAGTTACAAGAAGAATAATTCAATCTTCACCTGAGTATGCAGCTATGATATACAATTTAGATTACAATATTGGAAAAGTAGTTAATGCATTAGAAGAAGAGGGAATATTAAAGGATACACTTATAGTATTTACTTCTGATAATGGAGGATTAGCAACAGCTGAAACATCACCTACTTGTAACTACCCTTTAAGTGAAGGAAAGGGATGGGCATATGAAGGTGGCGTTAGAGAGCCATTAATTGTGTATTGGAAAGATAAAGTTAAGAAAAATTCAGTATCAAATAGAGTCATAACTAGCACCGATTTTTATCCTACATTTTTAGAGGCTGCAAATGTAGAGAAAAAAACAAGTCAAAAGATTGATGGAGAAAGTTTTTATGAAGTTCTAATTGGAGAAGATGAAGAAAGAGAAACTCCAATATTCTGGCACTACCCTCATTATGGTAATCAAGGTGGTACACCTTATTCAGCAATGAGAAAAGGAAAGTATAAATTAATATATTTTTATGAAACTGAAAGATGTCATTTATATGATTTAGAAAGTGATATAAGTGAAGAAAATGATATAAGTGATTGTAATAGTGAAATAGTAAATGAATTATTTGCAGATTTAAAAAATTGGTTGGAAGATGTAGAAGGTAAAATACCACAGAGGAATTATGAGAATATGGAGGTGACGAGTTAATATGATTTCGAATCATAAAAAGATAATAAATAATAAATGGTTATATAGCGAGGATATTAATAAGGATTTTATAACTATAAATTTACCACATACTAATAAAGAAGTTCCTTATAATTATTTTGATGAAAAATCATATCAATTTATTTCATATTACAAAAAGTACATCAAAGTTGAAGATAATGGTAAAAGAATCTTTTTAAACTTTGAAGGTGTTATGACTGCTTTTAAGTTATATATAAATGGAAATGAAGTAGGAGAATATAAAGGGGGGTATATCCCCCACTTTATTGAGATAACATCTTATATTGATTTCAATAAAGAAAATGAAATATTAGTAGAAGTAGATTCAACAGAAAGAGAAGATATACCACCTTTTGGAGGAGTAATTGATTACTTAACTTTTGGTGGGATATACAGAGATGTTTCATTATATGAGTTAAATAATTGTTATATAGAAAATATTCTATATAAATATGAAGTTAGTAACATTAAAGATGGAATTGGTAATGTAAAAGTATCTCCTAAAGTTCTAATTAATAATAAATTAGGAAAAGGAAAATATGAATTAAGTTTTACTATAAATAATGTTAAAAAAAATATTTCTATTGATATTTTGGATGATGACAATTGGTATGAAATAGAGAGCTTTGATATAGGAGAGGTAAATTTATGGTCAATTGAAGAACCTAACTTATATATAGCTAACTGTAAATTAATAAAAGAAAATGAATCATTAGATGAAAATAATATTTCACTAGGATTTAGAGAGTTAATAATTGAGAATAATGGATTATTTATAAATGGAGAAAAAGTTAAGGTTTTTGGATTAAATAGACATCAGTCATACCCTTATGTTGGATATGCAATGCCAAAGAGAGTCCAAGAAAAGGATGTAGATATATTAAAAGATGAATTAGCTTTAAATTTAGTTAGAACATCACACTATCCACAATCACCTTATTTCTTAAATAAATGTGATGAAAAAGGGTTATTAGTATTTGAAGAAATACCTGGATGGCAATTTGTAAGTGATAGAAAAGACTGGAGAGAACAAGTTTTAAGAGATGTTGAAGGAATGATTTTAAGGGACTATAATCACCCATCAATAATTACTTGGGGTGTAAGAATTAATGAGTCTTTTGATGATCATGAATTATATACAGCAACTAATGCATTAGCTAGAACAATAGATAGTACTAGAAAAACATCAGGAGTACGATTCATTGAGAAAAGTGAGCTTCTTGAAGATATATACACAATGAATGATTTTATACATTGGGGTGGAGAAATAGTTTTAAGAACTAGAGAAGATGTTACTGGATTAAAAGAAGAGGTACCATATTTAATAACAGAGTTCTGTGGTCATATTTATCCAACAAAAAAGTTTGATCAAGAAAAAAGATTAATTGAACATACATTAAGGCATGGAAGAGTTATAAGTAAAGCTAGAACTTCTGATGAATATCTTGGTGCAATAGGATGGTGTGCATTTGATTATAATACACATTATGATTTTGGTTCAGGAGATAGAATTTGTTATCATGGTGTAATGGATATGTTTAGAACTCCTAAAATGGCTGCAAGCATATATAAGAGTCAACAAGCTCAAGAAAAGGGAGCTGTACTTGAACCTTTAACTTATTGGGCTAGAGGTGAAAGAAATAGAGGAATAGTATTCCCTGTATATGTTTGTACAAACTGTGATGAAATAGAATTAAGATTTAATGAAAAGGTTATTGGAAAGTTTAACAGAAATGAAAATACTGTTGAGGACAATCTAAAGGCTCTTAAATATCCACCAATAAAGGTTGATGGAAATGGTGGAGAATGGGGAGCAGCATGGACTGGTGCTGAATTTATAGGATACATAAATGGAAAATCTGTTATTAAAAAGAGATTTTGTGTAAACCCTATAGTAAGTGATTTAAATGTTTCAATAGATGATAGTGAATTAAATGGAAATGAATATGATGCTACAAGGGTAGTAGTAAAAGCTGTTGATGAAGAAGGAAATATTTTACCGTATGTAACAGGAGTAATACATGTAGAATGTGAGGGTGATATTAAGGTTATAGGACCTAATAATATTTCTTTAATTGGAGGCAGTATAGCTTTTTGGATTAAAACTTTAGGTGAATTCAAAGAGTGTGATGCAAAAATAAAAATAAGCAGTACTTTTAACATTAGTAAAGAATTATCTATAAAAATAAAATAATTAATATTAATGAGGTGGATATTATGAAGCTTAACTTAATAGGAGTATCAGAAGATATATTAAGAGTAGTTGATGAATTAAATAAGGTTATTTGCATAAAATTATCAGATGAAGGTGAAAGTGTAAATGTAAGCACTTTAGATGATAAATGTGAAAATGTTATAGAAATTAAAAGAGGAAATGAAAATTATATAAAATATAAAGAAAAGCATCATTTCTTTAGAGCTATAGGATTATATATACAGTTATCTAAAAATGGTACATGTAGTTTTGAAAGAAATGAAAAAGAATATATAGAATCAGTTGGAACTATGATAGATGCATCAAGAAATGCTGTATATAAAGTTGAGGAAGTTAAGAAGATATTAATTAATATGAGCTTAATGGGGCAAAATAGATGCATGCTTTATACTGAGGATACTTATGAAGTTGATGGATATAAGTATTTTGGATATTTAAGAGGAAAATATACAAAAGAAGAATTAAGAGAAATAGATGATTTTGCATATTCATTAGGTATTGAAGTAATTCCATGTATTCAAACATTAGCACATTTAAAGCAAACATTAAGATGGGATTATGGAAATGATATTAAGGATACGCAAGATGTACTTTTAATAGGTGAAGAAAAAACATATGATTTTATTGAAGCTATGATATCTTCAGTAAGAAGTGTATTTAGAAGTAAGAATATTCATATAGGAATGGATGAAGCTTTTGATTTAGGAAGAGGAGAATATTTAACTAGAAATGGACATGTTTCTCATAAAGAGCTAATGATAAAGCATTTAGCTAAAGTATGTGAAATAACTAGAAAATATGATTTTAATCCAATGATATGGGATGATATGTTCTTAAGATCTGGAGCACCTAATGGTGGATATTATGATGTTAATGCTGTTATTACAAAAGATATAGCAGATAATATTCCAGAAGAAGTTTCTTTAGTATATTGGGATTACTATACTGATGATGAAGAAAAATACAGTAAACTTTTAGATATAAGAAAAGCATTTAACAATAAAATAGTTTTTGCTGGAGGATGTTGGAGATGGGAAGGTTATTCACCAACATATTCTAGAACATTTATTACTACAAATGCAGCTTTAAGCCAATGTAAAAAGAAAGGTATAAAAGAAGTCTTTGCTACAGCTTGGGGAGATGATGGTTCAGAAACTCCAATTAATGCAATAATGTTAGGATTAATTCTTTTTGGGGAACATGGATATTGCGAAGAAGTAGATGATAACTGGCTAAATGAAAGATGTGAATTCTTAACTGGTTTATCTATGGATGATTTTACTTCTTTAGAAGAGTTAGATTTAATACCAACAGTTAAAAAGCCAAATGTTCTTTCATTAAATCCTTCAAAATATTTAATGTTCCAAGATATATTACTTGGAGCTTTTGATAAGCATATTGAAGGATTAAACTTAAAGGAACATTATGAGGGGTTGTCAAAAAAATATACAACTATAGCAAAAAAAACTGAAGTTTATAAGGATATGTATAATATGTATGCTAATTTAAGTCAATATTTATCTATAAAATCAGAAATTGGATTAGATATAACAAAGGCTTATTTATCAGATAATAAGGTACAATTAAAAAATATAGTTGAAGTAGTTCTTCCACAATTAAAGGAAAGCTTAATTGTATTCCATGATAGTCTTAGAAAGTTATGGTATAACGAATGTAAAGGTCAAGGTTTTGAAGTTACAGATATAAGATTAGGTGGAGTAATGGAAAGAATAAAGTCAACAACTTATAGATTAAATCAATATTTAAATAATGAAATAAATAAAATAGAAGAATTAGAAGAAGAGAGATTATATTTTTCTGAAAACATATCAGATGAGTGTAAGCAACTAAGTTTTAATCAATATCAAAGAATTGCAACACAAAGTATATTAAGCTGGTAATTTAAATATATTATTTCTATTTATATTATATGGTGGCTATAAGTTAGAAAAAAACTTATAGCCATATATTTTTGGGAGGTATGTAAATATGAATAAAAAAACAAATATATTATTTATAACAAGTGATCAACAACACTGGAATACTATAGGTAAGTATAATAAAGAAATTAAAACACCAAACTTAGATAAACTATGTGAAGAAGGAACTATATTTACTAGAGCGTATTGTCCAAATCCAACATGTACTCCTTCAAGAGCATCTATGATTACAGGGAAATATCCAAGTCAACATGGTGCTTGGAGTTTAGGGACTAAGTTACCAGAAAGTGAATTAACATTAGGAGAAATGCTAAGTAATAATGGTTATAAAACATCTTTAATAGGAAAGGCACATTTTCAACCATTATTATCAACAGAGGAATATCCATCATTGGAGTCTTATCCAATATTACAAGATTTAGAGTTTTGGAAAAACTATAAAGAACCATTTTATGGATTTGATCATTACGAATTAGCTAGAAATCATACTAATGAAGCTCATGTTGGTCAGCATTATGCAATATGGTTAGAAGAAAAGGGCTGTGAAAACTGGAAAGATTACTTTTTAGCACCAACAGGTAATATGGATCCTGATGTTTACAAGAGAATAGAGAGAATAGCAGGAGAAAAAGATGGATTTGAAAATTGTAAAAGAAACTGGGGAACATGGGACATACCAGAAGAATATCATTATAATGCATGGATAGCCGAAAGAACTAATGCAAAATTAGAAGAGTTCAAGAATAATGATGAGCCATTTTTCTTATGGAGTTCATTTTTCGATCCACATCCTGAATATTTTGTTCCAGAACCTTGGGCATCTATGTATAATCCCGAAGATATAACACTACCACATTTAGTGGAAGGAGAGCATGAAAAAAACCCTCCTCATTTTAAAATGACTCAAGAGAAGAATCCAGATTTTTCTTCATATAACTTAACTGGATTTGGAGTTCATGGTTTTCATTCCCATGCTCAAAAGCCAGAAGACTTAAGAAAAGATATTGCATTATATTATGGAATGATTAGTATGATGGACAAGTATATTGGAAAAATACTAGATAAGTTAAAAGAATTAAATTTGGAAGAAAACACAATTATAGTCTTTACTTCAGACCATGGCCATTTCTTTGGACAACATGGGTTGATAAGAAAAGGACCATTCCATTACGAGGATATGATAAAGGTTCCATTTATAGCTAAGTTCAAAAATCAAATACCAAATGATGTTGTTAATAATTCAATGCAATCAATTGTTGATTTAATGCCGACATTTTTAAGCTTTTTAGGATATGATATACCAAGAACTATATCTGGAGTTAATCAAAAGGAAGTATGGTGTGGAAATAAAGAAAGTGTAAGGAATCATATAATTGTTGAAAATAGACATGAAGATATATCTATGAATTTAAGAACTTATGTAGATGATAGATATAAGATAACTGTATATTTTGGACAAGAGTACGGTGAATTATTTGATTTACAAAATGATCCAAAGGAAGTTAATAATTTATGGAATGATGAAAAGTATAAAGATTTAAAAATTGAGCTGCTTTTAAAATATGCATGGGCAGAGCTTGAAAAAGAACCAATGTGGATGCCTCGTATTAGGCATGCTTAAAAATTTATATTAATATAAAGAGCCAGAAGAAATTCTGGCTTATTATTTTTATATTTGTATTAGTAAATAAAACATATGTAAAATATATAGGATTATATTATAACTATAATAATGATTATTATAGAAGATAAAATATGAATTACATGATATAATTTGAAAGGATAAAAAATAAAAATGGGGAGACGAAAGATAATATGACATTTGATAAATTCATAATATGGTTAATGGCGATAGGTATTTTGCTTGGTGCTGGAGACAGATTACTAAAAAACAAATTTGGTTTAGGGCAAAAATTTGAAGAGGGACTTAATGCAATGGGACCTTTAGCGCTTAGTATGGTTGGGGTAGTTAGTTTATCACCAGTAATATCTAATATTTTAGGACCAATAATAATACCTTTTTATAAGTTTTTAGGTGCAGACCCAGCGATGTTTGCTTCAATTTTAGCAAATGATATGGGGGGATATCAATTAGCTTTATCATTAGGAGAAAATAAAGAAATTGCTTTATTTTCAGGGCTAATAGTCGCATCTATGCTAGGATGTACTATAGTATTTTCAATTCCAGTTGCATTAGGATTAATAGAGGAAAAAGATAAGGTTTTTTTTGCAAAAGGGTTATTAATAGGGTTGTCAACAATACCTTTAGGATCAATTGTTGGTGGTTTAGTAATGAAAATAAGTATAGATGTACTTTTAATAAATATTATTCCTATTATATTAATTTCATTAATGTTGATTTTAGGTTTAAAATTCTTCCAAAGAACGATGATAAAAGGGGTATTATATTTTGGAAAATTTATAATGTGGATTAGCACCATAGGCTTAGCAGTAGCTGCTTTTGAAAGCTTAACAGGAGTAGTATTAATTAAGGGGATGGCACCCATTAATGAAGGAATGAACGTAGTAGTTAATATTGGTATAGTTCTTTTAGGAACATTTCCTATGTTAACATTGATAATAAATTTATTGGACAAGCCCCTTAGAAAATTAGGTAAAAAGATAGGCTTAGATTCTACAAGTGTTGCGGGTATAATTTTCTCATTAGCAAATAGTATTCCAGTTTTTAAGATGTTAAAGGATATGAACAATAAAGGTAAAATTATAAATGTAGCATGGTTAGTTGCTGCTACATCAACTTTAGGAGCACATTTGGGATTTACAGCTGGAGTTGAATCGAAAATGATAATTCCAGTAATATTAAGTAAATTATTTGCTGGAGTAAGTGCAATTATAATAGCATTAATTTTTACAAAAAATAGTGATGAAGAGCAAGTAATATAGCGAGAAATTATATACTTAGAAAATTTAGATTGAAAAAATAATATAATTAATGTTGACAAAAAATAGACTGAATGATAATATAATGAACAAGATGATTATTATGTAAAAGTTAATGTAATAAAAATTTTTACAAAAAATATATAGTTGAAGAAAATTAATCTTAAAATTTATAGAGAAAAATGTAAAATATACTTTGCAATAAGTATTTATATAATATGATTAGTTTATAATATTTAAAGAGGCATGTAACCAAGTTAAGTTTTGGGCATTAGCCATAGCAAAAATATGCAGTTTTGCATAATTTTTTGCTATGGCTTTTTTTATATTCAAAATGTAAAAAAATGTTAAAATTCACTAATAAGAAAGAGGGATAACTAATGAAAAGAACAAAATTAAATTCAATTTTAGCTAAAGTAGTTACAACATCATTTATATTTACTACTTTACCAACAGCTGCCTTTGCAGAGGTTGTCAATGAGAATAAAGAATTAGTAAAATTACAGGTTAATATTCCTACTGTAAGTCCTACACCACATAATATTGAAGGTTCAGGAGAAGGATTTATTCTTACTGAAAAAGTAAATATAGTAGGTCAAGATCAAGCAGATCAAGATGCAATAAGAGAATTAGTAGAAGCATTAAAGGGTTTAGGTATAGAAGTTAATAATGATTTTGATGAAAATGCAACTACAATAATAATTGGTGAAGATGATGATAATATTGAGGAAATGAATACTTTCTTTGAAGGTATTGGTAAATCAGGTGCAGAAGCAATAGAAGTTAAAGAAGGATATGTGCTTGCATCGAATCAAAATGAAGATGGAAAAATGACAATTGCCATTGAAGGAACAGATGAAGTTGGTACTTATTATGGAGTAAAAACTTTAAAACAATTATTAATAGAAGAAAGTGATAGAAATGTTGTTCCAGAAGTTTATGTAAATGATTATCCAACTCAGCATGTTAGAGCTGTTGTTGAAGGATTCTATGGAACACCATGGACACATCAAGATAGATTAGATCAATTTAAATTTTATGGCGAAAATAAATTAAATATGTATATATATGCTCCAAAGGATGATCCATATCATAGAGATCAATGGAGAGATCCATATCCACAAGAAGAAATGGCAAGAATGCAAGAACTTATAAATACAGCAAATGAAAATAAAGTTGATTTTGTATTTGCAATTTCTCCAGGTAAGGATATAGATATAAATTCAGAAGCAGATTATCAAGCACTTGTTGATAAGTGTGAATCATTATATGACATGGGTGTTAGAAGTTTTGCTATTCTTTGGGATGATATATTTACAGATGATGGGGCTGGACAAGCTGCAATAATGAATAGATTTAATGCAGAATTTGTTAAAACAAAAGAAGGGGTTAAACCTTTAATAACAGTTCCAACACAATATTGGGGAACATCAATGTTTAATGGTTCAGAAGTAAAACCATATACAGAAGGGTTTTCTAAAAATTTAGATAAAGATATTGAAGTTATGTGGACAGGGGAACATGTTATTCCTGAGAGCGTAACTTTAGAAGATGCTGAAAAAGTAAATAGTCTTTATGGAAGAAAGATGCTTTTATGGTGGAACTACCCAGTTACTGACTACAAAGTTGATAAATTAGCTTTAGGACCAATATATAATCTTGGCAATGATTTAGCTACTAAAATTGGAGGATTTATAATAAATCCAATGGAATTTGCTGAAGCATCAAAAATAAGTATTCATACAGGAGCTGATTATGCTTGGAATACAGAAGCTTATGATTATAATAAGGCGTGGGATAATGCAATTGTAGATGTAGTTGGAGAAGAATTAAAAGAAAGCTTTAAAGTATTTGCAGATCACAGTACAAGACTTGATACTGGTAGAGCAGATGCACCAGAAATGAGAGCAGTAATGGATGAGTTCTGGAAGAAGGTTGATAATAGACAAATTCCAGCAGCAGAATTAGAAACTTTAAAAGCTAGTTTTGGAGTAATAAAATCAGCAGTAGCAGATACTCAAGCAAAATTGCATAAAGCTATGTTAGATGAAGTTGCACCACAATTACAAAAACTTACTAATTATGCAGATGCAGCAACTACTGCAGCTGATATGGTTATTGCAATGCTAAATGGTGATAACAAGTTATGGTGGGATTTAAAGACTCAACTTTCAGGACAAATAGATATTTTAAATTCATCAAAGGCAATTATATCAGATAAGGTTTTAGATGACTTTGTTAAACAAGCAAATTCAAAGACTGACTCTATGTATTTTGAAGGTGTATTAAAAGATCAAGTTAAAACTTATAGCTATTCAGGAAGTGTATCTGAAAATATTTCGCCATTAAAGTTTGAAGAATGGTACAATGGAAAAACTCCATATGAAGTTTCAAATATGTTTGACGGTAAGTTAGATACAGCATATAGATCTGCTAATAATGTTAAGGCTGGCGATGAAATAGTTGTAGACTTAGGAAAAGTTGAAAACTTAAATAATATTTATATGTTAATGGGAAGAACTTCTCATGATACTGCAATTATGAAGGGAAATGTTCAAATTTCAGTAGATGGAGTTGAATGGAAAACTGTATTAGAAAATAATGAATTTAGAGAATTATTTGTTGGCGATTTAAATGAAAGTGCTAGATATATTAAATATGTAGCAACAGAAGATCAAGACAATCAAGTATACGTTAGAGAATTTATGGTAAATAAAAATACTGTAAGTGGAATTAGAACTAATGTAGAAGGTAGCTTCGAATATAATAAGAGTGTTGTTGGAAGAAATGAAGTTAACTCAATAGTTGCTACAGAAAAAGTTAATTTAAAAACTGGAGACAATATAGGTTTAGAGCTCCCAGAATATAAATATATAACATCAATAAATGTTAATAGCAATGTTAAAGGAAATGTTGAATATACAATTAATGGAATGGATTGGTTTGTATTAGGAGAAGTAAATGGAGAAACTACTTTATCTTTAGAAAAACCACAAGTTGTTAAACAAGTTAGATTTGTTGCTACTGAAGAAAAGTCTACTAAAAACTTTACAATGGACTTAGTAATTGAAGGAAAAGGCGAAGAATCAGTTACAACAAATAGAAATGGTAGTGGAAATTACAAAGATTTAAATGCAATTGCTGATGGAGATGTAGACTCAAGCTTTATTTCATCAGGTGCTTTAAAGACGGGAGATTATTTCACTTTAAACCTTGGAAAAGTTACTAATGTAAGAAATATTCAATTCATTGGAGATAGAAACTTTGGTGGAGATAGAATAAGAGAAGGTAAAGTAGAATATTCTTTAGATGGAGAAACTTGGACTGAAATTTACAATGGAAATATTTCAGAACAATTTAGAATGTTTGATTTAGATTTTAATGCTCAATATGTAAGAGTTACTGCAACTGCTGGAACAGATTCATGGGTTAGAATGTCTGACTTCTCTGTGAATTCTCCAGAGGCAGAGGTTATTTTTGAATCAACTGTTAAACCAGTAAGTGATAGCCATCGATTAGATAACTTAATGGATGAAAATATTCAAACTTCTTATATCCCAAGATCTGAAGTTAAGAGTGGAGATAGAGTAGTTTATAATATATTTGATGGTGCATTAATAAATAAAATTGAAATATTCCAAAATGAAAGCACAATTTCTAATGCTAAAGTTATTGCAAGAACTTCTGATGATAGAAAAATAGAAGTTGGTACATTAGATAAAGGTTATAATGTATTTGCTATGGAAAAACCTGAAGAGATTGTTTCTATAACATTAGAATTCCAAGATGGTTCAGGAAGACCAGAAATATATGAAATAGTAACAGAAAACTTTACATTAGAAGCGATTAAGGAATTTGCAAAATCTAATTTAGCGCAAGCAAAAGAATTATTAACAAAAACTGAAGGTAAATCAGAAGATGTTATAAATGCATTAAAAGAAGCTACTTCTGAAGTAGAAAATGCATTAATAGATGGCGTTGCTAGAGAAGATTTATTTAAAATAAATAGAAAATTAGAAAATGCTATTAAGGCATATATTGAATATAGCGAAGAAGCTAAACCAGAAGAAAAGCCAGAGGTTAATCCAGGAGAAAAACCTGAAGTTAAACCTGATCAAAAACCAGAAAGCAAACCAGAAAATAAGCCAGAAAATAAGCCAGAAAATAAGCCAGAAAATAAGCCAGGAAAACTTCCTCAAACAGGAAATGTAGCTGGGGTAGCAGCTTTAATTTTAGGTGTTACATCTTTAGTTGGTGGAGCATTTGCTTTCAAAAAGAAGAAAAAATAACTTGCTAACTCTAATTTAATGTATTTTGGCCTACTCTAGAATTTTATTCTGAGTGGGCCTTTTATTATAATGAAAAAAATCATAACTTATAAAGCAAAACAATGTTTATAAAGAAAATATACAGGAGATATTCTTTCTATTGAGTTATTTTAAATTTTACGTTCTATATATTTATGACGAAGACGACATTTACAATCTCTATGATATCTTTCAATAATAATAGAATGATCAAATAATTTACACACCTTAATATAGAAGAAAGAAATTACTATAATGAATACACAGAATCCATAAATATAAACTCCCCTAAAATTAATATTTTCAATAATAAATCCACCAACAAAGTTACCTATGGCAGAGGATATTCCATTAACTAATAATTTTACCCCTGCAAAAACATCTCTATTATCAAGTTCAATATTACTCATCATAGAACTATCTAAAGAGGAGCCCACAAGACAAGCAGAAGCACCTCTAATTATAAGTAAAATAATAAAGATCACTTTTGAAACCTTAAAGCCTAATAAAAGCATACTTGCAGATAATGATAGTAAAGATAGAATTTCAAATTTTTTTATTCCGAACTTTTCAATAATAGATGGCATAATTAAAATTCCAATCATGTTTAACGTAGTTATAATAAAATTAATTATTGATATATATGTATTACTTAATCCAAATTGATTTTTTAAGACTAAGTTAGTATAGGGCCAAACAGCACTTCCACCTATAGTAATTATAAAAAGAAAAGTGGCAAAAATTCTCATGCTTTTATGTGTTTTTAATAATGAAAAAGTATTAATAATTGACTCTTTAATTATTCCATTATCAGGTTTTAGCCTCTCATCTCTAGGTAATAGAAATAATCTTAAGGTGAATGCAAAAAGTATTAATAGTACAGATAAAAAGAATAACTTTCTGTAACCTATATTATTAAAGAAATAAATTTTATTTATGTTTCCTGCAAGTAATCCTCCAAGTGTGGATGCAATAAAATTAGCCGATGATTTATAACTGTAAGCACAACATTCTTTATCAGGCGTTGTATAGGAATATAATAGTTGAAGTTCTGTAACTTGAATAAAGCATAATCCTATATTAATTAAAATTTGTGAAAGTAGTAGTAAAATATAATTTGTAAATAAAACATAAGCTCCTACCCCTAAAGCACTTAATAGACATCCAGATACTAAGATAGTTTTTCTACCTAATATATGAATAAAGGGGCCTAAGAAAAAACCAACCATTGAAAATAGGGAGCCTATAGAAAAAATTATTCCTATTTTATCTGAAGGAATATTTATGTCATTTAAGTAAAGGATTTGTAAAAAACTATATATACCAAAGGCTAATGCCAAGCTCAATTCGCTTAGAACCATTATTTGAACATTCCTTGGAAATGTAGTATAAGTTTTTATTGCTGTAAATTTTTTCATAATATTACCTCTAAATAAATTTAAATTAAAATGTCATTTATCTTTAGGATAAGCTATATTAGTCAGTTTTATGTGTTGAAAAAATAGTTATTTAATTTAGAATTTAAACAAATAATCAAAGTGTATGTATACATTTGATGGTAAGGAGAAGTTGTGGTAATTTATTCTATAAATAAATATAAATGGGGTAAATAGAATGAATAAAAAACAACTTACAACAAAAGAAACAACTAAAATAGCAATGATGGCTGCATTGGTCTTTGTTGCAACATATTCTTTAAAGCTTCCATCTTTGCATGGATATACACATCTTGGAGATTGTATGATTTTTATAGCTGTATTACTTTTAGGAGTTAAAAAAGGGGCTATAGCAGGGGCTATAGGAGCAGCTATAGCAGATTTAGTAGGAGGATATATAATCTGGATAGTTCCTACATTCTGTATTAAATTTGTTATGGCTATTATTATGGGAGTATTTATAGAGAAGTTACTAATTAATTCGAAATTTAATTGGATTATAGGAGCATGTATAGGAGGATTATTTCAAATAACTGCATATACAATAGTTAAAGTACCTTTATTTGGTATAGCTTATGCTGTTACAGGTATATATGGATTAACTTTACAAACTATTAGTGGAGTATCTATTTCTATATTAGTTATAGCAATTTTATCAAAAGCTAATGTAATAAATAGATTAAGGAGGATTTAATTATGAAGAAAATTGATGCACATAGTCATATTGGTAGTTTTGGTGGCTGGGCTAAAGTTGAAATTGATATAGATAAATTAATAAAACAAATGGATGAATATGAAATTGAAAAGGTAGTTTTATGTGGAACAGGTTCTCATGATAATGATGAAGTTGCAAATGCATATAAAAAGTATAATGATAGGGTTTTACCTATAGTTTATACTAATCCATATGAGAAGAGTCTTGCTGTAGAAAAAATATATAATTATGTAAAAAACAAAAACTTCTGTGGGATAAAGTTAAGCCCTCTTAAAGATGCCTATGTAGCTGATTCAGAAATGTTAAATCCAATAATGGAAGCTGCTGAAGATTTGAATATTCCGATATTTATTCATTGTGGTCATCCACCATATTCATTACCTTGGAGCATTGCACTTTTAGCTGAAAGATTTCCTAAAGTTAAAGTTGTTATGATTCATATGGGGCATGGACACGGTGTATATATAGATGCAAGTTTAAAAATGGCTAGACGTTATGAGAATCTTTATTTAGAAATGTCAGGAATGCCTATGGAAAGCAAAATTAGAGAGGCATATGAATCGGTAGGGGCTGATAGGATATTTTTTGGTACAGATGCTCCTTTCCATCACCCATCTATTGAAATTCAAAAGGTATTAACTTGTGGATTAGATGATAAAGCATTAGAAGATATTTTTTATAACAATATTAATAAACTTTTTCAAAATTAAGAAGTCAGCAACGCTGACTTTTTTTATTAAAATGCTAATGGATATATATATGGTATATAATTTTATTAATAAGTAAGTTTAGTTTATTTTCAGTTTATCTTTTAGTAGTATTATAAAAGTAAAAATCATTTATAATGAATATTTGAGGTTGCTATCTTATTAATGAATATATATTACCTATTTAATATAAATGGAATATTGAAATTTATGGGGGGAAAATTATGATCAATATATTAGTTGTTGAAGATGATAAGCATATAAGAAGATTATTTGAAACTATTTTAAAACGAGACGGATATTCAGTTTTTAAGGCTGAAGATGGATTAAAGGCAATGGAGGTATTAGAAAATCAATATATAGATTTAATTATTTTAGATATAATGATGCCTAATATGGATGGTTATGAATTTGCTAAAGAACTTAGAGATGCTAATTATATGACACCTATATTAATGGCAACGGCAAAGGAGCTTCCAGAAGATAAGAAAAAGGGATTCATGGTAGGTACTGATGATTATATGACAAAACCTATTGATACAGAGGAGATGTTACTTAGAATTAAAGCACTTTTAAGAAGGGCTCAAATTGTAAATTCAAGAAAGCTTATAATTGGAAAAGTAACTTTAGATTATGATAATTTAACTGTAAGTAGGGAAGGTGAAAAGCAGACATTGCCGCAAAAGGAATTTTATCTATTATATAAACTTTTATCTTATCCAGATAAGATTTTTACTCGTATTCAATTAATGGATGAGATTTGGGGTATGGAAACTGAAAGTGGTGATACAACAGTTAATGTTCATATTAATAGGTTAAGAAAGCGTTTTGATTTTTATCCTGATTTTGAAATAGTTGCAGTTAGAGGACTTGGATATAAGGCGGTAAAAAATAATGGGAAGAATTAAAAAAAGAATAGGGTTAACACTTTCATTTTCTATTTCAATATTTATAATAAATTTAATAACTACTCTTATTGTTGGGGGGTTAATATATTTTTCATTTTCACTTGGAATTTTAAATGAAAAAAATATTAATAATGTAATGATATTACCAATAATGACTTTAATAGCATGTATAATTATAGGAATTGTAGTATCGACTTGTTCAAGTAGAGTTATATTAAAAAATATAAGAGAATTCATAGCTGGAACTGAAAAGCTTTCACGTGGAGATTTTTCAGCGCGTCTTAATTTAACTCATCCGCCTGAATTTAAAATACTTTCTGAAAATTTTAATTTAATGGCACAGGAATTAGGTGGAATTGAAGTTTTACGTACTGATTTTATAAATAATTTTTCTCATGAATTTAAAACGCCAATCATATCTATAAAAGGATTTGCTGAAATATTAAAGGATGATGAGCTTTCAAAAGAAGAAAGGGATGAATATTTAGATATAATTATAGATGAATCTAAAAGATTAACATCACTTGCAACTAATGTTTTAAATCTTTCAAAAATAGAAACTGTAGCCATATTAAAAGATACACAAAAAATTAATATTGGAGAACAAATTAGACAAAGTATTTTGATATTAAACTCTAAATTTGAAAGTAAAGATATTTCATTAGATATTAATATTGAAGATTACTATATAAGCGGAAATAAAGAAATGTTAAGTCAAGTATTGATAAACTTATTAGATAATGCAATTAAATTTAATAATAAACAAGGTATAGTAAGTATTAAAACTGAAAAAAAAGGAGATAAAATTATAATAGATATTAGTGATTCAGGTGTGGGAATAAATAAAGAGACTATTACTAAAATATTTGATAAATTTTATCAAGGGGATGCCTCACATGGAGTTAATGGAAATGGTTTAGGTCTTTCTATAGTAAAAAAAATAGTTGATCTACATAATGGAACAATAAAATGTGAGAGTATTGTTTCAAAGGGAAGTAAATTTACAATTATCCTTCCTATAGGATTAAATTTATAAATATAAAATAAAAATGGTGTTAGTTAAGGCACCATTTTTATTTTTGTTTAAATTTAATTTTTATATGAAAATATATACCATAAAAGTTTATTTTCAGTTAATCTTTTATATTTAATATATAAACATACAAACAAGGAAGGAGTTTGGTTTTATGTTTAAAATATTTAAAAACTTTAAAAGAAAGGAATGGATATTATTAAGTATTAGTATAATTTTTATTATTTCTCAAGTTTGGCTTGATTTAAAGTTACCTGATTATATGAGTGAAATTACTCAACTTGTTCAAAGTCCTGGAAGTAAAATGAGTGAAATTTTAACTGCTGGTGGCTGGATGTTAACTTGTGCATTAGGTAGTTTAGTAGCTTCAATTATTGTTGCAGGGCTTGCATCAAAAATATCAGCAAACTTTTCAGCAAGACTTAGATTTAGATTATTTGATAAAGTTCAATCATTTTCCATGGAGGAAATTAACAATTTTTCTACTGCAAGTTTGATTACACGTTCTACAAATGATATTACTCAACTTCAAATATTTATAGTTATGGGGTTACAAGTATTAATAAAAGCACCGATTCTTGCAGTATGGGCAATACTAAAAATTACTGGTAGGAATTTTGAACTTTCATTAACAACAGGTGTAGCGGTAGCATTATTATTAATTATAGTTGCTATATGTGTTATAATATCACTACCCAAATTTAGGAAAATTCAAAAATTAACAGATAACTTAAATAGAGTTTCAAGAGAAAATCTTTCGGGTATAGCTGTTACTAGAGCATATAATGCTGAAAAATATCAGGAGGATAAATTTGAAGAGGCAAACTTAGAGCTTACAAAGGTTAATTTATTCGCAAATCATGTTATGGCTATTTTATTACCAAGTATTAGTTTTATTATGAGTGGTGTAAGCCTTGCAATTTATTGGATTGGAGCTATTTTAATTCAAAATGCGCCTATAAATGAGAAAATGGTATTATTTTCTGAGATTATAGTATTTTCTTCATACGCAATGCAGGTAATAATGGCATTTATGATGTTGGTAATGGTATTTATTATGCTTCCACGTGCGACTGTTGCAGCTAAAAGAATTAATGAAGTATTAGATACAAAAAGTAAAATAAAAAATGGAATAGTAAAGGAATCACCAATTGGAATTTTGGGGGAGGTAGAATTTAAAAATGTTAGTTTTAAATATCCAGATGCTGATGAATATATTATAAAGAATATTAATTTTAAAGCAAATAAAGGGGAAACAGTAGCATTTATTGGAGCAACTGGTTCTGGTAAAAGTACATTAATTAATCTTATACCACGATTTTATGATGTGACAGAAGGTGAAGTATTAGTTGATGGAGTTAATGTAAAAGAATATGATGAAAAATATCTTAGAAATAAATTAGGTTATGTATCTCAAAAAGTTACTTTGTTTGAAGGAACAGTTGAGTCAAATATAGCTTTTGGAGAAAGTGGAAAGAGAGAAACTACAAAGAATGATGTTATTTATGGAGTTTATGCAGCACAAGCATCTGAGTTCGTAGAAAAATTAGATGGGGAATATGGGGCTCATATTGCGCAAGGTGGTACAAATCTTTCAGGAGGACAAAAGCAACGTTTATCAATAGCAAGAGCGATAGCACGTTATCCTGAAGTATTAATTTTTGATGATTCATTTTCTGCACTTGACTATAAAACAGATAGTAAACTTCGTAAATTCTTAAAAAGAGAGAGTACAGGAACTACAATGCTAGTAGTTGCTCAAAGAATAAGTAGTATAAAGGAGGCAGATAAGATTATTGTATTAGAAGATGGATGTATGGTTGGTGTGGGAAAACATGATGAATTAATTAAAAATTGTAATATCTATAGAGAAATTGCTTATTCTCAGCTTTCAAAGGAAGAGTTAGCTGTAGATAAAGAGGTTGCATGTTCAGAAGTTTTAAAAGAGGAGGTTGTATAATGAATAAAGGTGAAAAACAAGAAAAAAACTTAAGTAAGATTATAATATACTGTAAAAAGTATTATATATCAATAGTAATAGCACTTATATGTGCAGTAATAGGAACTATATTATCTTTGTTTGGACCTGATAAGCTTTCGGAAATGACAGATATTATGGCGGCTGGTTTAATGGGAAATATGGATATGACTAAAATAATATCTATAGGATTAACACTTGTTACTATTTATGTTTTTAGTGCCATATTAAATTTGATACAAGGATATATTATGGCTACAATAACACAAAAGATTTCTAAAAATTTAAGAAGTGATATTTCTAAAAAGATAAATAGACTTCCAATGTCATATTATAATAATAATACAACTGGGGATTTGCTTTCGCGTATTACTAATGACGTAGATACAATAGGACAAGCATTAAATCAAAGTGTTGGATCCTTAATAACTGCAGTTTTCTTATTTTTAGGTTCATTAATTATGATGTTAAAAACAAATGTTATTATGACAGTAACTGCAGTTTTAGCAACTATAATTGGTTTTGTATCAATCATGATAGTAATGAAAAGTTCTCAAAAATATTTTACTAGTCATCAGGAATATTTAGGTAAAATAAATGGTCATATTGAAGAAGTATATTCAGGGCATACTATCGTAAAAGCATATAATGCAGAAGAAAATATGAGTCTTATATTTAAAGATTTAAACTCTAAGCTTAAAAACAGTGCATTTAGAGCACAGTTTCTTTCGGGGCTTATGATGCCAATTATGAATTTTATAGGCAACTTAGGATATGTAGCAGTCTGTATAGTAGGAGCAGCACTTGCAATGAAAGGAAACATATCATTTGGTGTTATTGTAGCATTTACTATATATGTTCGTTACTTTACTCAGCCCCTTTCTCAAATAGCACAAGGAGTACAAAGTTTACAATCGGCAGCAGCAGCAAGTCATCGTGTATTTGAATTCTTAGAAGCAAAAGAAATGGAAAATGAAAATAATAAATTTACTTCACTTATAAATGCTAAAGGGAAGGTTGAATTTAAAAGTGTTAAGTTTGGATATGAGGGTTCAGATAGAATTATAATAAATAATTTCTCAGCTATGGCTAAACCAGGTCAGAAGATTGCAATAGTAGGACCAACAGGTGCAGGAAAATCTACATTAGTTAATTTGCTTATGCGTTTTAATGAAATACATAGTGGAGAAATTTTAATTGATGATATTTCAATAA
Source organism: Clostridium sp. D53t1_180928_C8 (assembly GCF_015667795.1). Taxonomy (GTDB): domain Bacteria; phylum Bacillota; class Clostridia; order Clostridiales; family Clostridiaceae; genus Clostridium. Next base: position 28,704 of record NZ_JADPEL010000035.1, read on the forward strand.
GTGATTTAACAAGAGAAAATATCCATGATTTATTCTGTATGGTATTGCAAGATACATGGTTATTTGAAGGTACAATAAGAGAAAATCTTGTGTATAATAAAAAGGATGTTCCAGATGAAGTAATTAAAAATGCATGCAAATCGGTAGGATTAGATCATTTTGTTGAAACGTTGCATAATGGATATGATACTATTTTAAATGATAAAGTTAACTTATCTGCTGGACAAAAGCAGCAGCTTACAATTGCAAGAGCAATGATTAAGGATTCTCCAATGTTAATTTTAGATGAAGCAACAAGTTCAGTAGATACGAGAACAGAACTTCTAATTCAGAATGCAATGGATAAACTCATGGAAGGTAGAACTTCTTTTGTTATTGCTCATAGGCTTTCAACTATTAGGAATGCAGATGTAATTCTTGTATTAAAGGATGGAGATGTTTTAGAGTGTGGAAATCATGAAGAATTAATTGCTAAAAATGGTTTCTATGCAGAACTTTATAATAGTCAGTTTGAACAAGTGGCATAAATAGAAATTAGTCTTTAAGATATGAAGCTAGTATAATTTCTAGTTTTATATCTTTTTTCATGAAATTATATTGTAAAATTTAAAATCTCAAGGAGATTATTTAATTCCTTGAGATTTTTTATAAAATGTACTACTTATATTTTAAATTTAACATATTCAACTATAGGCTTAATAGTAGTTTTATTAGTAAAATCAACAACATCACCATAAGTGGCAATTAAATCTTTATCATCATTTTTTAATGTTTCAGCATCTTTTTTACAAAGCATATTATACATAATTTTCATCATAGCTTTATGAACAAAATTAAGTTTCTTATAATCAATACCACCACGTAAATTGAAAATTTTAATCTTATCTTGCATTTCTACTGAAAGTATCTTACTTATAGAGTTTTTAATAGAATCAATATTTTCTTTATTATTTGTATCGGCTAGTCCACAGGTAAATAATATTAAATTTTTATTAGAGAGTTTATCAAAATTCTTTGTAATTAAATTAATTCCACTTATTCCACCTGCATAAAGTCCACCACCATAAATAATAGTATCATATTCTAAAAGTTTTTCTATAGATATATTTTTCTTTTCAATTAAATCACAAGAAAGCTCTTCAGCTAACCATTCAGCATATTTTTTAGTTGAACCATATTTAGATTGATATACAACAATAATATTACCCATACTTTCCTCCTTAAAAATATAAATGTATAGTTTAATTTTAATATTTAATAATAGATAGTACTAATATTTAAATTTATTACAAAAAGTAGTAAAATTAATTTAATAAAGATTTATTTTGAGAGGTATTAATTAAATAATGATATATTTAGATAGCTTTATATTTGTTAATGAAAATAGAGAATATAATTTTATATTAGATGAAAAGAGAACTTGCTATGATTCCTTTTATCCATTTAAAATTCTTTCTAAGAATCAGTTTGAAAGAATTGATTTCGATAGAATTACAATTTTATATGGAGGAAATGGTTCTGGGAAATCAACCGCATTAAATATAATAGCAGAAAAGATAAAAGTACATAGGGATTCCATATATAATAAATCTAATTTTTATTCAAAGTATGTAGATATGTGTGAAGTAAATATTGAAAATGATATCCCAGAAAAAAGTAGAATTATAACAAGTGATGATGTATTCGATTATATGTTAAATATTAGAAACATTAATGAAGGAATTGATAATAAAAGGGAGAAACTTTTTGAAGAATATTTAGATAATAAATATAATAGATTTCAAATGCAATCAATAGATGATTATGATAAATTAAGAAAGGTAAATGAATCTAGAAGTAAAACACAATCTAAATATGTACGTCATAATTTAATGGATAATGTAAGAGAATATTCTAACGGTGAAAATGCATTTAGATATTTTATTTCAAAAATTGAGGAGAGTGGATTATATATATTAGATGAGCCTGAAAATAGCCTTTCACCAAAGCGTCAAATAGAATTAGTTAAATTTATTGAAGAACATGCACGGTATTTAGGATGTCAATTTATTATAGCAACTCACTCACCTTTTATACTTTCGTTAAAAGGTGCAAAGATATATGATTTAGATGAAAATCCAGTTGACATAAAGAAATGGACTGAACTTGAAAATGTACAACAGTACTATACTTTCTTTAAGGAACATAAAAGTGAATTTGAATAGATAACTTTTATTTATTATTAATTATATAGAAATAATAAACAAGGTGAATTATAATAAGGCTATAATAGATGATGGGAAGGATTAAAAAATATGAAATTGGGAATTATAGGTTCAGGAATGATTGTAAAAGAGTTTTTAACAATTACACATCATATAGATGGATTAGTATTAGAAGCTATATATGGAAGAGTTAATAAAAAGGAAAAATTAAATAAAATTAAGAATACATATGGAATTAAAAAAGTTTTTTATGATTATGATGAATTATTAAATAGTGATATTGATACTGTGTATATTGCATTGCCCAATAATTTGCATTTTAAATTTGCTAAACAAGCATTAGAAGCTAATAAAAATGTTATTGTTGAGAAACCAATAACAACAAATTATAAAGAAACACTAATATTGAGTGACTTAGCTAAGGAAAGAAAGTTATTTATATTTGAAGCTATAACTAATCAATATCTACCTAATTATAAAAAGATTAAGGAGTTAGTTCCTAAATTAGGAGATATTAAAATTGTCCAATGTAATTTCTCACAATATTCTAGCAGATATAATAGTTTTAAAGAAGGAAATATATTACCTGTATTTGATCCAAATTTTGCTGGAGGAGCCTTAATGGATCTGAATATATATAATATTCATTATGTTGTGGGGTTATTTGGAAAACCTAAAAATGTAGAGTATTATCCCAATATAGAAAGAGGAATAGATACATCAGGAATATTAATATTAGAATATAATAGTTTTAAATGTGTATGTATTGGAGCAAAAGATTGTAAAGCTCCTATTTCAAATAATATTCAAGGGGATAAAGGATGTATATATCAAGATAATCCAACTAATTCATGTGAAAGTTTTAAAGTCTTAATGAATGATGGAACGCATAATTTAATTAATGAAAATATTTATGATAATAGAATAGTTAATGAATTTATTGAATTTATAGAAATTATTAAGAATAATAACTTAGAAAGATGTTATGAAATGCTAGAACATAGTTTAATAGTTGCAGAAATTCAAACTATAGCTAGAATGAAATCAGGAATTATATTTGATGCGGATAATGAAATAGTCTAAAAAAGATATTATAACTAGTTATAATAAAAGGGTTATTTTGAATATTACAGTATTCAAAATAACCCTTTTATTTAAATAAATTTAGACCTCTATTACATTTGAGAATTTTTATATTACATGTATTACTGTCTACAGATTCATCTGGCACTTTATCATTAGCATAATGAACTATAAGATTTGCCGTATTTGAAATATAGTCTGAAGGTAATTTGCTGGAATTAGAAATTTTTACTATTAAAGTGATTAAAATTTTTGTGTTTTCGTATTTTTCATCATTATATATATCAATAATTATAGGAGATACCCTTTGAGTTATCATAAATTTAACAGTTTTAGAATTAGATGATATTATTGAGACAGATATAAGTTCGATTCCAGGCGCTAAGGGTTCAGTTAGAGTATAGCTTATTTCATATGAAAGTGAATTAGCATAAAATTCAAGATAATAATTAAAAGTTTGAAAATTATTGATAAATATTGAAGTTATGCTAGAAATTTTTCTTAGTATATTAGGTGTATCATTTTTCAGAAGTACACCTCCTATAGAATATCTAAAACCAGAACGTGGTGGTGAGTTTGTAATAATGTTTATTGTAGTAGGATTTTCTGTGTATGTTAAAATAGCCTTAGAGTTAGCAGTATTTTCACTTTGTGTACCTTCAATATAAATAATTTTATTATCAGTAGAAAAATCTATTTTAGGATCACCTGTATAAATATTATCAGGAAGATATAATTCTTTATTTTCTACCCACGGAGCTGGTTCACTTATACATTGTAATTTTTCAGCATTATTATTTACTTTATGAATAAATTCTGTATCTGCAAAGAATAAATAAAACTCTGTAACTTCATTTCCTGAAGAATCTTTTATACTAATATTAGTAATTGTATAATCTATTCTTGTAGTAACTGTAGGATTTGGTTGTTGTTGAAATTGAAGAGAAATTATTGAGTTATCTGTATTTTCAAAATATTTAGCAAAATTTCCGTTTGGGTGAGGCGTTGAAAATTTTATTTCAGGACTTTCATTACTATCCATTGTATAGTTAAAATCAAATTTAACTGTATAACCATTTTTCAGGTAATTTTTTATAGTTAAGATATCACTAGAAACATTTGTGGAATTGCTTGAAAGAATTGGAGGATTAATATCTTTAAGATTTATCCAACCTATTTTATAACTAAAATCATCAGTAGAAATTCTCATGTTTTCTTTTGCAAAAAGATAAATTGCATAATTAGTAGGATTACTCATAATTCCCTCTAAACATTACTTGCTTTTATATAATATGATTACAAACGTTAAAATATCATTAAAAATAGAAAAAGTATCGCTAAGATTTATAGAGATACTTTTTCTATTTTAATTAACAATCACAGTTTTTAGTAATTACTTCTTCCCACCAACCAAATGCAAATATTATTTTATCAATTATTACAGGTGAGAATCCACCAATATAGACACTAAGTGATTGATTAGGACCTAGTATAATTTGTCCACCATCAACAACTAATGTTGAATTTGGAGATACTATTCTACTAAATATAGGAACACCATCATATGGAGGATTAGAAGTTGGATTTAGATATTTAATTTGTCCCTTATGATTTGGTTCTGGATAAATACTTGTATTAGCACAACTAACTAAATTGCTAATTTTACCTTTATTAGATGATGATCTTAAATAAAATTCTGATGATAAGTTATTATCAGAAATATTTGTTATAGTAATAGCATTTACGTAGATATTTCGATTTGAATTAGGTGGATTGTATAATATAGCTAAAGAATGTTCAGTCTCACCATTTAAAATAGGTGTTTGACCAATGAAATAATTTCCTTTTCCAGATTGATATAATTGATAATCTATTGATACATCAAAAGATGTTTTTTTATTATAATAAGACATTTAATCACCTACATTTAATATTATAAGATTTTACTTCTTACATATTATGTTATTCTTTAAGGATAGAAAATGATACAAATTAATATAATTATGGAAAGTAATAATTTTTTATTTAAGAAAATAGTAATTTAGAATATAATTTATAGATAAACGTATAGTAAATAAATATTTTTTGAAAGAGGGAAAATCATATGCCTATATATAGATTAACAGAAGAAATAATATTTCCAAACCCAGAGTTAGCAGAAGAGGATGGATTACTAGCTGTAGGAGGAGATTTAAGTATTGATAGACTTTTATTAGCCTATTGTAATGGTATTTTTCCATGGTATAGTGATGATGAACCAATACTATGGTGGTGTCCTAAACCAAGATTTATTATAAAACCAAATGAAATTAATATATCAAAGTCAATGAAAAGAGTCTTTAATAAAGGTGAATTTAAAGTTACTTTTGATAGAGAATTTGACGAAGTAATAAAAAACTGTAAGGAACTTAGAGAAAATAAAGAGGGTACATGGATAAATAATGAAATTATGAATGCATATATAAAATTATTTAGAGTTGGATTTGCATCTAGTGTGGAAGTATATAAGGAAGGTGAACTTGTTGGAGGCCTTTACGGAGTTAAAATAGGAAAATGCTTCTTTGGTGAAAGTATGTTTTCTAAGGTAACAAATGCATCTAAGGTAGCTTTAATAAGTATGTGTAAAAAATTAGAAGAAGAAGGATATATATTTTTAGACTGTCAAATGCATACTAATCATTTAGAAAGCATGGGAGGAAAATTTGTGAGTTGGGATGAATTTAAGATAATGCTACAAAGTGGAATTAATATATAGTTATGTATATAAAAGTTATTTAAATATTTAATTTTAGAATGGCACTATATAATAAATGTTAAAATTTATATGTAATAGAAAGGGGGATAGGAATTATCTGCATACATATCAGAAGTATTAAGAGGTTCCTTTAATGCTGTAGATAAGGGACAAATGGAAGCTGCTTTATCTATAGG
>NZ_JADPEL010000036.1 GCF_015667795.1 Clostridium sp. D53t1_180928_C8
GTATTAAGAAGATTTGAAAATTTTTTAAAGAAGCCTGTTGCTACTATATCTAAAAATGATATTAGGTTTTTCTTAGCTAATTGTTATTCAAATCATAAAGCTAGCACGGTAAATTCAGTTATATTTTGCTTAAAAGGTTTTTTTCAGTGGTTGTCAGATGAAGAGTTTATATCTAAGAATCCAGCAAGACTTATAAAGGCATCTAAAATACCTAAGAGGTTAAGACATTCTTTAACGTTAAAAGAATTAGAACAACTTAGATTAGCATGTAATAGTAAACGTGAAAGAGCGTTATTGGAGTTTTTATTTGCAACTGGATGTAGAATTTCAGAAGTTGTTAATACTAATATATCTGATTTAGATTTTAATAATAATAGCTTAAAAGTGATTGGGAAAGGTGATAAACAGAGAGTAGTTTACTATAATGATAAAACTAAATTATATATAGAAAATTACTTAAAAACTAGGAAAGATAACAATCCTGCTTTATTTATATCAGAAAAATTTCCGTTCAACAGAATGGGAACTCGTGGTTTAGAATGTGTTATATCCAAAATTGGTGTCCGTGCTAAATTTACAAAAGATATTTATCCTCATTTAATAAGGCATACAATGGCTACACTAGGATTGAGAGCTGGAGCGGATATATCAACTATTCAGCATTTGCTAGGACATACTTCTCCAGCTACAACTGAAACCTATGCAGAACAAAGTGATATCAATTTAAAACATGAATACAATCAACATTTTATTCAATAAGAGCTTACTATGTAGGCTCTTTTTTTATACAAAAAAATAAAAGGAAGGTGTTAAACTATGGAAAATTTATCAAACTATTTTAAAATGCTTGTTGCAGCTTTAGGTACTGGAGCAACTTGGTTGTTTGGAAGTTGGGATACTGCTCTAGTAGTGTTAATAGTATTTATGTCATTGGATTATGCAACTGGATTATTAAGAGCATGGATAAACAAAGAAGTGTCTAGTGATATAGGGCTTAAGGGAATTGCTAGGAAAGGCGTTATTTTCGTAGTACTTATAGTAGCAGTATTGTTAGATAGGTTGTTAAATACTGGTGCATGGGTGTTTAGAACTTTAATTTGTTATTTTTACATAGCAAATGAAGGGATAAGCCTTTTAGAAAATTGTGCTGGATTAGGATTACCTATACCAGATAGGCTTAAAGATGCATTAGTGCAGCTAAAGGATGGCGAAAAGAAAGAGTTAAGTAAAGATCAGGAGTAGATCCTGTTCTTTTAATTTATAAAAATATTTTAAAGAAAGAAGGAATGTAAAATGAAAATAGCAGGTAGAGGTGGACACACAGAATTGTGTACAGGAGCAAGTGCATTAATTGATGAATTAACAGAAGATAGAAAAGTTACAGCTGCAGTATTAAAGTATTTAAGAGAATTAGGAAATGAGGTGTTAGATGTAACACCACCAGTAAATTATACTTCAAGTTTATCAGCAGATTTAGCTTATGGAGTTAATAAAGCGAATGAGTGGGGAGCTGATTTATTTGTTAGCTTTCATTTTAATAAAGCTTATAGTTCTTATAATGGAGCATTAGGAAGTGAAGTGTGTGTATATTCTACACATGAGATAGCACGAAGAGTTGTTGATGCATTAGGAGATTTAGGATTTAAAAATAGAGGACAAAAAATAAGAACAGGACTTTATGAGTTAAAACATACAAATATGAAATCAATGATAGTTGAAACTTGTTTTGTTGAAGCAACTGAAGATGTTACATTGTATAAAAAGCTAGGTGTAGATTTAATTGGTAAAAAGATAGCTGAAGCTATTGCAAATAAAAAGGTGCCGATTCAACAGCAAACTACACAACAACGTAAAGTTGAATATGAAGCACACATACAAAATATAGGATGGCAAGGCACTAAATATGATGGACAAACTGCTGGGACTGTAGGAGAATCTAAGAGATTAGAAGCATTAAGAATTAACTGCCCAGGAATAAAATTTAAAGGTCATGTTCAAAACATTGGATGGACAAGCGAAAGAGTATCTGGTGAAATTATAGGAACTGCTGGTGAAGATTTAAGACTTGAAGCAGTACAAATATTAAAAGATGGAATTAAATATAGAGTGCATATACAAAACAAAGGATGGACAGAATGGAAGAATAGCGGAGAGATTGCAGGAACAGTTGGAGAAAGTTTAAGAATCGAAGCAATAGAAATTAAATTAGTGTAATTATTAAAGGCTAGGGGATAAACCCTCTAGCCTTTATTTTTTTTTGAATAAAATTATAGAATTTATAAATACTAAATATGGGTGATATTATGAATTATTGGTGGATAATAGTACCGAGTATAGTTTTATTAACAATTTATAAGAATATTAAAAAGAATAATTCAAAAAAGAATAATAAATTTGAATTTAAGAATGAGTTAAAAAATAAAGAAAAAGGTACAATAAATAATGATATTAAAATAGAATTTAAAAATAATGAGGAAGAAAATAAATCAGGTAAGGAATGGTATAAAGAATACTTAAAAACAGATCATTGGTTAAACTTAAGAGAAGAGGCATTAAAAAGAGCAGGGAAGAGATGTCAAGTATGTGGATATAGAAAAAATCTACAAGTACATCATAATACATATAAGAATATAGGGCATGAAGATATAGAAGACTTAGTAGTTCTATGTTGGAAGTGTCATAAAACTTTTCATCATAAATAGAAGGGTTAAATATTATTTTATAGAATATAATTTAATATAGGATATTATATTTTATGGGGTAGGGTATATGGTAAAGAACAAATTAAAAGAGATAAGAATGAAAAAGTACATGATGGAGCCTAAAGAGTTTGCAGAGAAGATAGGTGTTTCTTTAAGGAGCTATTATCAATATGAAGATGGGTGTAGTAGACCTAAACTTGAAGTAGCGTTAGAGATAGCTAGAAAATTAAATATGAGAATAGATGATATATGGTACCTAGAGTAATGTCTAGGTATTTTTTTTGTGAATAAAAAGAAAAATATTTATAAAAAATGAAAATAATTAGGAAAGTTTTTAAATAATTTGCATACATATAAAGCATAAGACATTTCAAATAAGTCAATTCTTAAAACCAGGGAGGTAGTGCAATGCTACTTATAGATTATGCTTTAATATTAGGAACAGGACTTGCGATGTACCATGGATTAAATTATTTAAATAACAATAATATAAATAAAAAATGGAATAAGCTTCAGGAGAAGATACAAATTAATAATTATAAAATTACAAATGTAGAAAGAATGGAATACGGACTAAAAATAAGTATAGAGTTACCAATTGGAGGAACATTTACGAAACTAGAAGAAAATATTGAAGCTATAGAAAAAACTTATAAATGTAGATGTATATTAAAGAATATACCTTTTAGTAATGTAGTTGAAGTTGAATTAGTTACAAAAGAAATAAAAGAATTAAAACAACCATTAATGTTATTAAATCATTACCAGATTTTATTAGGGTATGATTTTAAAGGAGATCCTATAATTGCAGATATGGATGATACACCACATTTAGGTGTTGTTGGTACAAGTAAAATGGGGAAAAGCGTAGCTTTGGAAATGGGCCTAAAAATGATAAACAATAAAATTGATATAGCTTTATTAAATACATTTACAGATAAGGATTTTAAATCTTTAGATGCCAAAAGAGTTAATGATCTTGAAGAAATTAAAGAGTATTTAGAGGAACAATTAAACAATAAAGCTTGGAGGGAAAAGCCACTTTATATACTTATAGATGAATACAATGTTTTAAGTAAATCTATAAAGAAAATTGATGATGTTATCCAAGGATTATTATCGCAAGCTAGACACTTTAATGTATTTATAATATGTATTATGCAGTTAGGGAATAAAGAGGATTGTAAATTTAAAAATCTTTTTAATTGCAGATTAGCATTCAAGACAATTGAGAAGCAAACAATAAGTGCTTTTTTGGGATGTCCAGTTCCAGATACTAATATGCAAAGGCAAGAATTTTATTTATATCATACAGAATTAATAAGAGGTAGAAGTTATGATAAGGAATAAAAACTATAATTTAATAGTAGTTGAATAAATAGTACAAATTAATATTTTTACTTGGGGCAGAAGGAGTAAAAATGTTTTGGATATATTTAATAGTTTGTTTAGTTTTAACAGTGATAGCGAAGCGATTAACACGTAAGAATTACAATGAAATTGAAGAGACAAAAAAATATCTTGATAATTGTGAAAAAGTAAGTATAAAAGTTGAACAAATTGAGAAACGTAATATTAGGGCAATCCATAAGTTATGGATTATGAACCAAAAGAATAAATTGACTGAATGTAGACGGAAATAATAAGCATCAACAATTTTGACGTCAGTCAAAATAATGCAATGTTGTTGATGTGAAGTTATTGTAGTCGGAATGAAGGCAATAGGCTTTTAGAGAATAAGCAATAAATTAGCGGAGCAACTTGATAGTAGGGGAATAATTGGTACGGAGAGAGGGATAATGGGGTTTTATAATTTAAAAATAATAAATAGTGGTAACAAAAGAGTAGAAGTTTATTATTCTAAGGATTATAAGATTAGAACTGGTGAAGTTAAAAAGAAAAGTGGACAAGTCAGAAAAGAGAAAAGTGAAGAGCAAGTTAAATATGAGAAAAAGAAAAACAAGCTTACTAATTTAAATAATAGCAGGAATAAGATAAATAGACTTATAGCAAGTAATCCAGAACTAGATAAGTTTATAACGTTAACTTATTCAGAATCAGTAAGTATGGAGGAGAGTAAGAAGCATTTAGCGTATTTCTTTACTAAACTTAGGAGAAAACAGAACAGATTAAAATATATTTGGGTTCTTGAATTCCAGGGCAATGGTAATATACATTATCACATATTAACTAATTTTAAAATTAATATAGATACAAATAAGTATAAAAAAAGTGAAAAACATAAAAATGTAGAAAGAGAGTTTGCAGCAGAGTTTTGGAAATATGGATTTGTTGATATAAGGGATCTTAAAGCTGAAGGAAATACAAATGTAGCTAAATATCTAACTGCGTATATTACAAAAGAGATGTTTGATAAAGAAATGGATGGTAAAAGAGTATTTGGATATAGTAAGTCGACTATGGACAAGCCGATAATTACTAAAGTATTAGAAGAATTAGACCAACAGGGCTTGCTTGAATTATTTAAAGATTATGATGTTACCTTTACTAATAGTTATGATATAGGATTAATTGGTGATAAAATGAATTATTTTGATTTAAATAAAAAGGAGGATATATGAAATATTACGAATTTAACAATGAGTTTGAATATTATTCTTTAATTGGAGCTTATACAGTTACAGAGGCTAAGAAGTTTTATATTGAAAATATATGTGATATAGAGAATGATAATGATCCAGTAGAAGTAAGTGAAGATTATATGATTGATAAAGTTAGCAAAGTAGTTGGGCATGTATCATATGATCAAATAATAGATAATTCTTATGGAATTTTGTTATCTGATGGTAGTTTAATATAGGAGGGATATTATGAAATTAAATAATGTGAATGTATTATGTTCAAAAATAGAATTAAAGCAAAATAAAGAAGGAAAAGCATATTTATTGATAGATTTATTAGATATATCAAGTGGAGATTCGTTTAATTTAATGAGTAAAAATATAGAGCTTATGAAGAAGTTAAAGGCTATGAATAAATATAATGTAACATTAAATCTTACAAGTAGTAGATATGGATTAAAATTAGATTTAGAAGATGTTGGAGATGATTTAGGAGGAATTTAAATTAAAATAGAAAATAGTATAGTTCATTTACAAGGGAAGAATAAGGGAAAGTCATTAGACAACCCTGTCTAAACCCTCATAAATACTAATGCGAGATGATCCGTAAGCGGAGTTCTGTATTAAGCAATCATCTATCTAGGCTTACTGTTGCCAGCAAGCTCAAGCGACACACCACATGGCGGGACGGGCAATCCCATAATGCCATTACTCGGTCTTGCTCCAGGTGGGGTTTACATAGCCATGATGTCACCACCATGCTGGTGAGCTCTTACCTCGCCTTTCCACCCTTACCAGTCACAAAAGTGAATTCAGTTTAAATAACTTCTGGCGGTATATCTCTGTTGCACTATCCTTCAAGTCGCCTTGACTGGCCGTTAACCAGCACCCTGCCCTATGGAGCTCCGACTTTCCTCTCCTAGCTAAAAAGCTAGCAGCGATTGCATGTATCACTCGCAGAATTTATAATAACACATATTATTAAATATTACAAATAGTTTTTTTATACAAAAGTTAAAATAAAAAACAACATTATAATTATTATCCAACTATATATGCCTATTCCAGAAAATAATAATGTTATTCCAATAAGTATTAATATACAAATACGAGCACGAGGATTTGGACAGTTTGGTTGCTTTGGTTTTGCAGAAGGAGATTTAATAGCACATATTATATCATTAACAGTTTCCCTAAACACTTTTCCCCAATCAGTTTTTTTTGACATTATTTCAACTCCAGAAATTGTTTGTTATTATACTATATGCATTAGTATTAAAATACAGTAATAAAATTTTGGAGTAGGTAGATATTAAATATGTAAAAGAGTGAAATTACCATTAAATATATAATAAATAATGTTTAAGAATTAATAAATTGTTAATATTATAATAGCTACAATAAATTGAATTTTAGTTTATAATTTATTAATAAAGAAATTTAGGAGTGATATAACTAATGAAATTTAAAAAATTAATTTATATATTTAGTGCTTGTATCCTAACTATCTTATTAATCATTGGAGTATCTACTATTGGAAAAGAAATAAATATAGATTTTAGTTTAGAAGCATTAAGAGGGTGGATTGAAGGAAATCCATTATCAGAAGTTTTTTTTATAGTTTTATGGAGTATTAGACTTATAGCATTTATTCCAGGTGTAACTTTAATGCTTTTAGGAGGATTAATTTTTGAGCCTAATAAGGCGTTTATGCTATCTTTACTAGGAATTGTTATTAGTGATGCTATTGTATTTGCTATAGCAAGAGTAAAAATATTAAGTGGTTTGAGAAAAAGAATAGAAAATAAATATCCAGAAGTCATAAGTCTTTTAGAGGCATATAATTATAAGATTCTAGGAATAGGGGTTTTATGTCCAGTTGCACCAACAGATGCAATAGTATTCTTATCATCTTATATGGGAATTAGTTTTTTGAAATTTCTTCTAGTGTTTATTGGAGCTAATTTACCAGCATTATTTTTATATAGCTATTTAGGGCAAAGTTTTGATGGATCAATATTTAACACAATAATGATAGTTGTAACATTAACAATAACAGGAATATTTTCAGTTAAGCTATGGAATGAGTTGAAAGGTAAATTAGTTCATGAAAATTAAGGCATAAAAAGTGGCAAATTAATTACCGTAAAATTAATTTGCCATTTAATATTTATTCAATAGTAGTTAATGAGTCCATTAATTCTCTAACTTTCCATTCATCCTTTAAATCAGTCATTGTTAGAAGGGTATCCCCAGCGCGAATAATAGTATTACCTTTTGGTACTATAGAATCCTCACCACGTTTTATGGAAACAATAAGTGTATTTTCAGGTAAATTAAGAGAACTTATACTAGTCTTTTCTATTTTTGAACCAAAATGAACTACATTTGTAATAATTAATTTTTTGTTGCTATGACTATGATAATCATTAATATTATTTTTAAGTAAAAGTCCTTCAAGTAATGAATCATATATAGGAGCACTTTTTAATAAGTCTGCAACTATATATGCAATTATAGATACTATTGTTAATGATAGTAAATGAGTAAATGAACCAGTCATTTCTGTAATAAGTATTATACCAGTAATAGGTGCTCTAACTATTGCTGTAAAGTATCCTGCCATAGATAGTATTATAAAATTATTAAAAAGAGCAGGGCTGATTCCAAGATAGTTTATAGCTATATATCCAAATACAGCTCCGAATGTTCCTCCTATAATAAGAAGTGGGAAGAATATTCCACCAGGTGCACCAGAACCAAAGCTTATTATTGAAAATAAAAATTTAGCAACTAATATTAATAATAAAAGTCCTAATGTAGACGTTAGGTTAAGTTCTTCAATAACAGCATGACCACCACATAAAACTACAGGAAATAATAAACCTAATATACCAGCAAGCGAAAATGGAATCATTAGTTTAATTGAAGTAGAGCATTTTATTTTTGCATAAATGTCTTGTGCTTTTAATGTAAGCCAATTATAAAAAGCACCAAAAGCTCCAAGTAAAATACCCAATAGTAACAACAGCCAATAATCATATAGTGGTATAGGGATAGTATCAGCAAAATTAAACACAGGGTCTAGACCAAAAAATTGCTTAGAAATAAAATCAGCAGCTACAGCAGACGTTATAGTTGCTAATAGAACTAATGGAGAAAAATATTTATATATTTCTTCAAGTGAAAATAATACTCCAGATAATGGAGCGTTAAAGGCTGCAGCAAGACCTGCAGTAGCACCACTGCTTATAAGTAATCTTCTTTCTAATCTAGTACTATTAAATTTTTTACTTACTATGTCACCTGTACATGCGCCAAGTTGAACAGATGGACCTTCCCTTCCTAATGATAGACCGGATATGATAGATAATGTACCACCTATAAATTTATTAATAATTATAGAAATTGGTCTATTTTTTAAATATCCACCCATAACACCTTTAACATGTGGTATACCACTACCACCAATATAAGGTTCTCTATCAATAAGTTTACCAACTATAAAGGCTAAAACTATTAAAACTATGAACCATAAAGGTATAAGATATTTATGGGTTTTTATAAAGTTATAAATAAGGAATGCAAAATCTTCAGCATATGATAAGGCAAAACGGTATAGAACAACTATAAATGAAGTTATTATACCAACTAAAAGTCCTTTCAAAACTAATTTTACATTTCTTTCTTCTGCATGCGTAATTACATCGAAGTTTTTCATTTTATTATCACCTCAAAATATAGTATAACTTTTTTATAATATATAGGAAAGTATATAAATAGTATAATTTTTTTATAATACATAGGAAAGTATATGAAAAGGAGAAAAAGATGGGAAAAATATTTATAATTATTTCAACAGTACTATTATTAATTATTATAGGAACAAGAAATGCTAAAAATAACAGAAGACTTTTTACTTCACTTAAGAGATTAATAAAAGAAATAAATAGTGTTTATAAAGATTTATTTAAAGATATGTCTATACTTAAAAGAATAACTCAAGGTGGATTAATAATAGGGGCGGAAATATTTATAGCGATAGCAGTTTCTACAGCTGTTATAAAGCATATAGATACATATACAAATTTTATTATAGATTTAATAATAAAATTAATTATAATTTTTGTAAGTTTAGTAATTATACATTTTTGTATGGGATATATACTTCTTGCAACTGTTAAAATTCATAAATTTATATATGGGGTAGAAAATAAAAATGTCAAGGTAGATTTACTTTTAAGTTATTTTATTATAAGTACATATTTCACTGTGTTATTAGTTTTCCCACATCAATTTAAAGAATCATATAGAATTGGGCTTTTAGGAGTTGCTATATGTTATTTATTAAATATTAGAGTATTAGTAATGCTAATGACTAATCCACATAATATAAAGAGTAAAAATCAAGAAGGCGCTAGCTTTAGTAGAATTATAATAGCAGCTATACTTATTGTAGTTTTAATAGTACTTAACTTATATTTAGCGGTTTGTTTTGTTAGCGGAAGTGATAAAGAGGCATTTACTAACTCTCCTAGTTATTTTGATTTATTTTATTATACTATAATAACATTTACTACTGTTGGATATGGAGATATAGTTCCAATAACTATAGAAGCAAAATTTGTAAGTATTTTAATATCACTTACAAATATAATATGTATAACTGTATTTTTAAGTACGATTTTATCATATAGAGATAAGGTTGAAGATGATATATAATTTAATTATTATAAAGATATAAAGGAGGATAAAAAGTGCAAGAATTAAGTCATGGATGCACGTTAGATTGTGCTGATTGTTGTAAGTTTAAGATATATGTAGATAAAAATGAAATTATAAAAATAGAAGGAGATAAAGAACATCCATATACTAAAGGTTTTATATGTAAGAAGGGATTAGCTCATATAAATAGAGCAAAGCATGAAAGAAGAATATATAAGCCGTTACTTAAAGTTAATGGAGAATGGAAGGAGATTGAATTTAATAAAGCTATAGATATTATGGCGAAAAAATTAAATGAGTATAAAAACGAATTTGGAAGTAAATCAATTTTATATTATGAGCAATATGGAAATGGAGCTTTGTTAAAAAGCATAGCAGAAAAATTCTTTAACTTTTTTGGTGGAGTTAGTTTACCAAAGGGAGGGCCTTGTTGGAGTGCTGGAATTGCAGCACAAAAGTTAGACTTTGGTGATTCTAGAAGTCACTCGTTAGACGATATGATTAACAGTAAAAACATATTTGTATGGGGAAAGAATCCAGCAAATACTACTATACATACTATGCAAAGTATTAGAAAAGCTAAAGCTAATGGAAGTAAAGTTATAGTAATAGATCCAATTGAAACATCTACTGCAAAATTAGCAGATAAATATGTTAGGATAAAACCTAATGGAGATTTAGCCCTAGCATTAGCAATGGGAAAAATAATAATTGAAAATAATTTACATGATGAAGAATATATAAGTTTATATGTTAATGGATTTGAAGCTTATAAAAAATATTTATTATCATTAAATATTGAAGAATTATCCTATGAATGTGGTATAAATATAAGTGAAATTACTGAAATTACAAATATGTATTGTGAAAAGTATTCTACTGTTTTACTAGGGTTTGGAATTCAAAAGTACAAAAATGGTGGGAAAGTTATTAGAACAATAGATGCTTTAGGAGCTATAACAGGCCAGATAGGCTTTAGTGGAGGTGGAATAAATTATGCTAACAAAGTATATCCTAATATATTAAATAGTGATCCTTATAATAGTGAAAGATTTGTTTCAAACAGATATTTTTATGTTAGTGAAATTAGTGAATTTATAGAAAAATGCTGTTTGGGAAGTACATACTATAAAAATGATATTTTTGTAACGTGTAAAGATGAGGATAATTGTTATGAATTAAATATACCTATAAAAATGGCTGTAATAACTAAAAGCAATTTAATAAATCAGCTTCCTAATATAAGCAAATTAAAAGAAGTATTATCGCAAGTGGATTTTAAGGTGTGTTTTGATATGTTTATGACTGACACAGCTAAAGAATGTGATTTATTTATACCAGTAACAAGCCAGCTTGAAAGTGAAGATTTATTATTTAGTTCTATGATGAACCCATATTTAATTTATAATGAAAAAGCAATAGAACCAAGAGAAGAGGTAATGGATGAATATTATTTCTTTATGGAGTTAGCTAAAAAATTAGAAATAAAAGATTATCCATATGTAATAAAGAGAGAATATTTAGAGAAAGTGATAAGTCCTTTAAAAAGTAATAATAGTGATATAAACTTAGAGTATTTAAAAAATAATTATTTTACACTTCATGAGGATATTGCTTGGAAAGATAAAAAATTTGCAAATGAAAGTGGGAAATTTGAGATTATAAGATTTGATGATAGTGATAAAAAAATATATGTTGATAAAAAAGAGGATAAATTAAGATTGTTAACTAATCATGGTAGAGATAGTTTATCAAGTCAGCATTTTATGGATGAAGAGGGCATTGCTATAGCTTATATTAACGAAGGAAGTGCAAAGATATTTAATATAGATAATGAAGAAATAGTATGCTTAAAATCTGATAATGGACAAGTTGATGTTAAAATAAGATTAGATAATTCTATTGGTAATAACATAGTAATGATGTTTGTTGGATGGTGGGAAAGACATGGAAATCCTAATTTCTTAACTAGTAGTGGTATATCCGATATTGGGGGACAAATTACTTATAATGAAACCTTTGTAGAAATAATAAAAAAGTAATAATTAAATTTATGAAAAAATCAGCAATTTGAAGTGCTGATTTTTATTTTATATAAAAATTAATAGACAAAAACAAATAAAAGCACTAAATTAGCAAACTTAAATAAAAAATATCTATAATATAGTAGACAAAAATAAAAAATATCCATATAATTATATTAAAAGGAGTGAGAAAAAATGAGTAAAGATAATAAAACTGAGTTATGGGATTCAAGTATTGAAGAAATACAAAAAGCATATATAGAGAAAGAAGAATATTATAAATGTTTAATTTGTAATGAAGTTTATACAAAGGGAAGAATTTATGAAGATGATTCATATTTATACGATGCTAAAAAGGCTACGGAGATTCATATAAATAAAAATCATAAGTCTATGCTAGAATATTTATTAAATATGAATACAGCTTATATAGGTATTACAGAAGTGCAAAGAGAATTAATAATATTGATTTCACAAGGATTAACTGATAAAGAAATAGCTACTAAACTAGGTGTAGCTACATCAACAGTAAGAAATCACAGATATAAATTAAGAGAAAAAGAAAAGCAGGCAAAATTATTTTTAGCAATGATGAATTTATTATCTTCTAATACAAATAAGAATATATGTAAAATGGATAATGAAGAAATATGTGATGCCCATGCAGGAGCAACAACATTAGATGATAGATTTAATATTACCGATAAGGAAAAAATACAAACAATTAAAAGTTATATGACAGAAGAAGGAGCACTTAAAAACTTTCCAGCAAAGGAGAAGAAAAAGATTATTATTTTAGAAGAAATAATGCAAAATTTTTCAAAAGGAAAGATTTATTCAGAAAAAGAAATAAATAGAATTTTAAAACGAATATATGAAGATAATGCTACTATAAGAAGATATCTAATTGAATATGGTTTTTTAGATAGATCAAATGATTGTAGCAAGTATTGGGTAAAAGAATAAAGGATGTTAAAAATGACAAATAGTATTGAAAATAAAATATATTTTAAAAAATATATAGAAATGAATAGTATGGAAAAAGGATTAGCATTACATTTTATTAATTTAAAAAATAAAGATATTGATTCTATTAACAAGCTTGATGAGATATCATGTGGGAAAATATATGATAATGGAAATGGTGTAATATTTGCATTTAATAGTAAAGAGGTAATAGGTAAGATATCTATAGTTTTGGAATGTATAAAACCATTAGGTACTTCCTTTATTCATAATATAGAAATTAAAGATGAATTAGAAGATAGAGATGACTTTTTAATTTTGTTAATTAAAGAAGGAAAAGAGCTTGCAGATAGTTATGGAGCTAAAAGTGTTAAGTTAGGAATAAGGAATAATACTATATTAAATACTTTGAAAAAAATTAATTTATATAGAGATTATTCTGCAATAAAAATGAAGTTAAATGATAAATCAATTAAAGAAGATGTTTTAGTTTTAGAAGAATTAACAGTAGAAAATTCACAAAAGTATCTTCAAGTTTTTAATGATTCATTTAGTGATATGCCTCATGGAACATGGTTAGATAATGAAGGGCTTAATAGATATATAAATAGTAAAGAAGAAAATAACTATTATTTTATGGTAAAAAATGATGATAGTATAATAGGATTTATGAATTGTGAAATAGAAATTAATGAAGGTATGTTTGATATAGGGCTATGTAAAAGATATAGAGGAAAAGGCTTAGGAAAAAAACTTTTAGAGACTGCTATACAATTCTTAAATAATAAAAATGTAAATAATATAGCATTAATAGTAATAGAAAAAAATAAAATTGCATATGAAATGTATAAAAAGAGAGGCTTTATTAAAGAAAATACCATAAGTGAATGGATAGAACTATAAATATAATAAAATCCAAAGATGTAATAAATATATCTTTGGATTTTATTTTTTTAATAATTAAAATTTATATACTTGGGGAAATATATTAATGTACAATCCATAAATAATTTTAAAGGAGGTGTGGTGGATGCAAGTAAAATTTAAAGGAGCTCCAGTTACACTTGTAGGTGAAAGAATTAAGGTTGGAGATGATGCTCCAGATTTTTTAGTAGTAGATACTAATTTAAATAGTATTAATTTAAATGATACAAAAGGAAAAAGAATTTTTGTAACAGTGCCATCAATAGATACTCCTGTATGTGATAGAGAAGTAAGAAAATTTAATGAAGAAGCAGCTAAACTTAAAGATGTTACAGTATATGTTGTATCTATGGATTTACCATTTGCACAAGTAAGATGGTGTGGTAATGCTGGTATAGAAAGAGTAAAAACTGTTTCAGATTATAAACAAAAAAGTTTTGGTAAAAAATATGGTGTATTAATAGAAGAGTTAGGTTTATTAACTAGAGCGATCTTTGTAGTAGATGAAAATAATAAAATTAAATATGTAGAATATTGTGAAGAAGTTTCAAGTGAACCTGATTATGAAAGTGCTTTAAATATTGTAAAATAACTTTTATTATAAGGAGAGAGTAAATATGAGCATAAAAGAAACAATAAATGAAATGAAAATACATCATGAAGAAAGAAAAGAAGAAAGAGAAGAAAGACGTGAAGAAAAGAAGTTTGCTCATGAGATAAAACATCAAATGAAAGAAGAAGTAAAAGAAGAAAAGAAAATTGATAAAGAACTAGCGCATGAAGTAAAAAAAGAATTAAAAGAAGAGCATAAAGAATATAAAAAAGATGAAAAAGAAGCAGAAAAATTTGCTAAAAATTTAGATAAAGATATAAGAGAGTTTGAAAAAGAAGAAAGAAAAGAAGAAAAAGAATATGCTGAATTATTAAAAAAACAAATGGAAAATGAATAATTAATAATAGATGAGGGTAAAAGCATAAAGTCATAATGATTTTATGCTTTTATATTAATGATTTTGAATGTTATAGAGTAATGATATATAATATTTTTGAAGATATAGCAATAAATTTAGAAGAAATATATATAGATTATATATATTTTAGATAAAATTACAAATAATAGGTTTCATATTTGGAAATATTACATATAGATGAAAACAGTTACAAGGTGTACAATAAATATATCAAGTGAAGTTAATTTATGGGAGGAATAAAAATGGCAAATTTATCATTACAACATATTTATAAGATATATCAAGGAGACGTAACAGCAGTTAAGGATTTTAACTTAGAAATTGAAGATAAAGAATTTATAGTATTCGTTGGACCATCTGGATGTGGTAAATCTACAACATTAAGAATGATAGCTGGTCTTGAAGATATATCAAAAGGAGAATTATATATAGGAGACAAGCTTGTAAATGACGTTGAACCTAAGGAAAGAGATATAGCAATGGTTTTCCAAAACTACGCTTTATATCCACATATGACAGTTTTCGATAATATGGCATTTGCTTTAAAATTAAGAAAAGTTCCAAAGGCTGAAATTGAACAAAAAGTTACAGAAGCAGCAAAAATTCTAGATATCGAACATTTATTAAAGAGAAAACCAAAGGCTTTATCTGGAGGTCAAAGACAAAGAGTTGCTTTAGGAAGAGCTATAGTAAGACATCCAAAAGTATTCTTAATGGACGAGCCTTTATCAAACTTAGATGCTAAATTAAGAGTTCAAATGAGAACTGAAATAATAAAATTATATAGAAAATTACAAACAACATTTATATATGTAACACATGACCAAGTAGAAGCTATGACAATGGGTACTAGAATAGTAGTTATGAAAGATGGAGTTATTCAACAAGTTGATACACCACAAAATATCTACAATTACCCTGCAAATCTTTTCGTTGCTGGATTTATTGGAAGTCCACAAATGAACTTTATAGAAGGAAAAGTTGAAAAAGAAGGAAATGAAGTTGTTGCTATATTTGGTGATAACAAAATAGTATTCCCTAAAGAAAATGCACAAATTTTAGTTAAAGAAGGTTATGTTGGAAAAACTGTAACATTCGGTATTAGACCAGAGCATTTAAGTGATGATGCAGAACTTATTGCATCAAATCCAAATAGTATAGTAAAAGGAAATGTAGAAGTTATAGAGCTTATGGGAGCTGAAAGTTACATCTATACTAGATGTGGAAAAGATCCATTAAATGTAAGAGTTGAAGGAACAACTAATTTAAAGATTGGAGAAGTTGCAAAGCTTCACTTAAGAGCAGAAAAGTTACATGTATTTGATAAAGAAACAGAAATAAGAATTGTATAATAATTAGTTTTCTGGAGGAGATATTGTGAAGTGTATTGAGAAACTGGTAAGTGAAATATATAGTAGTTGTAAAATACCCTTCCAATTAATAATTAATGAAGTAGGAGAATTTTCTACACCAGATTTTGAATTAATACAAAATTATATAGAAAAATATTTTTGTTATAATAACACTGAGTGCTGCATAAAAATTAATGCAGCACTTAGTGCTACAATTGATTTGTTGCAATTTTGTATAGAGGAAAAATTAAAAGGTGTATATTTAAATAGAAATAGTATAATTTCGTTATTATTAACTGGTAAGGAAGTAGATGATGGAGTAATAAAAGCAAGTTGGCCAGTTATTACAAAAGAGTTTAATCTTATAAATATATATGTAAATAATTATAATGATGAATTATTATCATATATTAAACAAGGTTATGTAGAGAGTGAAATTGAAATATTATTATATAAAGGTAATATACTTATGATTGGTAGCTTTGAAGATTTATTAGAACATGTTCAAAGTATAAAAGATACAATTGAAAGTATAGTATCTGGAAAGTGTTACATAAGCTATTGTGAAGTTGATAATTACTTTAATCTAAAAAAATATTATGAAGATACTTCTTATAAGATCGAATTAGCTATTAAATATAATATTATGGAAAGTGTATTTGATGCAAACAGACTTATATTAGAGGGAATAATAGATTCTGTATCAGATAAGGTGAAACAGGATATTTATGATAAATTTAAAAGAGGAATATCAAAATTAGATAATGAAATGATTAGAACTATGGAAGTATTTTTTAAATGTGGACTTAATTTAAGTGAAGCAGCAAAGGAATTATATATCCATAGAAATACATTAATATATAGATTGGACAAGATCCAAAAATATACTAACTATGATATAAGAGAATTTAATGAAGCAGTATTATTAAAAATAATTTTCTTTATTTGGAAGGAAAAAAACGAAAAAAATACTTGAAAATGTTTTCAAAATAGTATATAATAGTAATGGAAACGATACCGACACACTTAAGCAATAGAAGAAATATTTAAATTTCTTCAATTTCTACCAAGGTTTTAGTATAAAATCTTGGTAGAAAAAAATTTTTTTATAAAAGTCGGTAACGATACCGATAAGAATGCTTTTAAATATCTTAAATATAAAAAATGGTCTTTAGGGGGGTATATAGTGAAGTGTATAGAGAGGTTGATAAAAGATGTATATGACAGCTCTAACATACCATTTCAATTAATTATTGATGGAGTAGGAGTATATTCTTCATCTAAATTTAAAATTAAGCAGAGGTATATTAGAAAAAGATCAGACTATCGAGACATTAAATACACTATAATTGTAAGTGAAGAATATAAATTAGTTGTTGATTTATTAAAAAGTTATTTAGAAAATAAATTTGACGAGATAATAATTAAAAAAGATGCTTTAATTATTGCATTATTAGATGAAAAGAAAATAGATGATGAAGTTATAGAAATAGTTTGGCCAGAATTAAATAAGAGTTTCGAATTAATAAGTATTTTTTTAAGTGAGTATTCCAATAGAGTATATGAGTCTATAAAAAAAGAATATTTAAATAGTAAACTTAAAGTAGTTTTATATAATAATAATATAGTTATAATTGGAAAAAATAGAGATGTTTTAGAAGAAGCACAGAATATTAAAGAGAAGATAGATAATTTATATTTAGAAAGATTTTATATAACATATTGTAAGATATCTGATTATAAAGGGTTAAAAAGTGCTTATAATGAAACTTTATATAGGTTAAAATTAGCAAATAAATATAATATTAAAGATATAATATTTGATGATAAAAAACTTATATTAGAAGGATTAATAGATTCTATATCAGAAGAGATTAAGGAAAGAATATCTAATGATGTTAATTCTAAAATATCAAAATTAGATAATGAAATGATAAGAACTATAGAGGTTTTCTTTCAGTGTGGATTAAATTTAAGTGATTCGGCTAAGGAGTTATATATCCATAGAAATACATTAATATATAGATTAGATAAAATTCAAAAAGTAACATCCTATGACATAAGAGAATTTGACAATGCAATGATATTTAAAATAATTTTCTTATATATAGGAAGAAAAAGCAATTTAACGGTTGAAAAAGTTTGATGAATAGGATACAATTGTACTTGGAAACGATACCGAAAAATGAAGTAAAATAAATAGTAGTTTTATGTAGTTTATAGATAGACATAAGTGAATCATTAGTGTAATATTTATTAAGATTAATGAATCACGATAATGTTAATAATGTTTTTTGTGATCCATGTAGTAGTATTTTTATTAACTAGGTAACGATACCAGATGACCATTCAAAATATTTTTTTAAAAGGGAGTTTTATGAATGAATATAAGAGATATTGCAAGGATTTCAGGAGTTGGTGTTAGTACTGTATCACGTGTATTAAATAATCATCCTGATGTGAAAGAAAGTACACGTGAAAATGTTTTGCGTGTAATAAAAGAAAGTAACTATGTACCTAATAATAGTGCAAGAATATTAAAGCAAAATAATACAAAAAATATAGGAGTTTTAGTTAAAGGGGTTTTTAATCCGTTTTTCTCAGAACTTATAAATGTTATTGGAAATAAAATAAACGAACATAAATATACAATGATACTTCAGCAAAATGATTATGTATTAGAGCATGAAGTTGAAAATATTATTTCTTTTGTAAAGGAAAAGAGACTTCAAGGTATAATATGTCTTGGTGGAAACTTTATCGACTTAGATGAAGATAGTTTTAGAAATATTGATGTTCCTGTTATATTAACTTCGGTTAACACAGTATCACCATTAGGTAGAGATAAGTATTCTACTGTTGGAATAGATAATTTACAATCAGCATATAAAGCTACTAATTATTTAATAGAAAAAGGTCATAAAAATATAGCTTTAATGATTGGGGAAGAAAATGACTTTTGTGTTAGTTGGTGGAGATATAAAGGATATATTAAGGCTTTAAAAGAAAATAATATTGAACCAAATGATGATAATTTAATTATCGGTGATTATGATAGTAAAATTGCATATGAAGTAACTATGGAATTTTTAAAAAAGCGCAAGGATATAACTGCTATTTTTGCAATTTCGGATTTTATGGCAATGGGAGTGGCTAAAGCTGTAACAAATAGTGGTCTAACTGTTGGAAAAGATATATCAATAGTTGGGTTTGATGGTATGGATGTAAGTTGTTACTATAATCCAGGTATTACTACTATAAAACAGCCTAAAGAAGAAATGGCAATAAAGAGTGTTGAAATTTTATTTGATCTTTTAAAAGATAAATGTGAAAATCAACATGTTTTATTAGATACAGAGTTAATAGAGAGGGAATCTTGTGCAGAATTAAATAATTAGAAAAGTTTAGTGTATAAAATAATTTATATAATAAAATCTATTGTTATAGAAGGAGCAGAGGTATATGGAAAGAAGTGCAGGAGTTATAATGCATATTGCTTCATTACCAGGGAAGTTTGGTATTGGAACTTTTGGAAAAGAAGCATATGAATATGTGGAGTTTTTATTTAAATCAGGGTTAAAGTATTGGCAAATACTACCGTTGGGACAAACAGGATATGGAGATTCACCATATCAATCTTTTTCAGCATTTGCAGGTAATCCTTATTTTATTGATTTTGACATATTGAATAAAGAAGGACTTTTAAATGAAGAAGAATATATGAATGAAAATTATGGAGATAATGTTGAATATATAGATTATGGTCTTTTATTTAAAGTTAAATATGAGGTATTAAGAAGAGCTTATAATAACTTTAAGAATATTGATAATATTTATTTAAATCAGGAATTTAATAAATTTATTAATGAAAATAAATCATGGTTAGATGATTATTCATTGTATATGGCTGTTAAAGGAAAATTTGACCTTGCAAGTTGGCAAGAGTGGGATGAAGATATAAAGAAGAGACAACCAGAAGCTATGGAAAGATATAGAAAAGAGCTATCTGATGAAATAGAGCTTTGTTCATTTATTCAATTTATTTTCTTTAAGCAATGGAATGAGTTAAAATCATATGCAAATGAAAAGGGAATAGAAATTATAGGTGATATGCCAATTTATGTTGCAGAAGATAGCGCTGATGTTTGGAGTAATCCAGAGGCGTATTTAATATACAATGAGACATTAAAACCTATAGCAGTTGCAGGATGTCCTCCAGATGCATTTTCTGAAACAGGACAATTGTGGGGAAATCCTTTATATGATTGGAACTACATGGAGAAAACGGGCTATAAATGGTGGATTAAAAGAGTAAAAGAAAGTTTAAAACTTTATGATGTTGTAAGAATAGATCACTTTAGAGGCTTTGAAAGCTATTGGGAAATACCTTATGGTGAAGATACAGCTATAAATGGTAAATGGGTAAAAGGGCCAGGTATTAAATTATTCAATGCTATTAGGGAAGAACTAGGAGAAATTAAAGTTATAGCTGAAGATTTAGGTTTTTTAACTGATGAAGTTATTGAATTCTTAAAAGAAAGTAAGTTCCCAGGAATGAAAGTATTACAATTTGCATTTGATGCAAGAGAAGAAAGCAATTATTTACCTCATACGTATACAAATAATTGTATAGCGTATACTGGAACACATGATAATGATACTTTTAGAGGATGGTTTGAATTAACTGGAAGTAAGTCTGATGTTGAGTATTGTAAGCAATATTTAGCTTTATCTGAAGAGGAAGGATACAACTGGGGATTCATAAGAGGTGCTTGGAGTAGTGTAGCTGATGTATCAATTGCTTTAATGCAAGATTTCTTAAACTTAGGTAATGAAACGAGAGTTAATTTCCCTTCTACTTTAGGTAACAATTGGAAGTGGAGAGCTAAGGATGGAATTTACACAACTGAATTATCAGATAAAATATATGAATATACTAAAATGTATGGAAGATGTAAATAAAATAAAAGGCTATTGCTAAACAAGCAATAGCCTTTTTTGGACAAGTTTTATAGTTAATTAATATACAAGTTGATTTCATATATATATAATATCTTACATAAATATAAATATATTAAATAATATTTATAAAGGATATAAGTTTCATGAGTAAAAAAAGTATATATGATTTTTTTATAGGATTATTAGCACTTATGCTTTCTTTGATGTTAGTAATTGAAATATTTATTAATATACCAAATGAAGTTAGATGGAGTTTCTATTATATAGATAATATAGTAAGATTAATTTTTATAGGAGATTATTTTACTAGATTAGCAATAAGTAAAGGTAAAAGAAGTTTTATAAGAAGAAATATAGTTGATTTGCTTTCAATTTTCCCTATAAAGGTTTATATAAAGGTATTGGGATTTACAATTTTACCTAATATGATTAATCCATCATATTGTATAAAAATAATTAAGTTTATAATGCTTATAATATGTGCCATAAAATTTAAAATTAGAGTTAAAGATGAGATACGTAAAAGTAGACTGAATTTTTTATTAGTAATATCAACAATATTTATTGTTATAGGTGCTGTCTTAATTTCCTTAGTAGAGGGAATGTCTATAGGAGATGCGCTATGGTGGAGCTTTGTTACATTTACAACTGTTGGATATGGAGATGTTTTACTAAAAACTCAACTAGGAAGGACAATTGCCGTATTATTAATGATAATAGGTATAGGAGTTATTGGAGTTATAACTACAAGTTTAACATTATATATTGTTGGTGGTAGAAAAGGGGTGAAAAAAACATATAAAGATATTGTAATAGATGATGTAAAGAGTATGCTAGATAATTATGATGACTTAACAATAGAAGATATTGATAATATAGCTAAAATTTTAAAATCATTAAAGGATTAGATGGAAAATAATGATTGAATTTATATTTCTAGTAATTTAAAATTATAATGAGAGTCATTTATGCAGATATGCTGGAATAGGCAGACAGGATAGATTGAGGGTCTATTGAGGGAATTACTCGTGTGGGTTCAAGTCCCACTATCTGCACCAACTTAGTATAGTACAGGCTATTTCAAAGAAAAATACAGAGTTCAATAGTTAACTTATAAAATATTAAGCTCTTTATGTATTTACTTTTATGAAGTAGTCTTTTTGTTATTTATTTAAATAAAGAGAGGAATTTATAATGAAAAAGATAGTTGTTTTAGATGGAAAAACTTTAGGCGAGGTTAATTTAGAAGGATTAAATGAAATAGGTGAAGTTAAATACTATGATACTACAAATACTAACGAAGTGAAGGAGCGAGTACGAGAAGCCAATATAATATTAACTAACAAAGTAGTTTTAAACAGAGAAAATTTAAGTGAAGCAGAAAATTTAGAATTTATAGCAGAGGTAGCTACTGGATTTAATAATATAGATATAGAATACGTTAAAGAAAAGGGGATAGGAGTAGCTAATGTTGCTGGATATTCTACTAGTGCAGTTGTGCAGCATACATTTGCAGCAGCATTAGCTTTATTAGATGAAGTTGTTTATTATGATAAATATGTTAAGAGTGGCGAATATTCAAAATCAAAATTATTTACATGTTTAGATAAGCCTTATTATGAGATAGAGGGAAAAACATGGGGTATAATAGGTCTTGGTAATATTGGTAAAAGAGTAGCTAAAATAGCAGAAGCTTTTGGGGCAAATGTAATATATTATTCAACAACAGGAAGAAATTTAAGCTGTGAATTTAATAGAGTATCATTTGATGAATTATTAGCTGATAGTGATATTATTTCAATACATGCACCATTAAATGAAAATACTACAGGGTTAATTAATTATGATGCAATATGCAAAATGAAAAATTCAACTATAGTAGTTAATATGGGGAGAGGACCTATTGTTGTTGAAGAAGATTTAGCTAGAGCAATTGATGAAGAGAAACTTAGAGGAGCTGCTTTAGATGTATTTGAGGTAGAGCCAATAAAAGAAAACAATCCACTTTTATTAATGAAAAATAAGGATAGGGTGATATTATCACCACATATAGCTTGGGCAAGTGTAGAAGCTAGAGAAAGGTTGTTTAAGGAAGTTATAGAAAATATAAAGGCTTTTTATAATGGAGAAATTAGAAATAGGATAGAAAAATAAAAAATATTACTATATTGACAAAAATATACTGTTATAGTAATATTATAAAAAACATTATAATATAGGCAAGGATTGAGAGTAGTAAAAAATAATTGTTTTTCAGAGAGTAGACGGTTGCTGTAAGTCTATAAATCAATATTTTTGAACTTGCTCATGAGCTATAAAGATGAAATTATAGTAGTCTTTATCGGATAATACCGTTATTTTAATTAAGTATAATTTTTGGATGGTACCGCGCAAACACGCTCCAATATAAGGTGTGTTTGCGTGTTTTTTTTACTTAATTTTAAATAATGTATTTCAAATTTATTATATTTTAAATTTAAAAGGGGGCTTTTATAGGTGTTAAATTATAGTAAGTATAGGAGATTTGAAACAATAAATTTTAGAGAAAGAACTTGGCCAAACAATATTATTGAAAAAGCACCAATATGGTGTAGTGTTGATTTAAGAGATGGAAATCAAGCTCTTATAAATCCAATGAATATAGATGAAAAAATAGAGTTCTTTAATTTGTTAGTTAAATTGGGGTTTAAAGAAATAGAGGTAGGTTTTCCATCAGCGTCTAAGATAGAATATGATTTTTTAAGAAAATTGGTTGATGAAAATTATATTCCTGATGATGTAGTGGTTCAAGTGTTAACACAGGCGAGACCACACTTAATAGAAAAAACTTTTGAAGCGTTAAAAGGAGTTAAACAAGCTGTAGTTCATATATATAATTCTACATCAGTACTACAAAGAGATGTTGTTTTTAATATGAGTAGAGATGAAATCAAGAAAATTGCTATAGAGGGAACAGGGCTTGTTAAAAAGTATGCATCTGATTTTGAAGGAAAAATATTTTTAGAATATTCTCCTGAAAGTTTTACGGGAACAGAAGTAGATTATGCACTTGAAGTATGTGATGCAGTAGCAGATGTTTGGGAAGCATCACAAGATAATAAAATAATAATAAATCTTCCATCTACAGTTCAAATGGATACGCCAAATGTATTTGCTGATCAAATAGAATATATGTGTAAAAATTTTAAGGATAGAAGTAGAATAATAGTGAGTGTACATCCTCACAATGATAGAGGTACTGGTGTAGCAGATGCTGAGTTAGCACTTTTAGCAGGAGCAGATAGAGTAGAAGGTACTTTGTTTGGAAATGGAGAAAGAACTGGAAATGTTGATGTGCTTACTGTTGCATACAATATGTTTTCACATGGAGTAAATCCAATGTTAAATCTTGAAAATATAAATGAGATAATAGAAATATATGAAAGATGTGTTAAGATACCTGTTCATGTAAGACATCCTTATGCAGGTAATTTAGTATTTACTGCATTCTCAGGTTCGCATCAAGATGCTATAAATAAAGGTATGAAGAAGTATGAGGAAAGAGGAGCAAAATTATGGGAAGTACCATATTTACCTGTTGATCCAAATGACTTAGGAAGAGAATATGAACCTTTAGTAAGAATAAATAGCCAATCTGGAAAAGGTGGTGTAGCATTTGTAATGGATCATTGCTTTGGATATAAGTTACCAAAAGTAATGCAGCAAGAATTTGCCGAAGTAGTACAAAAAATATCAGAAGCAAAAGGTGAAGTTCAACCAAATGAAATTTTAGAGGCATTTAAGAATGAGTACTTAGAATTGCAGGAACCATTTAAATTAATAAATATATCTATATCTGATGTGGATCATGGAGAAAATGAAACTACTAAGGTTAAGGCTAGAATTAAATATAATGATGTAGAAATGGATATAGAGGGAGTTGGAAATGGTCCTATAGATTCTTTAGGAAAGGCTTTATATAATAGTAATCTAATAAATATATCTATTATGGATTATAAAGAACACGCATTAAGTAAGGGATCAGAAGCAGAGGCAGCAGCTTATGTTTACATGAAAAGAAATGATATAGAAAAGAAAACATTTGGTGTTGGAGTTGATAGTAATATTACACGTGCATCAATAAAATCTATAATAAGTGCAATAAATAGATTATATAAAATGTAAAAAAATGAAAAAATATATTGATTTTATTTAAATTAATGTATATAATGACTTTATAATTTAATATGTTCGGATGAAGGTAATGGGAGAGCGATTTAAATCCACCGAAGAAGTAAATCTTTCAGGTATTAGGACCGTTACTGGACGAGCCTCTGGAGAGACTCATATTAGAGCACCGAAGGAGCAAGGTTTAATTAATATTAAACTGAAACTCTCAGGTAAAAGGACAGGGGATAAAAGTAGTTTAGAGTAAAATTTAATAGTGAATAATTAGATAATATTGCAAAGTAAAATGAAAGTTAAGGATGAAATTATTTAGTAATTTCTTTAAGTATATATTTTAGAAACTTCTGATTCACTTTCTTCCTTAATTGGCTGAAGGCCATTAACTATAAATTGTTTTGTAATTTATCAAGTGTATTCACATTATTTTAAAATTTACAATTACTTTTAATCTCCTCCTATAAATTAATTTTTAAGGGGGATTTTTTTATGCAAATTTTTGAGGTGATTGAAAAAATATTAAGAGGAATTAATGATATTGTATGGGGACCACCATTATTAATATTATTAGTTGGAACAGGTTTATACTTTACATTTAAGTTGAAATTATTACAAATATTTAAGCTTCCATTAGCATTAAAATATTTATTTTCAAAAGATGATGAAGAGTGTGATGATGAAGCAAAGGGTGATGTATCAAGTTTTGCAGCACTATGTACAGCTTTATCAGCAACAATAGGTACAGGTAATATAGTAGGTGTTGCTACTGCTATAGCAGCAGGAGGGCCAGGAGCTCTTTTATGGATGTGGGTAGCAGCATTTTTTGGGATGGCAACTAAGTATGCAGAAGGTGTTTTAGCAATTAAGTATAGAGAAGTAGATGAAAATGGACAAATGTCTGGTGGACCTATGTACTATATAGAAAAAGGTGTAGGAAATAAGTTTTTAGCTAAAATGTTTGCTGTTTTTGGTGTTGGAGTAGCACTTTTAGGAATAGGAACATTTGGGCAAGTAAATTCTATAGCATCAGCAGCTAATATTACATTCAATATTCCATCTTGGGTTAGTGCATTAATTATAACTATATTAGTAGCATTAGTTACATTAGGTGGTATAAAGAGAATATCTAAAGTTGCTGAAAAAATAGTTCCATCAATGGCGATTATATATATATTAGGAGCATTAATGGTATTAATGTTTAATTTTAAGGCAATACCAGAAGCTATAATGCTAATAATTCATAGTGCAGTAAATCCTAGGGCGGCATTAGGTGGTGCAGCTGGTATAACTGTAGCGATAGCAATTCAAAGAGGGGTTGGAAGAGGAGTATTTTCTAATGAAGCAGGTTTAGGAAGTGCACCTATAGCAGCGGCAGCAGCTAAAACTAAATCTCCAGTAAAGCAAGGATTAATTTCAATGACTGGAACATTTATAGATACAATAATAATTTGTACAATGACAGGTTTAGCTATAGTTTTAACTGGAAGCTTTGATAGTGGGTTAGAAGGAGCAGCAATGACTACTGCAGCATTTCAACAAGGATTACCTTTTGCTATAGTAGGAAAGTATATAGTAAATATAGGATTAATATTCTTTGCATTTACTACTATTATAGGATGGAATTATTATGGAGAAAGATGTATTGAGTATTTAACAGGAGTTAAGGGAATAAGGGCGTATAAAATTATATTTATAATATTTGTAGGGGTAGGACCTTTCTTATCGTTAGATTTAGTATTTATAATAGCAGATATAGTAAATGGATTAATGGCATTACCAAACTTAGTTGGATTAATAGCATTAAGACATGTGGTAATAAATGAAACTAATGAGTTTTTTGAAAAGTTAAAAAGAGAAAATGATATAGTAAAAGAAAAAAAATTACAGATTAATTAAGAAAATAAAGAACCTATGTATATTTTTAAAATATACATAGGTTCTTTATTTTCTTTAAAAACTTAAGTATTAAAGGTGTAATAAGTTCATATTATTAAATGTGATAAAAAATGAAAGAATGAAAAATAATTACTTAAAATGCATAAAGAATTTTAAGATAAAAATACTAACTGTATATATAGAGTATTTTAAATTTATAGGAGAGTTGAAAATGAGAAAAAACATTAAGTATGATGGCTTGAGAACTTATGCACAAAAAAGTAAAAAAATAAAGCTAGGAAAAGTATGTTTAGCTAGTATATTTACAATTGTTATATTATATATAATGATTTTTAATTTGAAGGAGAACGGTTCTAATGAAATAAACAGTTTACAGGAATTAGCTGTTATGGAGAATAAAGAGCAGGAAAATGTTACGGAAGGAGAAAATTTAGAGACTAGCAATCAACAAGTATATTCTAATACATATATAGATAATGAAAAAATGGGCTTTGTACAAAAAATTTCAGAAGGAGCTAAAAATAATTATAATAAATATGGAATATTACCATCAATAACTATGGCGCAAGCCATATTGGAATCTGGCTGGGGTAATTCTGAATTAGCAGTTACTCATAATAATTTATTTGGAATTAAAGCAGACTCAAGATGGAATGGAGCAATTGCAACTATAACAACCAGTGAAAATTATAATGATTCTACAGTAGCTAATTTTAGAAAGTACGATAATATTAATGAATCTATTGAAGATCATGGAAAGTTTTTATATGAAAACTCAAGGTATGCAGAGTATGGATTATTTAATGCAAAAAACTATAAAAGTCAAGCTCAAGCATTAGAAGATGCAGGATATAGTACGGTTAAAAATGAGGGGGGAGAGCCAATATATGCTGATAAATTAATATCACTTATTGAAAAATATAACCTAATGCAATATGACTAAACTGCAAACTACAGTGAGAACGAAAAATGAAATATTACTTTTCCGGTAAGCGGTGAAATTTTCCTCTTGAATTTATATAATTGATTCCGTAAAATTTGCTAAAGCTTCAAACAGTAAAAACTTCTTGACGCAAATTTTACTATATCAATTATTAAATTCTACAGCTTAATTTCAATGATTCCATCCAAATTAATATTTCATTTTTTCTCTTCGCTGTTTTTCTTAGTTCCCCGACTTATAGTTAACGACTCCTGCTATAAATTTGTAGCAGGAGTCGTTAACTTTAGGAAAATTCGGCTTAAATTGCAGACTTAAGCTTTAAAGCCAGTGATAGAGAAAAATTAATAATATCACCGGAAGAAATTATATTACTTAATGGAGGTTATATAATTAATTTTCGGCATCGCGGCATCTAAGCTTTAGTTCGCAGTTTTATTTAATAGCGTTCTGTAAAGGTACGTTCTTGCGGTATTACCTCTATTTTCTTTTGATATAGTTCGTCAACTCTTATGAAGCGATTTCCTTTTTTTAGGGTTTTGATGAATTTTTCAATTTCTTTTTCTTCACCTTGAACTTCCATTTCCACCATGCCATTATCCATATTTCTAACCCAGCCAGTTAAATCAGTTGTGCGAGCATTCATTGTACAAAAGAATCTGAAACCTACGCTTTGTACACGGCCTTCAAGAATTATGTAATATCTAACCATAAAAACCTCCTTATAATTATATATATCTAGAATTATAACATATATAAAAATGATATATATATCATATAATGCTATGAGTAAAATAAAATTTAGGGGTGGGGCATGGAAAAAACATTAGTGTTAATTAAGCCAGATGCTGTAGAGCAAAATATAATAGGGGATATACTAAGTTTTTATGAGAAAAATGGATTAAAGATTGTTGCTTTGAAAATGGAATTAGTAGAAAGAAAAATAGCAGAAGAACATTATTCAGAGCATTATGGAAAGAGTTTTTACAGTTCATTAATTCAATTTATTACACGAAGTCCAGTATGTGCATTAATATTAGAAGGAAAAGAGTGTATTAGTAAGGTTAGAGAGATAAATGGAGCTACAAATCCCAAAGAACAAAAGGCAGGAACAATAAGGAAAAAATATGCTAAGGGAATAACAGAAAATTGCGTACATGCATCAGATTCAATTGAAAGTTCAAAGAGAGAAATAAAAATATGGTTTCCTAATTTTAAGTTTAAAATGTAAAGCTTTATATTTGTATTTAAATATAAAAAATAAAAAAAGAGGAGTCAAGTTTGAATCCTCTTTTTAGTTTTTATATTTTATTATTGAGAAAGAACTTCTGTAAAAGCAGCTTCATATAATTTTAATACTTCAGGATCTAAATCTACAAATAAGGTACATTTAGATAATGTTTTATCTGAAGGATATGCTGCTGGGTTATTTTTAGTTTCTTCATCAAGTAAATCATAAGCAGCAGTGTTAGGAGTAGAGTATCCTATATAATCTACATTTTCTTTAGCATTTTCAGGATCGCATAAGAAGTTAATGAATGCTTCAGCTTGAGCTTTATTTTTCGCACCAGTTGGGATGCATAAAGCATCTACCCATTTATTAGATCCTTCTTTAGGTATAACGTATTTCATATCAGGATTTTCGTTCATTATATAAATTGCATCACCAGACCAAACAGTTGCAAGCATTTTTTCACCAGCAATCATATTGTCTTTAACTTCATCCACAACATAAACAGGATTAGTTAAACTTCTTTGTTCAATTAAAACATCTCTAGCATTATCTATTTGAGTAGGATCAGTAGAGTTTATAGAATATCCATCCTTAAGTAATCCAATAGCCATAGCATCTCTAAGTGAGTTAAACATATATACTTCATCTTTGTATTTAGAATCCCAAAGAATATCCCAACTATCTACAGGATCAGTTATTCTTGTACTATCATATATTATACCTACAGTTCCCCACATATAAGGTACAGAATATTCGTTAGTAGGATCATAAGATAAATTTTTATAATCATCGCCTATATAGTGATAATTAGCAATATTATTAAAATCTATTTTTTCTAATAAATTTTCACTTATCATTTTTTCAATCATATAATCAGATGGAACTACTAAATCATAAGTACCTGGATTAGTTTTAACTTTTTGGTACATTATTTCATTAGTATCATAAGTTGAATAATTTACCTTAATACCAGTTTCCTTTTCAAATTTTCTAATAAGAGCTTCATCAATATAATCACCAACATTGAAGAAGTTTAATGTTCCATTTTCTCCTGCGCTATTATTTCCACATCCGGCAAAAAGAGAAGTTGTTAATAATGTAGTTGCAATTAAAGCAGCTAATTTTTTAAATTTTT
Organism: Clostridium sp. D53t1_180928_C8; assembly: GCF_015667795.1. Taxonomy (GTDB): domain Bacteria; phylum Bacillota; class Clostridia; order Clostridiales; family Clostridiaceae; genus Clostridium. The sequence goes on from NZ_JADPEL010000036.1 coordinate 30,578, forward strand.
TCAATTTATTCACCCCTTGAAGTAAATTCTTTTCTATTTACAATTAATAATAAAATTAATACTGTTAAAAACATTAAAGTAGATAATGCATTTATTGAAGGATTTATACCTTTTCTTGCCATAGAGTAAATTTCTATAGATAAATTAGTAACTCCAGGGCCTGTAGTAAAGAAGCTAATTACAAAATCATCAATAGACATTGTAAAAGCCATTAAAAGTCCGGCAACAATACCAGGCTGAATTTGAGGTAAGATTATTTTTCTCATTGCATACCCAGGTGTTGCACCTAAATCTAAGGCTGCTTCAGTTATATTATTAGGAAGTTGCTTTAGCTTAGGAAGTACAGATAATATAACGTATGGAATATTAAAAGTAATATGAGCTAAAAGCATAGTTGTAAATCCAAACTGAGCATTTATTCCAATTCTATTTAGAAAAGGAAAGATAAAAATAAATAAACTCATTATAGATATACCAGTAACTATATCTGGATTTAATACCGGTAAATTATTAATGTTTAATAAAGTCTTTTTTGGTACACCTCTCATTTTATGAATTCCTATGGCAGCCAAGGTACCTATTATTGTAGCTATAATAGAAGATAATATAGCTATTATTAGTGTATACTTTAAGGCTTCCATTATTCTAGCATTTTGAAAAAGGTTGGTATACCATCTTAGAGTAAAGCCACTCCATTTTCCCATAGATTTTGAATCATTAAAGGAGAATACCATTAAAGTAACTATTGGTGTATATAAAAATACAAAAATTAATAATAGGTAAAATCTTTTAATGAAAGACTCAAGTTTTTTTACCATAATAAATATCCTCCTTATTTATCATCAGTACCTTCAAATTTATTCATGAAGGCCATTGAAATTAAAATTATAATCATCATAAATATAGCAATAGCAGAACCAAAGTTCCAATCGCCCATTGTTGTATATTGAGTTTCTATTAAATTACCAAGTAACATATATTGCCCACCGCCCAGGATTCTAGAAATAACAAAGGTAGATACAGCAGGCATAAATACCATTGTAATTCCAGAGATTACTCCAGGCATACTTAAAGGTAAAACTATTTTTATGAAGATTTTTTTTCTATCTGCACCTAAATCAGATGCTGCATTTATTAAATCTTTATCCATTTTTGTAAGTACAGTATAAATAGGTAATATCATAAATGGTAAAAAGTTATATATCATACCTAAAAGTACTGCAAAATCATTATAAAGTATATCTATACGATTAAGTCCTATATTAACTAAGAAAGTATTAATAAGACCATTTTTACCTAAAATAGGTAACCAAGCATAAGTTCTAAGTAGGAAGTTCATCCACATAGGAACAATAAATAGCATTATTAATATATTTCTTTTTCCTTCTCTCATTTTAGAGATTAAATAAGCAACAGGATATCCAAGGATAAGGCATCCTAAGGTTGCTTCAGCAGCTAAAAGTAAACTTCTACTAAAAACTTTTAAGTAATTAGGATCAAGTAATCTTTGAAAGTTTTCTAATGAAAATTTATAATTATCACCTGATTTTATAGTAAAGGCAAAGAAAACTACTATTAAAAGTGGAATAACAATAAAAAGTGAGCTCCAAGCAATGTAGGGAGATGCTGGAAGAAAACCTTGATTATTTTTCTTTTTCATAATTACTTACCTTTCTCATGATATGTATTGCTTCAGGATCAATAATTAATCCAACAGTACTTCCTACCTTAGCACTTTTTATATTATGTATTATCCACTTAGTATTGTCTTGTTCAACTTCAATTTCATAATGAACACCTTTAAAAGTAACAGAATTAACCTTACCAACTAACATTCCATTTTCAACAGAAGTAATTGCGATATCTTCAGGTCTTACAACAACATCTATTTTTTCATTTGGTTTAAAACCTTTATCTACACAGTTGAAAGTTGCGTTAGAGAATTTTACTTTAAAGTCTTCTAGCATAATTCCATCTAATATGTTACTTTCTCCAATGAAATCTGCAACAAATGCATTAGCAGGTTCATTATATATATCTTCAGGGCTACCCATTTGTTGAATTACACCCTTGTTCATTACGACAATAGTATCAGACATTGTTAGAGCCTCTTCTTGATCATGAGTTACAAATATAAATGTGATTCCAAGTCTCTTTTGAATTTTTTTTAGCTCTAATTGCATTTCTTTTCTAAGTTTTAAATCTAATGCACCTAAAGGTTCATCAAGTAAAAGAACTTGGGGTTCATTTACTAGAGCTCTTGCAATAGCAACTCTTTGTTGTTGACCGCCACTTAATGAATCAACAGATCTTTTTTCAAATCCTTCAAGAGCAACCATTTTTAACATTTCACGAACTTTTTTATCAATTTCTTCTTTAGAAAGTTTTTTAATTTTTAATCCAAAAGCAATATTTTCATATATATTCATATGAGGGAATAATGCATACTTTTGGAATACTGTATTTAATTGTCTTTTGTAAGGCGGTAGGTTAGATATATCATTTCCATCAAAGACAACCTTACCATTATCTGCAGTTTCAAAGCCTGCTATAATTTTAAGCGTAGTTGTTTTACCACATCCACTAGGACCAAGTAAAGTTAAAAATTCATTTTTACGTATATTTAATGAAAGGTTATCTAAAACAGTATTATCACCATAGAACTTAGAAACACCTTGTATTTCGATAATATTTTGACTCAAAAAAAACACCTCTTTCTTTAATATTAACGTATTCCATTACTAGACAATGGAGTAAGTTCAATTAACTAAATCAAAGATTTAGTTAATTGAACTTAAAATGATGGTGGAGTGGAAATCCAAATAACTTTAGCAGGTGTCTTTCCACTATTACTTATGTAATGATTTGATCTAGGCTTAAAATAGAAGCTCTCATTTTTTTTAACTTTATATGATTTGTCTCCAAGATGTAGAGTTATGGTTCCTGATAATACGTAACCAAATTCTTCACCTTCATGAGGTTCTTCTTCTGTATATTTTCCACCTGGATCTAATGTTATCATTATTGGTTCCATTTCATTTTTTTGTGCATTTGGAACTAACCACATCAATTTATATTTTAAATCATTATTTTCAGTTTCAAACATATCTTCATATGTATAAGTGATTTTTTCATCTTTATCATCACTAAAGAACTCTTTAAGGTTTGTCCCTAATATTTCCAATACATCTATTAAGGTGGCAATAGATGGTGAAGTTATATCATTTTCAAGTTGAGATATAAAACCTTTAGATAATTCGCATCTATTAGCAAGCTCTTCCTGTGTTAATCCTTTTTCAATTCTCATTCGTTTTATTTTATCCCCAATTTGCACAATTTCACCTTGCCTTTCGAATAATTTAATAATAACTATTACTAAACTATTGGTTTAAAATTACTAAACAAACAATGTTATTATATAGACTTGTGAATGAAAAATCAATATTTTTGAAAAAAATATTTTAATAAAAATTCTTTTGGTAACCTTATAAATAAAGGGATTGAAGAAAATTTAATATTACTATGTTTAACATTTATACATTGAAAGTTTAGTATAAGTAAGAATAGAGAAAAGTTATAAAAAATAAAAATACTTATTTATAGGCATAATAACAAAGTATAAATATAATTTTTCTTTTATAAGGAAAATAAAAAAATATATATAAATTTATAATT
>NZ_JADPEL010000037.1 GCF_015667795.1 Clostridium sp. D53t1_180928_C8
TATTCCTTGAAACTTTGATACATAAAAGGTATAATCATTATCATATAAGTTTATAAATGGATAGAGGTGCGATACTTATTAGTATTATTATGGATTAAAGCATGTTAAAATAATAAGAAAGGATTTATCGCCGAAGTATATAGCTAAAGCTTTACAGCTGTATAACTGGGGGTATGCAGAATATGTATATTTCTGTCACATAATTTATGTGGTGAGCTATCATTTAAGGATTCTTTATATATTTTGATGTATATATACCTTGAGTGATAACTCAAGGTTTTTTTTAACATTATATTTAAATTAAAAATTCTTTTAAATTACATACTAGTTTAAATTTAAAAATTTAAGTATATTCACATCATATTATTAAACAGAACATTCTATATAATAAAATTTATAACCTTTATATAATTAAAGAATAAAAAAGGGGGAACCAATATGTATAATGTAGCAATAATTGGTAGTACAGGTAATGTAGGTAGAAAATTTTTAGAAATTCTAGAGGAAAGAAATTTCCCAATAAAAAATCTTTATCTTTTTGCTTCAAAAAGATCAGCAGGTTCTTATTTAAAGTTTAATGGGAAAGAATATATAGTAGAAGAAACTTGTGAAGATAATATTAAAAATAAAAAAATAGATATTGCACTATTTTCAGCAGGTGGAGATACAAGTTTAAAATTTGCACCAATATTTTCATCTTATGGTGCTGTAGTAATAGATAATTCAAGCGCATGGAGAATGAATAAAGACGTTCCTTTAGTTGTTCCTGAAGTAAACCCTGAAGACTTAAAAGACCATAATGGAATTATTGCAAATCCAAATTGTTCAACAATTCAAGCGATGGTACCATTAAAAGCTTTATTAGATAATTATGGAATAAAAAGAATTGTATATTCAACATACCAAGCAGTTTCAGGTGCTGGAATGCAAGGTATTAAAGATTTAGAGGATGGTTTAAAAGGTGAATCTCCTAAAAAATTCCCTTATCCTATAGCTGGAAATTGCCTTCCTCACATAGATGTTTTCTTAGATAATGGTTATACAAAAGAAGAAATGAAAATGATTGAAGAAACTAGGAAAATACTTCATTCAAATGATTTAAAAATTACTGCTACTACTGTAAGAGTACCAGTTTTAAATAGCCATAGTGAAAGCATTAACGTTGAATTAGATAATTCATTTGAATTAGAAGATATATTTAAATTATTTGAAAAAACAGAAGGATTAACAGTTTGTGATAATGTAAATGAATTAATATATCCAACTCCATTAGAAATCTCTGGAAAAGACGATGTCTATGTTGGAAGAATAAGACGTGATTTCAGCTTAGATAATGGACTAAACCTATGGGTTGTTGCTGATAACATAAGAAAAGGAGCAGCTTTAAACGCTGTACAAATTGCAGAAGTTTTAATAAAAAATGAATGGCTTTAGGAGGATAAAATGTCAATATTTAAAGGCTCTGGTGTAGCTATAATTACACCTTTCAATGAAAATGGTATAGATTATGAAAAATTAAGAGAATTACTTGAATGGCACATTAAAGAATCTACAGATGCTATCATTATTTGTGGTACCACTGGTGAAGCTACTACAATGACTGAACAAGAGAAAAAAGATGCCATTAAATTCACTGTAGATGTTGTAAATAAAAGAATACCTGTAATTGCAGGTACTGGTGGTAATAACACAAAAACATCTATTGAAATGAGTCTTTATGCTGAAAATGTTGGTGTAGATGGTCTTCTAATTATAACACCTTACTATAACAAAACAAACGCTGAAGGTTTAATAATGCATTTTAAGGCTATTAATGATGCTGTTAAAACTCCTATTATATTATATAATGTTCCAAGTAGAACTAATATGAATATTACACCTCAAACATTATTAAAACTTACAAAGCTTAATAATGTTGTTGCAATTAAAGAAGCAAGTGGTGATATGAGTCAAGTTGCTAAAATGAAAGCTTTATGTGGTGATAAAATAGATATATATTCTGGAAATGATGATCAAATTGTTCCAATCTTATCTTTAGGTGGTATTGGAGTAATTTCAGTTGCTGCTAATATAATTCCTAAAACAGTTCATGATATGTGTGAATCATATTTAAATGGTGATTGTTTTAAAGCAACTAAATTACAACTTGATTATCTAGAATTAATGAATAATTTATTTATAGAAACTAATCCAATTCCAGTAAAAACTGCAATGAATGTTATGGGAATGAATGTTGGTGAGTTAAGATTACCACTTTATAAAATGAACGATAAAAATAAAGAAACTTTAGTTAACACATTAAAAAAATACAATTTAGTTTAAAAGGAGTTTATCATATGGTTAAAATACTATTAAGCGGTTGCTGTGGTAAAATGGGAACTGTAATATCAAATTTAGTTAGCGAATTTCCTAATCTAGAAATTATAGCAGGTATAGATAAATTTCATAGAGAATTAAACTATCCAGTATTCACTACACCTGATGATGTAAATATAGAATATGATGTACTTTTAGACTTTTCTAATATAAGTACATTACACAAACTTTTAGAACTAACAGAAAAGACTAATAAACCTCTTGTTATATGTTCTACTGGTTATTCAGAAGAAGATTTAAATTTAATTAACAAAAAAAGTAAATCATTACCTTTATTTAAATCTGCTAATATGTCTTTAGGTATAAATTTAATTAATTCATTATTAAGAAAAGTTACTCCATTATTATATGGAAATTATGATATAGAAATAATAGAAAAACATCATAATCAAAAATTAGATTCTCCTAGCGGTACTGCTCTTCTTTTAGCAGATACCATAAAGGATGCTATTTCTGAAGAAACTCATTATGTTCACGGTAGAGACGGACATAAAAAAAGAGAGAAAAATGAAATAGGTATTCATGCTGTTAGAGGTGGATCTATCGTTGGTGACCACGATGTAATTTTCGCAGGAACTGGTGAAGTTATTGAACTTTCTCATAAAGCAATATCAAGAGATGTATTCGCTATTGGTGCATTAAAAGCTTGTGAATACATGGCTACAATATCATCTCCAGGTCTTTATAATATGGATAATGTTTTAGGATTATAATGAAAAGAGTCTAGCAATTAAAATTGTTAGACTCTTTATTTTTATAATTATTATCTTATTATATCTTCTAATAAATTAGTAAAATCTCTAAATACTATATCTCCATCTTTTTCTTGAAGTAAAAATAAATGATTTAAATTATCTGAATCTATGGCATTGCATAAAGATGAGTATCCACCACCTACTTCACTTTGATTTTCTTTATATAATACACTTATTTCTTTCCAACTCATAAAATCGTATGTTGCATATAAAGTTAAATTATCTCTTTTAACTCCTCCATTCAAATTCTTAGGAGTTGATAATAATCCAACTTGTCTATTATCAGAAAGAATAATTTTTATAAATGATGCTTGACAAGCTGATGAATTTTTATTATTGCTAATACCATTATGCAATTGTGTATAAATTTCCCACGTCTCACCCATATCTTTAGATATATAACATCCCCTATCATTAAATTCTCTTCTACAGTTTAATAATAGTGTGCCATTTTCAATTTCTAAAATATCGCATTCACTAGTTCCTTCTTCGGCATATCCTTTAGGCATGTTCCAACTTTGTCCATCATCTAAAGAATAAATAATAGAAGAAAACGTTTTGTTTTTTCCATTTATTCTTCTACATACATCTATAGGTAGTACTAATGTCCCATTCTCCATTTGTATCCCTGTACCAACCCCACCTAAAAATGAAACAATATCTCCATTACCATTAGCTAAAGAACTAATATCAGTATTAGACCAAGTAATTCCTTCATCTATTGACATAGATATAACAGCCTTCCAATCAGTATCTGGTGTTTCTTCTGTTCTAGTCCAGTTAAAGGCATTACTTTTCCATTGACCATGAAGAGTAAAAATTTTACCACTTTTGGTTACTAATGTCGTTGTATCCATGGTTCTAGATACATTACTATATTCTTTTCCATATAAATTAGGATATTTACAAACTAATATTGGTTCTGCCCAAGTCTTCCCACAATCCTCACTTCTTCTAACAACACAAGATATTCTTCCTAAATTATCATCTGCAGTATCATATCTAGCATCACAAAATGCTAAAAGAGTTCCTTTAGTAGTTTGTATTAAAGATGGTATTCTATAATAAGTACAATTTTTATCTTCTAATTTACACGTACCCTCGCTTATACTAAATAAAGCATTATCTTCTAATAATTCTCCCATATAAATCTCACTTTTCCCATTTAACATTCTAATCTCTTCCCCTTTATATACACTTTTTTACATAAAAATACTTTAATTTTATTTTTATACATATAATATAATACATAAAACAATTAGTGTCCATAGGAGAATAAATAAAAATATATTAACACATAATAAGATTGTACATCTTATATGAATTTTAGGAGGAGTAAATAATGCCAAAAGATAGTCAACCAGATAATAAACAAGCTAGAATGGAAAAATGTAATTATCAAACTCCAATAACTGAAGAAGGTCATAACCATAATCCTAATTTAAAACATAAATCAGTTAAAAGACAAGGTGTTTCAAGTCAACACTATAATCCAGCTGGAAATTAAAAAAAGAGAGTCATGAGACTCTCCCTTTTTTAATTATTCTTTATAAGCATTTTTAAATGTTACTTTTCCTAATGTAGAAACTTGAACACCTTTAACATTATCGTTCCAAGCCATTACTGTTGTATAGTAATAGATTGGGAATATTGGCATTTCATCCATTAAGATATCTTCTGCTTTTCTTAACATTTCTATTCTCTTAGCAGCATCAGTTTCAACTTTTGCATCATTAACTAACTTATCATATTCAGCACTGCTAAATCCACAGTCGTTGTTTCCTCCGCCTGTTACCCACATATCTAAGAATGACATTGGATCAACATAGTCACCAATCCAACCATGTCTAGAGATTTGATAATCTCCTTGTTGTCTTGTATTTAAGAAAACAGCCCACTCTTGGTTAGTTAATTCAACATTAACACCTATTTCATTCCAGTTTTGTTGGATTATTTGACAGATATCTTTGTGTTGACCTTCAGAGTTATACATTAATTCAAATGTAGGAAGACCTTCACCATTTTCGTATCCAGCTTCTTTTAATAACGCTTTAGCTTTTTCAATATTTCCATCCATATCTGCTGGATCATAATATTTTTTATCTGAGAATTCACTTCCATCTTCATTGAAGATACCTTGTGGTACAAAGCTATATGCAGGAATTTGTTCTGCTTTACCTACATTGTCTATTATTTCTTGTCTATCAATAGCTAAATTTAACGCTTGTCTAACTAATTTATTTCCTAAAGCTTTTTTAACATCAGCACTTAAAGTATCTTGTTTACCAACATTAGCAGCAAAGAAATAAGTACCTAATTTAGGAATAACTTGAACTAATCCTTCTGCTTTACCTGGTTCAATCTCATTTGATGGTACACTATTTACTATATCAAAGTTTCCAGCTCTTAATTCAGAATAAGCAGTAGTTTCATCAGTTACTAACTTAAATGTTAATGTATCTAATTTAACATTACTTGCATCCCAATAGTTTTCATTTCTTTCGAAAACTAATTGATCTTTCATATCCCATTTAACTAATTTGAATGGTCCATTTGAAACATAAGTTTCAACATTTGTTGCCCATCCTTCTGGATTAGCTGAAACAATATCCTCTCTTAACGGAGCATATGTTGGGAATGCTAATAATTGTGGGAAATAAGAAGTCGGTGCTTCTAAAGTAACTTCTAATGTGTGGTCATCAATTACTTTGATTCCTACTTCATCAGCAGATACTTCTCCATTATAGAATTTTTCAGCATTTTTAATGTAATATAATTGATAGCTATATTCAGCAGCTGTTGCTTTATCTAAAGCTCTTAACCAAGAATATTTAAAGTTATCAGCTACTACTGGTTCTCCATCTGACCACTTAGCATCTTCTCTTAATTTAAAAGTATATACTAAGCCATCTTCAGATACTTCCATATTTTCAGCAACTGCTTCTTTAGGCTGTTCATTTTCATCTAATACCATTAATCCTTCAAAAGCATTTACAATTATTGTCCCCGCACCTGAAGAAGTATTTAATGTTGGGTCAATTGTTTCTGGATCTTCCCCAAGGTTAAATACTAAATCTTGATTTTTTGTTGCTGTACTTCCTGATCCAGATGCTCCAGTAGACTTATCGTTACTTCCACAACCGATGAATAAAGAAGTACTAATTGTTGCAGCCATTAAAACTGCACATAGTTTCTTAAGTTTTAAACTTTTCATCTTTTTTTGTTCCCCCTTAATATTTTTTATATAAATTGCTAATGCAATTAATAACTTAAATTAGACTCTAAATCTATGATTTAGCTGCCCTAATTCACACTTTTAATATTTGAAAACTTTCTATTTAAATAAGTGACATGCAACAAAGTGTCCTGGTTCAACTTCCTTTAATTCAGGATTAACTTCACTACAAATCTTCATTGCTTCCTTACATCTACCCTTAAATCTACACCCTGGTGGCGGATCTATAGGAGATGGAATATCACCTTCTAAGATAATTCTCTTATTAGCTTTTGCTACCTGTGGATCTGGAATTGGAACTGCTGATAATAATGCCTTAGTATACGGATGCTTAGGATTCGTATATACATCATCTGCTGGTCCTTTTTCAACCATTTGTCCTAGGTACATAACTCCAATATGAGTTGATATATGCTTAACCATTGAAAGATCATGTGCAATAAATAAATATGTCAATCCAAATTCTTCTTGTAGTTCTTCAAGCATGTTTATAACTTGTGCTTGAATAGATACGTCTAATGCCGAAATTGGCTCATCACATACTATAAAATCAGGTTGAACTGCAAGAGCTCTTGCAATACCAATTCTTTGTCTTTGCCCACCAGAAAATTCATGAGCATATCTATTTATATGGCTTCCATTTAATCCAACCTTATCTAATAAATATCTTATTCTATCTTCTCTTTCTTTTCCTTTGAAAAGACCATGAATATCAATAGCTTCTCCAATTATATCTCCAACTGTCATTCTTGGATTAAGTGATGCATATGGATCTTGGAAAATCATTTGCATATTCTTTCTTAAAGATACCATTTTCTTCTCACTTAAACCTGTAATATCTTGTCCATTAAAAATTATTTCTCCTGAAGTTGGTTCGTATAATTTTAATATAGTTCTTCCAGTAGTAGTTTTACCACATCCTGATTCTCCTACTAACCCTAAAGTTTCTCCCCTTTTAATAGAGAAAGAAACATTATCTACTGCTTTAACAAAGCTCTTCTTAGAAAATAATCCTTTGTTTGCAGGGAAGTATTTACAAAGGTTCTTAACCTCTAAAATAACGTCATTTTTATTTTCCATTATTCTTCCCCCCTTATTGGTGACTCAACTTTTGGTGCATTTTTATGACATAGCCAACATGCAGCTCTATGTCCTTCTTCTATTTCAAATAACGGTGGTTGCTTTTCCTTACAAATTTTCATTGCATAATCACATCTTGCTGTAAACGGACATCCAACTGGCGGTTTTAATAAATCAGGTGGTTGTCCTTCAATCGGAATTAATTTTTCTTTTAATTCACTCTTTGGATTAGGCACACTTCTTAATAATCCCCATGTATATGGATGCTTTCCTCTGTAGAATATATCTTCTGTTGTACCTTCTTCAACAATAAGACCACCATACATAACATTAATTCTTGAACATAAATCAGCAACTACTCCAAGATCATGTGTAATTAGTATGATTGATGTATCTAATTTTTCTTTTAAATCTTTCATTAAATCTAAAATTTGAGCTTGTATAGTAACATCTAATGCTGTAGTAGGCTCATCTGCAATTATAAGTTTAGGTTCACATATTAAACTCATTGCAATCATAACTCTTTGTCTCATACCACCTGAAAACTCATGTGGATATTGTTTTAATCTCTTTTCTGGACTTGGAATCCCAACCATATCAAGCATTTTAATTGCTTTTTCTTTTGCCTCTTTTTTAGATATTTTTTTATGTTTAATTAAATGTTCTGTTAATTGATCTCCAACTGTAAATAAAGGGTTTAATGATGTCATTGGATCTTGGAAAATCATCGACATATCATTTCCTCTTATAGTTTGCATTAATTTTTCATTAGGCTTAGTTATATCTTTATCATCAAATGTAATAGATTCCGCTTCTATCTTTGCATTCTCACCTAATAATCTCATTATTGTCATCATTGTTACTGACTTACCACATCCTGATTCTCCAACAACTCCTAGAGCTTCTCCTTTATCTAAATGAAAAGATACTCCTCTAACAGATTGAACATCTCCAATATGAGTCTTAAATGATGTTTTTAAATTTTTTACGTCTAATAATTTACTCATCTGTTTCTCCTCCTATTTTTGATGTTTAGGATCTAAAGCTTCAGTTAATCCATCACCAAATAAGTTAAATGCTAAAATGATTAAACAAATCATAGCAGCAGGGAATAATAATTGATAAGGTTGTGTTGTTAATAAACCTTTTGCATCATTTGCTAATGTTCCTAAAGAAGCAAGTGGTGCATTTAACCCTAAACCAATATAACTTAAGAAGGCTTCAGTAAATATTGCAGAAGGTACAAATAATGTCATCGTTACTATAATTGATCCTAAGCAGTTAGGTATTAAATGTCTTAATAAAATTCTTGTTTTTGATGCTCCTAATGTCTTAGCTGCTAAAACGAATTCTTGTTGCTTTAATTGAAGAATATCTCCTCTAACAATTCTAGCCATACCTACCCAAGAAGAAATTGCCATAGCTACTATAATCGCAAACATTCCACTTGAACCTTCAGTTTTTAATACATTCATTAATAAAACAACATATATTAATGTAGGAATAGAATATAATATATCAACTATTCTCATCATTATATTATCAACTCTTCCACCTAAGAACCCTGCAATTCCTCCATATAAAACCCCTATTACAAGATTTAATATTGAAGCTGCAAATGCAATAATAAGTGAATATCTTGCACCATACATAACTCTTACAAATAAATCTCTTCCTAAGTTATCAGTTCCAAACCAATGTTGTGCTGTTGGCCATAAGTTTGATGCAGCTTTATCTGTTGATTGATAAGTAAAACCAAAAAGCTTCTCTACTACAATTGGTCCTAATATTGCAAAAGCAATTATTACAACTATCATAACTAATGAAAATAATGCTACTTTATTAGCTTTTAATCTTCTCCATGCATTAGCCCAATATCCTACACTAGGTCTTACTACTTCATTTGCCTTTTTCTCTTCTGAACTTAAAGGAGAAAATAATTCACTATCTATATTTAAATCTAAATTCTCTACAACTACGTTTTTCAATTAACTCTCCCCCTTTTATCCTTCTAGTTTAATTCTTGGATCTACTACTACATAAAGTAAATCAACTATTAAGTTACAAATTACTATAAATGTACAGTAGAACGCTAAAACTCCTAATAATGCTGTGTAATCTCTATTTGTTATTGTTAATGTAAACTCATTACCAAGACCTGCTATAGCAAATATTTTTTCTACAACAAATGAACCTGTAAGTACACCAGCTGTTAAAGGTCCTAAATATGTAACAACAGGAATTAATGAATTCCTTAATGCATGTTTAAATATTACTGTTCCACCACTTAAACCTTTAGCTTTTGCTGTTCTTATATAATCTGATTTTAAAACATCTATTAATTTATTTCTTGTTAATCTTGTTATAAATGCCATTGAACTTCCTGATAGTGCTATTACTGGCATTATATAATTTGATGGTTTACTAAGACCAGTTGCTCCTAGCACACCTAATTTTACTGTAAATAAGAATATTAATAAGGATCCTATTACGAAACTCGGTATGGTAATTCCCAATGTGGCAATTATCATACATATCCTATCCGGCCACTTATCTGCATTTAATGCTGCAACTACTCCTAATAAAATACCAACTACTACAGAAGCTACAATAGCAACTGCTCCAACTTGTGCTGATTTTGGGAATCCATTTTTTATAGTATCAATAACTTGTCTACCTTTATATTTCATAGATTGTCCAAAGTCACCTTTTAATAAACCTTTCATATAGATAACATATTGTTCTCCTACCGGTTTATCTAGCCCATACTTTTCATTTAATACTTCTTTCATTTCAGCAGTGATTTTTTCTCCTTCAAAAGGTCCTCCTGGCATTATTCTTACAAGAAAGAACACAATTGTAATAACTGCCCAAATTGTAACTATACTAGTTAAAATTCTTTTTCCAACATATTTTAGCATTTGTGTACAACCCCCATCTTATTTTTTTAAAGCTAAATGTTAATAATTTATATTAATTATAATACATTTACCACTTTTGTCAAAATACATCGTTAATTTTCACCGTCTACATTTAGTATTTTATTAAATAAATGCACACTTTTTTCGTAATATGACAATATAACTTTTTATTTTTAGTTAACGTTTACATTTACTGTTTTAGCCAATTTCTCCTCTTTAAGGCATAGATCTTTTTCCAATTTTACATTGTAAATTCATTAATAATTTGTTTAAAATTTAAAATTTAACTTTTTGCACGCAAACGAACATTTTTAAGTTTTTGTATTATCTCTTACGGACATTTTTTGTATAAAAAAAAGAAATATGCATTATTATTTTATAACAATACATATTTCAAGTAATATTTGTTAAATTTTATTAATAAATTTCTCTATTCTTTCTAATGCTTCTGTTAATTCATTATCAGAATAACAATATGATATTCTTAAGTAGCCTTCACCACCGATTCCAAATGCAGTTCCTGGAACACAGGCTACCTTTTCCTCGTTTAATAACCTTAGAGCAAACTCCTCAGAAGGTATATTAAATTTTTTAATTGATGGAAATACATAAAATGCTCCTTTAGGTGTAATTACATCTAATCCCATTTCTCTTAACTTTCCTACAACCATATCTTTTCTAGTTCTAAAGACTTCTTTCATGTGACTTACATCTTTTAATCCATATCTTAATCCATTATAAACAGCCCATTGACAAATAGATGGTGCACAAGATACATTATATTGGTGAATCTTTATAATTTCATTCATCAGCATTTGAGAACATGCATAATATCCAATTCTTAATCCAGTCATGGAAAACATTTTTGAAAATCCACCTACATAAATTATTTTTTCTTTAATCTCTTTACATTGTGCAATGCTATAATATTCATCGTAACATAAAGATTCATATATCTCATCTGTAATAACTAATATATCATTTTCTTTAATTAACTCTATTAATTCATTTTTTTCTTCCTTTGATAATATTGCTCCTGTAGGATTGCTAGGTAATGATAAAACTAAATATTTTATATTCATATGTTTAATCTTATTCTTTATGTCTTTTACATCAATTTTAAATTCATCATCTAAAGAATAATTTACTACAGTTCCACCCAATATAGTAACTATACTTTCATATGCAGGATATGCTGGTGTTGGAATTAGAACTTTATCATCTTTATTTAATAATGCAGTAAATATATTAAATAAAGCTTCACTACCACCAACAGTAATGCAAATTTCATCTGCCTCATAGTCAATGTCCTTAGTTAAAAGATATTTGCTTATTTCTTCTCTTAATTCAACTATACCTGCATTACTTGTATATGTAGTTTTATTTTCTTGTATTGCATTTATTAACCCTTCTTCAATTGAAGTTGGAAGCTTAAAATCTGGTTGACCTAATGTTAATGAAATTGCTCCTTCAACCTTTTGTACCTCATTATAGAATTTTCTTATTCCAGATATCTTTACTCTATCTAAATTTTCATTCATATTCTTTGCCCCCTCATTTAATATTAAAACTAACATTACTCTCAAGTAATTTTATAGCAAATATGCTATTCAGTAAAGTTTTTTCTACTATTTTACTAATGTCTCTTTAAAATAATTTGTAATTCTATTATAATATAAATGCTTGAATAAATATTTGGGGCAAATGAAGAAAGGATGATTTTATGAATTATAATTTAACTGATCCATATGAGATAGCAAGATTTATCAAAGAATCAAAAAAGACAACTCCAGTAAAGGTATATGTTAACGGAGAGTTAAACGTTGATTCACTAGGAAATGTTGAACATTATGGTGACAATAATTTTTACATATTATTTGGAGAAAGTGATGTAATTACTGAAATAATATTAGAAAACAAACACAAGATTAAATCTTTCAGAGTTGAAAATGATAGAAGAAACTCAGCAATACCAATGTTAGACCTTTTATCAATTGACGCAAGAATAGAACCTGGTGCAATAATTAGAGATAGAGTTTCTATCGGTAAAAACGCTGTAATCATGATGGGCGCTGTAATAAATATCGGTGCTGAAATTGGTGAAGGTACTATGGTAGATATGAATGCTGTTATCGGAGCTAGAGGTCAATTAGGTAAGAGAGTTCACTTAGGTGCTGGTGCTGTTGTTGCTGGTGTTTTAGAACCACCAAGCAAGGAACCTTGTCAAATTGGAGACGATGCTATGATAGGTGCTAATGCAGTTATCTTAGAAGGTGTTAAAATCGGAGCTGGTGCTGTTGTTGCTGCTGGTTCAGTTGTTACTGAAGATGTTCCTGCTGGTGTTGTTGTTGCCGGTTCACCTGCAAGAATAATTAAAAATGTTGATGATAAAACAAAGGATAAAACTCAAATTTTAGATGATTTAAGAAAATAAAAAAAAGCTCCCATTTTGTGGGAGCCTTTTTTATTGTGCTATACAGCACCTTCCTCATGATTAGGATTACTATTTTCTGCTCTTTCTTCCTCAGATACCTTTTCCATTTTAGAAATTGATACCTCATAAGCAACCTTTTTAACTACTTCCGTTTCATTTATCTTTTTTTGATACTCTCTACTTTGTAGTCTTCCCCATACCCTAATATTATCGCCAACTTCTAATGTTTGACAGAATCTTGAATTTCTACCCCAAGCAATTGTTGGGATGTAATCTGACTTATTGTAAGCTCTATTTACAGCTAATAATACATCTGCTATTTCCCTTCCAAATGGTGTTTTTCTATATACTGGTTCCTTACATATATACCCATCTAAGAATATTTCATTTGGATTTTTACTCTTTTCTATGCATGGCTCTATGTTTCTTGCAAAAACTGTTAATATTAACTTGTTCGCACCATCTACAAATTTATTATAAGATCTTAATTGACCTAATACTACTATTTCTTTACCTATAGATAAATCCATATTACTAATAAGTCTTTCAGATACCGTAATGTTTAATAAATCTACAGAATCACTTAACCTAGTTACCTCCATTAAGAAAGTATAAAAACCTTCCCCATACATCTCATGACTAAATTCCATACCACTTACAATTTTTCCTTCAAGATAAATCTTGTTATTTAACATCAAATTGTCCATCTTTACCCCTCTCTCCCTTAGTAATTAATAAAATTCTTATTGCTGTTATAAAAATATCAAGGATTTATTTCCATTATAATACAAATACCTCATAACTTTCAATATTTTTCTAATATTTATTTTTTTATTTGTTCACCTTTTTCATCTACATAGTAATTATCATCATAAATCAACTCACTTATAGTAACAAACTCATAACCTTCCTCAGTTAATTTATTAATTATTTTTTTTAAATTTTGAGATGTATACTTTGCATTATTATGAAAAAGAGCTATTGACCCTTCCTTAATATTTTTCATTATCCTATTATATTCAACATCTGCACCTGATTCCTTATAATCTATAGAATCTACATCCCATTGAATACATTCATATCCTAAGCTTCTAACATACTCTAAAGCATCTTGATTATAATCCCCACTAGGAAATCTAAACACTTTAGTTTTATTACCTGTAGCTGCATAAATAATATCTTCTGTTTTCTTGATTTCATCAGACATTCTTTCATGATTAATCTTAGTAAAGCTTGGATGAATATAACTATGATTTCCTATTTCATGTCCCCCCTCATTAATCTTCATTAGCTTTTCTCTATTTTCATCCGAATAATTTACCCATCCTCCCATGATAAAAAACGTACCTTTAGCATTATTTTCATTTAATACATCTAATATTTCATATATGTACTCATTCTCCGCCCAATTTACATCAAAAGTTAAAGCTACCTTTTTCTCTTCTGTACAAACTCTATATATAGGAACTTCTTTAGCTTCGGTTGCTACCGTATTTTTAATTTTTCCACTATAAACAACTGATACAATAATAACCATAAAAATTATAAAAATATTAATATTTAATTTTTTGCTAAATTTCATCACACTACTCCTAAACTTAATTATTATTAATTTATATTCTTAATTTATAATATTATGACTACAATATTCCATCTAACAAAATTTATGTTATAATTAAATAGACACTTTCATATTGGAGGTTTAATATGTACGAAAATTCAGCTGAACTAGCAGAAAATAAACTTTTAGTATTATATGTTATAAAATCCTTAAGACAACCTATTTCTAAAACACAACTTACTGAAATCATTCTTGAAAATAATTTTATTAATTACTTCACACTTCAACAATACATTAGTGAATTAGATACCGCTGAATTTGTTGAGTATATTGAAAAAAATAATAAGATATTAATAACTATAACTAGCAAAGGAGAAAATGTTCTTTCAATATTCAATGACAGAATTTCTCCAATAAAAAGAGATATAATCGATAATTATATCTCAAAAACAATAGACAATATAAAAAAAGAATTAACAATTCATAGTGACTATACTATTGAAAAAAACAATTCTTTTGTTGTTGATTTAAAGGCTCTTGAGGATGAAACACTACTTATAGATCTAAAAATTTCTGTTCCTACTAAAAAACAAGCAACATCGCTTTGTGCTAGGTGGAAAGAAAACCCTTCGGATATTTATACTAAAATAGTTCAAGTACTTTTTTCTGATGAAAACTAAAATAAAATCATAGCATTGGGTTCTGACTCGATTGCTATGATTTTTTTTATTTTTTCATCTTCAACTACAATCAGTCTACCTTTTAAGTAATCACCTATATAAATTTTATTATCTTTTTTTAAAATTCCTTTAGGCATTCCACCTATATATAATGTTTCAACTAATTGAAATGAATTTTTATCAATTACGCTTATACTTCCCTCAGTGAAGTTAGAAACATAAATACTTTTATCATCTTCATACATATCTATTGGAGATGTTCCTACTTCAATTCTAGCTACTCTATTAAATGTTTCAATAGAAAATACATCTAAATATCCATTTTCATCACTACCTAAATAACTTTCGCATATATAAATAAATCTTTCATCACTAGATATTTTTACTTTTGTAGGATATTCAGGCGTTAAGAGGGTTTTTACAATTTGATAATCATCTAAGTTAATAATATTAGTGCAATTTTCTTCTAAATTTGATACAAGTAATAATTCTTTTTTCTTACAATAATCAATGCTATGTGGCCAATTGCCTGCATAAATCTCCCATAACACCCTATTTTGGATTACATCATAAACGACTATGGAATTTGACTCACCACAAATTGTATAAATTTTATCCTCAACTTTAACTAAATCATTAGGTTTGGGTCCAATTTTAATATTACTTATTTCCTCAAAAGTTTCTCCAGAAAAAATTGATATAGAATCGCTGTAATTATTTGCAGTTATAATTTCATCATTATACCTTCTTATTCCATGAGGCCCAACAGGTCTTTCAGAATACTTAAATAATATTTTTTTTACTTCAAATGTATCTAAATCAATTTTAGAAAGTGAATCTGCACCTGTATTGCATAAAACAATAAAACTCATTAACTACACCCCCTTAAAACTTCTATGTATTTTAATATATGCAGCTTTCAATAAGTTTGTCACTATTGCATTATTTGTTATTTTTCTTTATTTTTCTACAAACTCAATATATAATTAAAAAGTAAATTATTACTTAGATATTAGGAGGAATACAAATGTTTGTTTATAAAACATCTGGAGTATGTTCTACAGAAATACATGTAGACATAAAAAATGATATTATTGAAAATGTTGAATTCGTAAGGGGATGTCCTGGTAATTTATTTGGAATTTCAGTACTTGTAAAGGGTATGAATATTGATGAAGCTATCGAAAAATTACAAGGAATAGATTGTAGGGGAAAAGGAACATCATGTCCAGATCAATTATCTAAGGCTTTAGTCGAATATAAAGCTTCTAATAATTAGCAAAATAAAAAGACAAGCTCTCACTTGTCTTTTTATTTTCTTCTATTTTATTAATTCTAAAGCAATTTCCATCATATCCGTAAAAGTATTTTGTCTTTCTTCTGGAGAAGTTTCTTCTCCTTTAAAGATATGATCTGATATAGTTAAAATTGATAATGCTTCTACACCATTTTTAGCTGCTAATGTATATAATTCAGCTGTTTCCATTTCAACTGCTAAAACTCCATAATCAGCCCATGTTTTTAATGAGAAATGATTAGTATCATCATAGAATAAATCACTTGATAATATATTACCTACCTTTACATTTGCACCCTTTGCTTTTGCTATATTATATGCATTATATAATAAATCAAAGTTTGCAGTTGGTGCATAATCAAGCCCATTAAATCTTCTTTTATTAATTCCTGAATTAGTAGATGCACTTTGTGCAAGTACTATATCTCTAACATTAACATCATCACTACAAGAACCTGCAGATCCTATTCTTATAAGTCTTTTAGCCCCATAAAATTGAATTAATTCATTTACATAAATAGAATGTGAAGGTAATCCCATTCCTGTTCCTTGTATAGAAACCCTTTTTCCTTTATAAGTTCCAGTATATCCGTACATTCCTCTTACGTCATTATAGCAAACTGCATCTTCTAAAAAGTTTTCTGCTATAAATTTAGCTCTTAATGGATCTCCCGGTAATAATACTGTTTCTGCTATAGCTCCTTCTGGCGCCATAATATGTAAATGTTTTGACATAAACGTATCCTCCTTTATTTTTCGTTATTTATTAGTATAGTATATTCTTAAAAAATAGTAAATGATTAGCTTTTCAATAAATTCAAAATTTTAGGATGTTTTTTCTTTTCTACTTATAATCATTTACGAGTATTTTATTTTAGTGTATATTTTTTATAATATATTTATAATTTTTGATTCACTATAAAAACTTGTTATATGTTACACAATTATTTAAATCAAATTTTATTACATACTAATATATTGTCAAGCAATATATTAAAAGGTAGTTAATTAACAATACTATCATTAATTAACTACCTCTATATTAATTTAAGTTTTTATTTATTATTTTTCTCATATCTCCAACCATATATAATGATCCACTAGCTAAAATAAGATCATTTTCACCTGAATCATTTAATGCAGTTAAATAAGCTTCTTTATAATCATTATAAGCTTCACACTTTTCATTATACTTAACTATTTCATTTTTTAAGTCTTCCGCTAATTCTGCTCTTATTGAATTAGGAGTAACAGCATATACTTTTTTAGCCATTGGTGTTATTACTTTAATCATTTCCTCAACATCTTTATCAGCTAAAATACCTAAAATCAAATATAAATTATCATATTCAAAATATTTTTTTACATTTTTGCTTAGCGTTTGTATACCCTGTATATTATGAGCTCCATCAATAACAACATAAGGATTCTTTGATAAAACTTCTAATCGCCCTTTCCAAACAACATTTTTTATACTTTTTACTATACTATCAATTGATATATTAATTATATTTCTACTATTTAAAACCTCAATTACGTTTATTGCAACACTTAAATTCATTATTTGATGTTCTCCAAGTAGAGGTAAGAATATGTCAATTTCATTATTATATTTTAATAATTGATATGGCTTATCCTCATTTACTACATTTTCAAATTTTAGATTTTCATCGTTAGCAATATAAAGCTCAGAATCCATTTCAAGGCACTTATTTTTAATAACCTTTAAAGCTTCTTCTTGTTGAGGATATATTACTGTAGGAATTCCTTTTTTAATAATTCCTGCTTTTTCTCCTGCTATTTCTTCTAATGTACTTCCTAATAGATTAGTATGATCAAAACTTATAGACGTTATTACTTGAAGTATTGGTGTAATAACATTAGTTGAATCTAATGTTCCACCTAAACCTACTTCTATAACTCCGAAATCTATATTTTCTCTTTTAAAGTATAAAAGCATTAAAACAGTAATTATTTCAAATTCTGTAGGATGATTATATCCATCCTTTATTACTTTATCTACAGAAATCTTAACCTCATCCATCAAGTCTGCTAAAGTTTCTTTTGGAATATTATTTCTATTAATTTGAATTCTTTCTTCAAACTCTTCTATAAATGGTGAAGTGTACATTCCAACCTTGTATCCAGCTCCCATTAATATTTCTGTTATCATTGAAGTTGTAGAACCCTTTCCATTTGTTCCTGCAATATGTATAAGCTTTAAGTTTTTTTCTGGATTACCTAAGTACTCTAATAATTTATGTGTTCTTTCTAATCCATAATTTGACCCAAAATTACCAACTTCAGTTATGTATTTCATTGCTTCTTCATATCTCATAATTTACCTCATCTTAATTTTAATTTATATTATTAAATATAAGTTATATTTAACTTAAATGTAAAGTCATCTAAAAATTCACCTTTCATATTGATACTATACTTTTGTAATCTATATATTAAAATACTTTCTTATAATCAACTTATTAATTTAATTAATGATAAATAAAATATATTAACTTTATATACTTCAATTTACTAAACAAATTGCTATTTATGTAATAATTATATACTACATTTTACAAAATAAAAAGGAAACCTATTAGGTCTCCAAATTACTCGCTATTTATTTAATTATCAATATTTCTCTTAAAAGTATAATATGTGGCAAAGAAATAAGCTATATAAACGCTAATCATTAAAGTAACTCCAAAGATAACACTTAAAACAAATGTTTTATCTCCAACAAAAACTCTAATTACATATTCATAAAACAAATAATAATTATATACAAAAATTATAACGCCAATCATTGCTATAGCAATAGGTACTATAAAATATACTGAAATTTGCTTTAAAATTATTTTGCTTATTTCATTTTCTTCAATACCTAACTTTCTAAGCACATTAAATCTATCCTTATGCTCAATAGAATCTGCGAGCTGACTAAGTGATAAAACAGTTAAACTTATCATTAAAAGCACTATCCCTAAATAAATTCCTAGTATTCTCATAGCTAAGGTCATATTTAAAATATTATTAGTTTCTAATGATTTAATTCTAATATCAATTGCCATATATGTTATGTCATTTTCACCACTATAGTTTGTCACAAATTCGGAATTACTATCTTTAAACCAATTATAAACATAATTATCTCTAAAGTAATTAGCTTCTTCATAACTCATTTCATTTTTAATATTAGCCACGAAATTAGTTTCTATAAAATCAAGATTATTACATGCCTTATCTGGCAAAATTATAATATTATCTATATATGGACTATAAAAACCCTCTCCAATAGATTCCTTATAAGATGAAAGATTACTAATATTATATGTTTCTCCATTAATATTTATTTTGTCATTATTATTAATATAACTGTTTATTACTTCATCAGTAGTAGCACTATGCCACTGAGTAGTAAATTCATTATTCTTTAATTCTATTTCTTCATAACCTAACATACTTCTTAGCTTATTAAAGTCACTTACTCTAATTGCTACTAACGAGTTATTATTTTCCTCTGCTTTGATAATATATTTTTCTACCTGACAGTAACTATTAACCTTATACCCATTATCATTTAAATAATTAATAATCATACTATAATCTAATTTAGGTATATCTTTAATATTAGCTTCTTCTAAAAAGGTTGTACTATAATTATTTCGTATATCTACATCATAAGGAACTCTCATATCTAAATATCCAAGTGCCCACTGAGCCATTACAATTGTTATTATGAAGCTTATCATAGCCCCTAAGAAAGTCATTGATATTGTAGCCATTAATATTGGTGCTGTCTTTATTTTAGACACTATTGTTCCTATTAAAAATAAATTTGTACCTTCATATTTAAAATTAATCCATTTGTTTTTTACATAAATCAATATATAAGCAATTGAATAAAATAAAGCATAAGTTCCTAATATAAAAGTAATTAAAGATATACCTATATATCTTAATGATTTTATGCTATAGTCTACCTCAGAATTTATTAATTTAAAAGTACAACTCCCACAAATAATATATAAAATTATTGAAAACACAAATATAATACTATATATTTTCGCACTTCTTTTAAATTGAAATTCAACCTGCTTGTTTGCATTTATCATATCTATAAGCTTTATTTTTCTTAAAATAACAACATTATATAATCCTATTATACAAAACATAGCTATAAAAAATATAAATGTAATACCTACTGTATCCATATATAGCTTTAAACTAAATACTACTTCTTGTTTAGCACTTACTAAAACTATGGCTGTGATTGCTTGTGAAAATAAAGTTCCTACAAATATTCCTGCTATTATTGCCAAAATCCCAATTGCAAGTGTTTCAACAAAAAACATCAACGCCACATTATTTTGCTCTGTTCCAAGTAATATATATGTAGCAAATTCCCTTTGTCGTCTTCTTATCATATATTTATTTACGTAAGCTACAAGCAAAATAAGAACTGCCGTAATTACATAAGTTGAATACTGTAATACTAGTTTTAAAGCTTTGAAATTATAAGAATCTTCTGTAATTAGTTCATAACTTGAACTAGAAAGGGATGTAATTGCATAAAACAAGCTTACACATATTGTTATAGTTATAAAATAAATTAAATAATCTTTAATAGATTTCTTTGCATTACCTTTAGCTAGTTTAGCGTACATCCCTAACGTCACCACCTAACAATGCTACTACATCTAGTATCTTATTAAAGAATTGTCTACGTGTATTTTCACCTCTTACTAACTCTGTGAATATTTTACCATCTTTAATAAATAATATCCTATTACAATAACTAGCTGTAAATGAATCATGAGTTACCATTAATATTGTTGCATCTAAATCCTTATTTAAATTTGATATCATTTCTATTAACATTTGAGCAGATTTTGAATCAAGTGCTCCTGTTGGTTCATCAGCTAATATTAACTTAGGATTAGTTACTAATGCTCTTGCACAAGCAGTTCTTTGCTTTTGTCCACCTGATACTTCATAAGGATACTTTGAAAGCAAATCTTCTATTCCTAGCTCTCTAGCAATATCTAACACCTTATTATCAATTTCACTTTTTTTAGTTTTATTTATTGTTAGTGCTAAAGCTATATTTTCATGAATAGTTAATGTGTCTAACAAGTTAAAATCTTGGAATATAAACCCTAAATTTTCTCTTCTAAACTTTGCTATCTTCTTTTGATTTATTTCTGTTATGTCCTTTCCATCTAAATAAATATTACCAGAGCTAACCTCATCAATTGTAGCTATTAAATTTAATAGAGTTGTCTTACCTGATCCTGAAGGCCCCATCACCCCTACAAATTCACCTTTTTTTACATTAAAGCTTATATCATCAATAGCTTTAACTATGTTACCCTTATTTCCATAATATTTTTCAATATTATTTATTCTTAATACTTCGTTCATCAATTATCACCTCAAGGATATTTTAACTTATATATAACATGTTAGATTCGATTTAATATTACTTTTAGGTGACAATGTTGTAACATTACTAATTTAACTAGCACTATAAATACATTATTTAACTACAGAAGTTTTCACTATAAAGCTTCCTATAGGAAAAGTAATACTAACTTTTGTATAACAATTTATTTCTGACTCTATATCTATTAATAATCCTAACTTATCACATAACTTTTTGCATAAATATAATCCAATACCGGTAGACTTACTATTTACTCTACCTATATTTCCTGTAAAACCTTTTTCAAATACTCTATCTAATTCATCAGAAGCAATACCAATACCATTATCCTCAATAATTAACTTAATTCCATTCTTTATATCTTCACAATATATCTTAACTTTTGAATCTTTAGTATTTCTGTATTTTATAGAATTTACTATTATTTGATTTAAAATAAACTCAAGCCATTTACTATCGCAATATACAAACCTTTCTATATTATCAATTTCTATATCTATATTATTTAAAATAAACCCTTGCTTATTTCTTGTAATAACACTATTTACGCAACTTTGTAAGCTTATTTCCTTTACAAGGTAATCCTTATTTACATCTTCACTTCTTGCATAAAATAAAGCTTGTTCCACATACCTATCAATTTCTTCTAATTGCATAAGTATTGCTGAACTTTTAGTTGTTCTATTATTTTCTTCAATTAATTTTATAAGGGAAATAGGTGTTTTTACTTCATGAATCCATTGTTCTATGTACTCTTTATAATTCTTAAGCCTTGATTTTTCCTTATTTATTTCTTCCCTCATTGATTTGCTCGATTTTTTCAAAAGATAATAATAAGGCTCTGCTTCAATAAATGGAGGTAATTCTAACACTTCACTTATTAAATATTTTTTATCTATATTATATATAGATTTTTCTAATAACTGAAAATAATCATTTCTTTTTTTATAAGAAATGAAAAGGTAAATAAATAAAGTAACTATCCAACACAATACAATTATTAATACTGCCTTAAGTTCATTTCCTATACTTAAAAGAAATAATGATAGAACTATTAAAGCTATAATATTTAAAGCTATTGTTCCAATCTTACTTTTTAAGTAATCTTTTATACTCATATTAAGTAACCTTGCCCTCTTTTAGTTTTAATAAAATCTTTTAATCCTATTTCTTCTATCTTATTTCTTATTCTTGTAATATTCACTGTAAGAGTATTATCATTTACAAACATGGAGCTATCCCATAAATACTCCATAATTTCAGCTCTAGAAACAATTTTCCCTTTATTAATTAATAAATAATATAATATTTTCAGTTCATTCTTTGTAAGCTCTTCACTATTTTCATTATACTCAATTGTACTTGTTAAGATATTTAGCTTTAATCCATTATGCTGAATTATATCTAAATTAGAATCATTAGGATATGCTCTTTTAATAAGTGAATTTATCCTAGCTAAAAGTATTTGTGTATTATATGGCTTTGTAATGAAATCATCTCCACCTAGGGTAATTGCCATAAGTTCATCTATATTGGTATTTCTGCTTGTTACAAAAATTATAGGTACTTTTGAAAAACTACGTATTTCTGTACAAATTTTAAATCCATCATCATTGGGTAAATTTATATCTAATAAAATTAACTCAGGTTTACTTTCTTTTACTACTTGTGGTATATTATTAAAATCCTTTGGTTTCAAAACTGAATAACCATTTATCATTAATAAACTTCCAATTTCATTTTGAAGTTGTTCATTATCTTCTATTATCATTATTGTAAACATATATTATTCTCCATTTATAATTTGTTTTATCCTTTAAACTTTATTAATCTACTTCCTATCATCAAAAATAAATATGATACCATCCCTCATGATTTCTTTCTATTACCCAATCTAATTTATCATCAAACCAATATGTATTAAATCCACTAGTTGTTGTAAAGTTTAATCCTCCAACTTCTAGAATATAAGAATAATCAGAAAGATTTAACTCATATATATATTCATTTTTATATTTATTTTCAATTTCACTATAAATAATATCTTTATAATCCTTAATAAAGATTTCTTCCTTTATAGTCTTACAATTCTTAAATCTATCAACTCTAGTTAATACCTCTTTTTTCTTTTTACAATACTCATTCTCAGTTAAAACACGTCTATAAAATAATCTTATATAATCAAATTTAGCCTCTTCAATATTTATACTATCAATATAATAATCCAATTTTCTTATTTCATTTTTACATACTATATCTATTTCATTTTTTAATTCACGTCTATACTTTTTATAATCAATAATTGATTGTCTATAAATCTCTTTAATGAACTCTTTTTTCTTTTTACATAATTCCTCATTTTGAATATCATATTTTTCTAGTGAAATTAAAATATTCTTTAAAATATCTATTCTTATGCTATCCTTCAAAATTTCATCTTTTAAGACACTTAGAATTTTATAATTTAAATCACTATTTAATTTATTATCCATTTCCTTATATTTAAAACGTACTTCATCTATTTTATCAATACAATATTTCCTTGAACAATTATATATAGCTATAAAACTCTCAATACTTTCACAATTGATTTCATTAATAATTCTTTTCCTCATTACCTATTCTACCTCAACAACTAACTCTTCTATTGCTTTGATATATTGCACATTTTTTATAATCAAATCTGATTTCCACCAATTTTTTCTTATATTCCATTGCTCAAGATAATCTGTTCATGACCATGTAATACTCCATGCCCCATCTGATTCTTGAGTATTTAAAATAAACTCACATTCATAATCGCATATTTCTTTATTTTCTATATAAAAATCACTTATTTTACTATTTATAAATAATGATGGTTTACATACATAGTCAACTGCTCACTTTGTTGTGTCATAAGTTATAACATGTTGAATTTGTTTTTGCAATAAACCTCTAAATTCCTCTAAATCTAAAACTGAATTCATTGAGCTTTCTTTTAGATATTCATACAGTTCAACAAAACATGAAACAGTGTGCATAGATTCTAAAGAGAAATGTTTTTAAAATTTATAACAATTTTCATTTATGTAATAATTATATACTCTATTTTACAAATAAAAAAGGAAACCAAATTTTGATTTCCTAGTTAACTATAACCTTTTTCTATTAAATTGAAACTTATAAATTGTATTACATTATTAAAATTAGAAATAAATAACTTCATAAATCTTATAAAGTATACAACATATTGATAAAATAAGTATTATTCCAGAAAATATCCTCATACCTATTTTTATTTTACTATCATCTTTTAATGATATACTTAATGAAATAATATTAAGTATTAATATTAAAATCCATAATATATAATCAATACTTTTAAATGTTAATGTACTTATTACTAGCATACAGTTCACTATAGGAAATACAATATTGAATTTTTCTTTCATACTACTCCACCTTCCATACTTTACAAGTTTAAATCTTTATTAAATTACTATATATCCTCGTAATTTATATATAATAATTGAAGTCCTTCATTAATTAATCTAATTATAAAATTATTTATGCTTTCTACAAACTAGAATATATCTGTGTTCAATACTTTCTATATATCCTTTAACAGCTATCTCCTCATTTAACCTACATAATTCCTCAAAACAACTTTCTACAGAGAAATCAGGAAATTCCCACTTAATTATTTTAGAAAAATAAACAATTGCTCCAATATCTTTAAAACGTAAATAAGGATAGTACTCCTTAGCATATAAAATTTTAAATGAGTTATCCTTTAAATTTTTTAAGTTATTATCTAAAGTATTATCCTCATATAATGGCTCAAAATCTTTTATTAATTTTTTAGATAATACTTCATTATTTTTCCCACCTACCTGTTGAGTTACAAAAATCCCATTAGTCTTTAATATCCTTTTTATTTCTTTAACATCAAAAGATCCATGTCTATTAATTATCATATCAAAAGTATTATCTTCAAATGGCAATTATGAATCATTAAATACTTGGTTAACTTCAATTCCAAGTGGCTCTAATTTCTCCTTACATAACTTAACATTAGGTTCCCACATTTCTGTAACTGATGTATTGGTATAAGGATGATTAAGTGATAATAAAAATTCTCCTCCACCTGTATCCATATCTAATAACTTATGATCTTTATTTAAATATCTATTTAAAATTTCCTTATAATCCCACGGTAATTTTTCATTATCCCATCTATTTTTTAAATAAGAGAAATCCCACCCCTTAAATGCAGCCTTTTCTTCACTTTTCCATAAATCTTTTAATTCACTATAATTCATAACTGTCCCTCTTTTCATATTTTTTGATTAATAGAAAATTGGTGCAGTTTCCTGATAGTACATAAAAACTTATTCTTGGTACAACTTACTATCAGTTAATATAACTGCACCAAGTAATTAATTTCTTCTCTTTTCATTTTTATATTTCACCTACTTTTAATTCCTATTTATGTAATTATTATACACCACATTTTGTAATTTTAGAATAAAAAATAAGTTTATTTAATACACTATTTAATTCATCTGTAGTTTGAACAAAATAATCAGGCTGCTTTGTCCATTTATTATATGTATCTAAATTCAAACTAAAAAAATCAACAGTTATACATATAACATTTATATCTTCTTCATTTAATGCAACTTGTGCATTTTTACCAAATACTATATCTTCACTATGATCTCCTATATAAATAAATGTTCCTTTTTCATTATTTAGCTTTAGTTGTTCTATACATTTAATAAAACCTGCAGGGTCTGGCTTCTGTTCACTACCTAATATGTCATCATATCCAATAACTGCATCAAAACAATTATCTACTCCATAATATTTTAATGTTTCCCTTATATTTTCGTTGCTATTTTGTGAGCAAATTCCCATTTTTATATGCTTTATATTTTTAAGTAGCTCTACCATACCTTCAAAAATAGAAGGTATTGTCTTATTTTTTAGTTGTTCCGGCGTCCAAAGTTCACCAGCTTCATCTAGTTCTTCTTCTTTTAAACCATAACACTTTAAATATAACTCACGCCAATTTTTATACATATGATTAGCTTCTTGATAATTTTCATAAGTTTGTAATGCATAAGGTAAATGTTTTTCTATATCTTTATCAAAATGCTTTAATACTTCAATTGTTACTTTAATATTCTTTTTTGCACTATTTATAATAGTCCCATCATAATCCCATATAATTCCACAAATATTCATATTAATATATTTCTCCTATTATTTAATCAATAAAATTTTCTTAATAAAATTACTACTTTATCCTATAATCATTAATTAATTGAATGGTACTTTTCCCTTCTCCATTAGACTCATATATAACCAACCATTTCACCTTCATTAATACAAAATGATACATTATTTAACTTCTTCATATTCACTCCAAGGAAAGTTTCCATTATAAATAATCATTCCCCAGACTGCTACTATACAAATTAATATACATTGACTTACACTATCATTTTCAGTAAAATTCGTTATAAAATTTATAATATCATGTCCATAAAATACAAGTAAAAATAATAGCAATGATGCAATAATTGAATTTATTTTATTAGTTTTCTTAGTTATTTTTATTTCTATATTGCATATATTACATTTTAATTTATTAGCTTTTCCTCTAAAAATATTTTCTATAACTCTATATTTCAACTTTACTTTACATTTTGGACAAACACTCATATCCCACCTCTTCTATATCTCTAAATCACATCTTCTCACTAACTAAATACTTATTCTTATTTAATAAGCAAAATTCATTTTACTTATTATACCATATATTTAATATGATTCCTTATATTAATTCATTAAATAACAATATATCTTAAAATAGCAAAAGGTGCTTCAACAATTGAAACACCCTACTTATTTAAATAATCATTAAAAGAATTATTTGCATCTAATTTATATTTTATTAATTTCATTTCCGATATCTATACTTTTATCTTTTTTACTTACTTTTATTATAACATTCATCACACTTACTATTAAAATCATATAAATACCTACTGATAAATATTTAGGTATATATATTACAAAAATAATTCATTTAATAAAATAAACATTATTAATGCACATACTATAAATAAAGTTGGTACCTGGCTTCCTATGGCTGCTATATACGAATTTACTTTGCTAGATATAAACATACTTATAAATGCAGTTATTATCCCTATAACATATACTCCTACAACTGTTAGTACTATATATTGAATAAAAGTTATATTAATCCAGAAGTCATAATTAAATATATTTGAATCATTTTAATTATTCTCTTTCCTATCAACTCTATAATTATCACTTTCAGAAAGATAAGAACCATTAACTACACAGACTGAACTATTTTACTTTTATTATTTTACATCTACTTCAAATATATCACTACCATATACATTCATTTCATTACTATGATCATAATAAACTACTTCATAATCATCTCCAGTTAACTCACCATCATATTCAACAACTAACTCTTCACTTTCTTTTAAATATCTTGTTGTATTTAATTCCATACTATTAAAATTATCAACTGTTTTTATTTCTTCACCACTACTCTTATCTCTAATTAACTCTGGCACTGCAAATATATTATAATTTGACTTTATATATAACTTGGTTTTACCTTCACTAACTTCAACCTTTGTAATATTTCCATATTCATTATTTAAAATGGTAATTAAATTTGTTTCTCCTTCTAAATTAAGATCTACAGTTAATTTAAAAATATCATTATATCCACCTTCTACTGATTCAGTAGTAGCAATCTTAATATCTCCTATTTCTATAACCTTATTATCACCACTTTCCCTTACATTTACCTCACTAACTTCCTTATACTTATATGGAATAAACGTAATAGATTTTGTACCTTCATATAACTCCTTAAATTTACTAGTAAAATAATTGATAAATTTATTATTCTTTAAAGCAGTTCCAAATCCACTACCACTTTTAGGTTCAATATATCTACCTTCATTATCAAAAGCAATAAAATCTATATTTGAAAATTCACTTCCATAATAAGTTCCTTGAATAGCTGTGTTAATTGGAGTTGTTATTACCTTATTTATATTTACTCCATCATTAATATTTGCAAGTTTGATATCTTGTTCATACTCCTTAACCTTGCCATTAACTGCTTCATTAGTAACAGGGATGTCAAAACTCCAATTTCCTCTTACATAACCATCATCTAATATTCCTTCAATATTACTAAATTCTAAAGAAAATAAAAATTCATCTGGTATTTCTACATAGCCTCCATAAAAACTCTCCTCTTGAACCTCTTTAGGAATTTCTTTTCTTCCATCCATATCATAAGTTATATGTCCCACATAAGCTTTATTATCTTCTAAAAACTCTCCACTACTACTTGAAGAAAATGATATTTTCTTTCCATTAACTTTCAAATTAGTGTCTATAAAGTGTGGCATATTACTAATTCCACTTTCACTTTCTACTGTATAAAAGACTGCTAAATCTAACCCATCATAAACAACCTTATTTATAGTAACCTTTACCCCTTTACTTTCCTTAGTAATATTTAAGTCTGATGCATATTCATCATAATTTTCATATCTACTTGAATTAAAATAATCAACTATATTATTTAGTAATGGTACCTTATCTGCATAAGTTGGTAATGTTACTGTAAAAATAGTTATTCCTAAAAAACAAGCAGCCGTTATTCCTGCTAATCTTTTATACTTATATCTCCTTCTATTCATACCAATTTTTATCCCTTTATCAAAAGCATCATTAGCATATTGTGGTATATATCTATTTTCTTGCTTTAACTTTTCTTTAATTTTTTCGTCAAAAAAATCATTATTATTATCCATATTATTTATATCTCCCTCATTATCTCTCTTAATTTTTCCCTAGCTCTAGAAAGTCTTGACCTTACAGTTCCTTCTGGTATTTTTAAAACAGCTGCAATATCCTTAATAGACATATCTTCAAAATAAAATAATATCGTTGTAATTCTTAACTCTTCATTTAGTTCATTTATTGCATTAATTAAATCTATATTTTCATAAGTATCATTATATTTTTCTTCATTACTATCTTTATTAATATTTTCGATCTTTTTATTTCTTCTAATAATTTCATTACACTCATTGATTAAAATTCTTATAAGCCAAGTTTTAAAAAATTCATCTTTCCTTAAAGTATTAATCTTTTCATATGCCTTAATTACAGTATTTTGAATAGCATCTTCTATATCATGTTCGCTTTTTAAAATACCTCTAGCAACTCTATAAACATTTAATCTATTTTCATTAATCAAAGCTAAAAAAGCATCATTATCACCACTTTTTGCTTTAGCTACAGTTGATTTCTTTTTATAATTTAAAAATGATATTAGCTCCATCTTCCTCCCCCTATTTACTTTACTTAGCTAAGTATTACATATATTAGATGGATATCCCAATAGATATGTTCAATATAATTTTATTTTTTATAAAATTATAGAGCAGTTCATAATGAACTGCTCTCTTTAAATACATATTTTATTACTATAATCTTCAGATGAATATGATTTTATTATATTTATTCTCATATCCACTTTGATTTTAGAATTAAATTCCCAGCATTTTTATAATCTAATTTTCCATAGAAGTTATTATGTATATCATCATTAACAGCTTGTAATTGTATCATTGATGCTCCTACTTCTTTAACTCTTTTTTCTATCTCTAACATAAACATCTTACCATATCCTTGATTTTGATACTTATAATCAATTACAATTTCAACCAAATCATATGCTTTTAAATCATCATATTGTTCTAAATACCCCATTGCAAATCCTAAAATAATATCATTATCTTCTAAAATGAAACAATACGAATCTTCTCTACTCCACACTTGATGAATACGCTTATAAGTTGTTTCTATTGTCCATATACTATCCTCTTGATTATTATAATAATCAATATATAGCGGAATAAACTTTTGTATATCTGATTCTTTCATAATACTATATTTCACCTCTTGCCCCCTATAAATTAGAATTTAACTTACTATATATAATTTTAAAATTGAATATCTCTAAAATATAAATATAGTTTTTCTGTAGCATCTTTATCGAAAGGATTTTCTTTTAAACTTTTAATTATTGGAATAAGTGTGCTGAAATTATGTGTTTCTAATAAATTCTTAATCCTTGTATTATTACTTATCATATTATTTAAATTCCATAAAGCTGTATATAGCGATTCATTTTCCTCATAATATGATGTTTGTATATATACCGATGTGGCTTGTCCTGTGGCTGAAGATAATATAGCTGTACCTAATATTTTTTCATCAACAGAGTCCTTAACTTTAGCTTCTTCAATAGTTTCTATACCATGACAAATTAACTCTAATTGAATCCCAAACTCATTGTCGCTAGTTCTTGTAATTGTTTTGTAACTTCTTATTTTGCTAAACTGAAATATATTCAATAATACTAAAAAAAGTATAAATATTATTAACATATATTTTTTACTTTTACTGTTAATCATTTTACCTCCAATATATCTACTAAAAAATATTAGTTAGTCTAATATTTTATTTAAAACCTAACATGGAATAATATTTAAAATCATCCTCAGAATATAACTTTTAAATCAATTAATAACTGATTACTTAACTATACTACTTTTATTAAAACTAATTAGTGGTGCACAGCCATCACCTTTATTACTTACTGAACAAATTCCATACCATAAAACATCTGGATAATCTCTTATTATGACTTTATCAAAATAAAAAGGTTCAGATGGTATAAAGGCATTAGGATTTGAGTACGTATCATATTCGATATACTTTATTTTTTTACCATTATACTCTAAGTCATATAACTTATTAATCCATGTACGGCCATCATTATGTATATACTCAACAATACGGACTTTATCTACATTTTTATCCTCAACATTTTTCATAAATTCATCAAGTTTGTTGATGTTATAAATTTCTGTATTATTATGTGTTTTGCTCGATACCAAATCAGAATCAATTTCTACAATATCTCCATTACTTATTGCTTTTTCAGAATTTAAGGATTTATTAGATAAAACACCATCATATGTATTTTTTTCATCTTAAGTCTGTTATTTTTCAGAACTTAAATATTAATAAATCTTAATTCTTTTTCAGCTTCTAATTTAGATTTATAAAATATAACTTCATTGTAGGGTTTAAGATTATTTTTCCAATTGGTAGTTGTTTCCAAAGACTCTTTCCCGCTAGTTGCAATTAGAAAACACTCTCTATTTTTATTTATATAGCATATTGGTAAATCACTTTGTAAATCTGTCATTGAACCCACAGTTCCAATTAAACCACCTTCCCTATCAGTTGCAAAAACATCTACTTGAGGAACTGTATAAAATGATACTTTAGGAATATTATCATCAAAAATAAAATGTATATCATACTCATCAGCATATTGTTGGTAAGTTTCATTTTTATCATTTGAATTCATATGATAAACAGTAGTACCTGATTTAATTACTTCCGTATCTTCTATAAATATAGCTAGACAATTCTCTCTTTTTGTTACATCTAAATATACCTTATTCATTTTTCCTCCATTACTCCTCCTATAAACATACTTACCGTAGTAACTTATATAATAAATATTAATAATT
>NZ_JADPEL010000038.1:0-10363 GCF_015667795.1 Clostridium sp. D53t1_180928_C8
GCTTCACCTGCATTAATATATGGTTTACCATTACTATAATTAAAATACAATACAAATGATCCTTGATAATAATCTTCTTGATGAAATAGGTCAAGGGAGAGAAAATGAGGCTATAAATACTTTAAATGCATGCAAATCAATTGGTAAAAAAATAGATAACTTAGAACCTGAAACAATAATTATGGTTTCTCCTCATGGAACAGTATTTAGAGATGCTATTGCACTTATAACAGCTTCAAAATTAAAAGGTGACTTTGGAAAATTCAATGCACCACATGTAAAGCTAAATTTTGAAATAGATAAAGAACTTACATCCCAAATTATAAAAAATGCAGAAAAAGAAAATATTCCTACTGCATCATTAGATGAAAATACTGCAAATTTATATAATATTAATTTAGAACTTGACCATGGTGCTATGGTTCCTTTATATTTTGTGGATAATACTAAAAACTATAAGCTTGTTCATATAACCTATGGAATGTTAGCTCCTTTAGAACTTATGAACTTTGGTAAATGTATAAGTAAAGCTGTTAATGATATAGGTAAAAAAGCTGTTTTCATAGCATCTGGTGATTTATCTCATAGATTGACACAAGATGGTCCTTATCCTTATACACCACTCGGTGCAGAGTTTGATAAAAAGTTAATTAATACTTTAGAAAAAGGTGATTTTAAAAATTTATTTAACTTAGATAAGAATTTAATTTGTAAAGCTGGTGAATGTGGCTTAAGATCCCTTTATATTTTAGCTGGTGTACTAAATGATAATAATATTTCCTCTAAGCTTTTAAGTTATGAAGGACCTTTTGGCGTTGGCTATGGAATTATGGAGTTCTCTCCATCTATTAATGAAAATGCAGATTTATATAATGAACTTATAAAAGATAAGGAAAATGAAAATGAAAGAAGAATATTAAATGGAAGTGTTTATACAAGACTTGCAAGATTAAATCTTGATAATTACTTTAATAATGGCAAGTTATTAACTATAGATGAATTAATTAATAATAATATTTTTGATAGTAATTCTAAATTATTAAATGATAAAAAAGGAGTATTTGTTTCATTAAAAATTAATGGTGATTTAAGAGGCTGTATTGGAACTACTGAACCTACTACAAATTCTATTGCAGAAGAAATAATAAACAATTCTATTAGTGCTGCATTAAATGATCCAAGATTTTCACCACTTAGAAAAGAAGAACTTTTAGATATTGATATATCTGTCGATCTTTTATATCCGCCTAAACCAACTACATTTGAAGAATTAGATCCACAAAATTATGGAGTTATAGTATCTTGTGGGCATAGAAGAGGATTATTATTACCTAATCTTGAAGGAATAGATACTGCTGATAAACAAGTAGCAATTGCTATGGAAAAGGGAAATATAATGCCTAATGAAAACTACTCTTTAGAAAGATTCAAGGTGGAACGCTTTAAGGAAATAGATGATGGTGATTAAAATGAAAGGGTATATTTAATTATGAATAAAGAAGCAATGTTTTATGAAAAAATAGATAATTATATTAATTGTAACCTTTGTCCCCATAGATGTAGTAATTTAAAAGAAAGTCAAAAAGGAGTTTGTGGAGTTCGTGAAGTAAAAAAAGATGATGATGGCACTCTTAAATTATATAGTATAAATTATGGGGAAATTACTTCCCTTTCCCTAGACCCTATAGAAAAGAAACCCTTATATAATTTTTATCCTGGTAGCAATATACTTTCTATTGGCTCCTTTGGATGTAACTTTAAATGCTCATTTTGCCAAAACTATGCTATTTCTCAAAATAGACCTAAAAGTAATTATGTTCCTCCTGAAGAAATGGCTCATATTTCTTTAGAAGTTGAAAATAATTTAGGTCTTGCTTTTACTTATAATGAGCCTAGTATTTGGTATGAATATGTTTATGATGTTTGTAAAAAAATTAAAGCTTTAAATAAAAATCACAAAACTGTCCTTGTTACTAATGGATTTATTTGTGAAGAACCTTTAAGAAAGCTATTACCATATATTGATGCATTGAATATAGACCTTAAAGGTAATGATGAATATTATAAAAAGCTTTGCTTTGGAGCTTTAAAGGATGTTGAAAATACTATAAAAATTGCCTGGGAAATGGGTTGTCATGTTGAAGTTACTACCCTTTTAATTCCTAATGAAAATACTGATGATATAACCTTAAGAGAATTAGGAGAATTTTTAGGCTCTATAGATAAAAATATAAC
This sequence comes from Clostridium sp. D53t1_180928_C8, assembly GCF_015667795.1. Lineage (GTDB taxonomy): Bacteria > Bacillota > Clostridia > Clostridiales > Clostridiaceae > Clostridium. The sequence goes on from NZ_JADPEL010000038.1 coordinate 2,236, forward strand.
CTTACATTTATCTAGATATTTTCCTAGATATAAAATGTATTCACCAGAAACATCTCTTTATGATATAAAAAAAGCTTATAACTTTTTAAAGAATTATTTAAACAATATTTATCTTGGAAACTTAACTGAAGAAGAACTTGAATTTTGTTTAAATTAAACAAAAAACCACTGATATTTGTAATAAAACTAATATCAGTGGTTTCGAGCTTAAATTTATTTTGCTTTAAATATTATTATTTATTTTTTCTCTTGAATAAGAATCCGCCTCCAATAGCAGTTAATCCAGTTAATAATGTAACTAAAGCATTTGCTCCACCTGTTTGAGGTAATTTTCCTGGTTTTGATGAGTTATTTGAGTTTCCACCATTACCATTATTTCCGCTATTACTGTTATTACCATTGTTTCCGTTATTTCCATTATTATTATTATTGTTGTCATTTCCATTACTAGCATCAGCTAAAATTAAACCATCTATAGATTTTTGTAAATTAGCTTCAGCATTAGCAACTTCCTCTTCTGTTGCATCCTCATTAGAAAGAACAGACTTAGCTAATAATAATGTCTTTTCTAATGCCTTCCAAGTTTTATTAGTATACTTACTAGAATCTAAAGCATCAGCTTTATTGATTAAATCTTGTAATTTATCTTTGCTTGGTTTTAATCTTAATTCTAAGAATGCTCTTACTAACTTATCATAGCTTTCCATTACTTCTTTTTCCATAGCATTTGGATCTGCTATTATAGCTTTAGAAGCATCTAATTTTTCTTGAAGCTTATTCCAAGTAGCAGTTATATATTCATTAGAATCTAACTTTTCTATTTTATCTATTAATTCTTGTAAAGCTGCTTTATCACCCTTTTCAAAGGATAACATTTGCATTGCTTCACTTAATCTATCAAACGCTTGATCAACTTCACTTTGAGTCGCTTTTTCATTTCCTAATACAGCTTCTGCATTAACTAAAGCTGCTTTAAATTCTTCTACTACAGCAGGAACAACATTTTCTAATTCAGCCTCGGTTACTTCCTTAGCCATTTCAACAGCAATTTGTAAATGTTTCTTATTTGAAGCAACTTCTTCTTCAGTTAAATCCTTGATATATAAATCATCTATAACTAATTCATCATATCCAGAACCTTTATTGATAGCTAAATAGTAATCAACAGCATCACCAGTTGTAAATTCATATTTAAACTCTTTTACTTCTCTGCTATATCCTGGTCCATCAGTAGGTTGTCCAATAACTTCACCTGGAGTTATTACCTCTTCAAATAATGTTCCAGCAGTTGCTGAATTTACAGATACAGTATATAAATTATCTATCTTATTAGTATACTTAAATCCTAATTCATAAGTTTTATTAGGTTCTAATTGTAATGTTGATTGGTCAGTTAATAAAATATGACCTGTTGTACCTGCTTGTTGATTAGTCTTTAATGAGAATCTATCACTGATAACCCAGTTCATGTATTGGCCACCTTCTGGATTCTTTTCAGCATAGTGAGTTCTATTATCAGTACCTAAATTTTGTCCCATATAGAATGGTCCATGTCCTTCATCAACATTTTCGAAGTCTTCGTATATTACATAACCATCTCTGTCTGTAGCTACAGATTCTTGAGGGTTAGTCCATATTCTGAAGTCATCAAGCATTACTCTTGTAGCTTCTTCTGACCTTGGAATATCAACATATAATTTAGCTGTTGTAACCCCTTCTGGCACTGTAAATTCAACTCTCATTCTAGTTAATCTTTCACCATGCCACTTTAATCCCTCACCTGTGTTCATTCTAGTAGTTGCTCTATCAATTGTGCTTGTAGTTTCTTTTCCACCACAATCTACACCTAAAGTAACTTCTCTATTTCCACTATTTTTAACCCATACTGAAGCTATATAAGTTTTTCCTGGTACTAAATCCTTTATTTCTTGAGAAAGATTAGCCCCTTCTCCAAATACCTTTTCTTCATCTGGAATTTCTACATTTTTATGAACATTTAATTCAGCCATAGAAGCAAATCCATTAACATATTCATTAGCAACTAATCTTATATGAGTAGCTTCTACTGCATCAAAGTTTATAGTCTTAAGATCTGATGAAGTATTCCAGTCACCCTCTGCTACTTTAGTAAAGTCTTGTCCATTAGTGCTTACTTGTAATTCATATTTAGTTATCTTACCATTATTTCCTGATTGTCTTGGAAGACAAGTAACCTTATTAATTTCATGTTTTCCACCAAGGTCTACAGTTATATTTTGAGGACCAGTTACACCTGCATAACTAGTATGCCATAAAGTACTTTCATTTCCATCAATAGCCTTATCTGCGCCTTCTCCTGATTGACTGCTTGTAGCTGTTGCTGTCATTTCAGATTGTGGTATTAATGTTGGATCTTCCTTTTCAATACCTTCAACTACAAATACATCATTACCTTTTCTTCTATCAACAGTTTCATTTTCAATCTTTAAATGCTCCATATTGTCACTAGTTGATTTAACATTCCAATGATCAAAGCTTTGAGAGTCAAATCCTGGATCACTTATTAAAGATCCTTCTCCCCAAGAATCAATTCTATCTTCATTAACCTTTTCTTGGAATACTACATAAGGAGTATTTTGTTTAGCATCTATAGTTACCTTACCATCAACGACTTCTATTTCTTTAACAAAAGTTCTTCCTAAATCTGATAACTCGTATAACTTAACAGTTTCTGTTCCTTCCCATCCTGTTGGAAGATCCCAAGTTGTTTCTCCTCCATATGGGTTCCAGTGATATACTTTATTTTCTGGTTGTTCATCTAATTGTTCCCATGTCCAAGGTAAGAATAAAGTAGTTTTACCTATCCCTCTATCATTAATAGTATCTTGAGCAGTAGAAGCTATAAGCTTACCATCTTGATACATATTATTGTATCCATTTTCTCTCTTAGATTCTAAGCCTCCTTTAAACTTAACAAATCCTTCAGTTCCATTGTCTTCCCATTCCATTATTTCAAAGTGTTGCATATACTTAGATGGTAAAGTTTGATTATAGAATGTTTCTATTGCATAGAAGCCTTCTACATCATGCCTAGTTCCCCATCCACTAGCTAACATATGCTTTCCACCTTTTAATAGGTCATCTGACATATATACGTCTTGTTCTTGATTTCTTATAAATCTTGAAATTTTACTTGAGTTACCTGCATTAGGATATGCAGGGTCTGCACCCCAGTGAGTCCAAGCAACATCTTCATATAATGGTCCATTAAACTCTGTTGCTGCCATCCATCCTCTACTGTGTATTTCTTCAGCTAACACTTTTGAGTTCCAGCCTACACCATCATAAACGTCTATATATATCCAGCTTAAATCTGGGTGATCAGCTTCTAATAAATCAAATCTTCTTGCAAGCTCTCCTGATAAAATATCACTTCTCTTATCAACCCAATAAGCTTGATCTAACCAGTTCCATCCAGCTTCAAATCCTGGTCTTAAATTTTCTACTTTAAATTGGAATGCATCTAAGTGATATTCTGTTAAGTTAAGATGTACCCCTATTCTTGCATTGTAGTCTTTACCAATTTCTATTAATTCATTAAGGTCATCTACTCCACCTTGTCTTATACCAGTATGTCCTCCAATATCAGCCTTAGCATCATCATGCCCTTCAGCTTGGAATCCTTTATGAAGAACTAATTGTCCAAATCCATCTGTATAATTTGATAACTTCTTAACATAATCTGCAGTTTTTATAAATGGCATTTGTGCTAATGAACCTATATTAAATGGAATATAAGAGAAGCTGTTTCTTACATAATCTGCCCCTTCTACTTCTTCCATATTATCTCTATATTTAATAGCAGCATCTTGCCAAGTAACTTTTCCATTACCATTTTCATCTCTAGCAATCATGATTTCAGACCATGGTAATTCTTCTGGATCTCCAGGAACTACATCATTGCTAGTATTAGAATTTAAGTTTAATTTTACTGTTGTAGTACCATCTTCTGATAAATTAGCTTTAATTGATTCACCAGTTTCTTGACTTATACCTATCATATTAAGAGAATCTTGCTCTCCTTGAACTGGAACAGCTCCAGTTGTATTGTTAATACAAATAATGTAAGCAGCTCCTGCCTCTCTTGCATTTTGTCCCTTTTCTACGAAAGTATGAGTTCCTCTATCAACTATAGCGACTTTTCCTCTTAAATCCTTACCTTCAAAGTCTTCTACTCCGCCTAATCCACAGTAAACTGCTTCATATTCTTTACCCATATATTTGTTTATTGAGTTACCACTTTGTATAATTACTTGAGTACCATCTAATTCATTTTCTTCTGCTATATCTACACCTGCAATTTGTCCAACAAACTTAGCTTGTGTTGCAGTTTCCTTAAGCGATTCTCTATAAGTCCATTTTCCATTTGCTATAGATGCTTTCTTATATCCATCTTCTTGTTCAACGCTTATAATAGCTTTATTTCCACTTTCAATTAAGTTATTATTTAATGTAACAGCAAACTCATCATTATTTATCATTCCATAAATTTTAGGGAAGTTTCCTAATGTTTTATCTGCTACTGAACTAAACTCTTCTTTAACATCATTTCTATTTCCTTGAGTTGATACTCCTGCTAATTGTCCATTATCAGAATCCTTTACAGAAGCTAAGCTATGTCCAGGGAAATTTAAAGTTTTAACTATAAAATCTCCTTTTTCCTTAATATCTGTTACTTCCATTCTTAAAACATCATCTTTAGTAAAACTCATTTCTAATTTAATAACTACGTCAATTTCATCAAATGTCATAGTATACTTAACTTTATCGCCACTTAATTTTCCTTTAACAGTTGGTACATATGGTATATCATTTATTTCAGTAATATATAATTGTTCTTCAGTACCAGTTAATACTGCTCCATCAGATTTCCATTCATATCTAATTACTCTTGGGAAATTATTATCTAAAACTGCTGTCATTTTTTTAGATTCTAATCTTATTTCTTCAACTTCTACATCTGGTGGAATTAATCCTGTAGATGATTCAGTAACATTAATATTTGCAACTGCCTTAACATCAGTTCCTTCAACTGTACCTTCAACAGTAAAAGTTCCTACCTTTGCATACTTGTCCTTTGATATAGTATCCCATGCAACAGGAAGATTTCCCTTTGTTCCATCACTATAAGTTACGTTAACAGTACCTGGCATTACAGGTCTAATATACTGTTCTGTACTTACACTTACCTCTTCAATTGATTCAATAGTCTTATCTCCAACTTCATCAGTAATTGATCCAACTGCTCCAGCCTTTAAATAGTTTACCTTTACAGTTTTCTGATCATACCATGTTCTAAATCCAACACCATATCCTTGAGCTGTTGGCATGTTAGATAATTCTACTACTTCACTAAATATTTGTTCACCATCTAACCAAATAGTGATTTTCTTGCCTTCAAATCTAACCTTTAACTTATAAGTTTGTCCTTCTTGAAGTGCAGGACCTGCTATATCATCTTTCCATGAATTACTAGTTTCTATTAACCATTTTCCATTATCATTATATCCTACAAATAAGAAGTTACCATCTGTTGATGGTCTTACAACAACACCAAATCTACTTGTTCCCCCTTCAAAAGTAAATTCAGTTTCAACTTCTCCATCAGCAAGCATTGGAGCATTTTGATCATAAAAAACAAAATTATTATTTGTAGTATCTCTAGTTATTTTTAAATGTCCATCTTCTATAACTCTTTGTCCACTACCTTGTATGTCATGCCAGTTAGGTTGCCCTTTATCAGTTTCATCAAAGTTTAATGTATAAACCTCATCATTTAAAACTACAGCACTTCCGCTCGAGATATCGTTTACATTATTGCCAGTAGCATTTACTGGTATGACTGAAGTTACTTGATTAACTACTACAACACTAGCTAATAAAACAGCTAACCTTTTACTCATGGCCCTTCTTTTTATATCTTTACCCATCTTTTCTCCCCCTATTAATTCTCGTGTTTGTTTTACAAGTATAATTCTACATTATTTGTAATTTATTGCATACAATTTTCTTGGGAATTGTTTTAGTTTTATTGTGATTTTCGCATAATAATTATAAAATATTGCAAACTAATTGTGTTATAAAAACAATTTTCATTATGGAGGTAATATGAATATCTATATTTCTCTATCAGCTAAAAACAATTTAGAAAAAAAGATTAAAGAATATAATAATCCTGATAAACATATAGAGCTTTACATAAAAAGTACTTCTTGTTGCTCCGGCCCTAACATAGGAATGGCCTTTGATTATCCAAGTGAAGATGATACTATTTATAATATTGATGGTATACCTATTATTATAAATAAAGTATTAGAACCAATACTAAAATCTATTTATATTGATTATTATTTTGATGATATGAAAACAGGCTTTAAAATTCAAGCTGATAAATATTAATAATAAACTTAGGCAGTAATAAAATTTTTTATTACTGCCTAAAAATAAATTAATTAAATTGCTTCTTTAAATATAGTCAATGCTATTGGTTGAAATTTTTATTTCTTCCACTGATTCTTCTATAAGCACATTTGCTTCCATAATTCTCTCACCTTTTCCTTAAATAAATATACTAATTATTATTAATAATATCCCAAAACTCTTTTTCAGTAATTATATCTATTCCTAAATTTTTAGCTTTTTCTAATTTACTCTTACCAGCTTCTTCTCCTATTACAAGCATATTAGTCTTTCCACTTATACTAGTTGGAGAGTCTGCTCCATATCTTATAGCTGTTGCTCTCATTTCCCCTCTACTTTTAGACATATCTCCAGTAAAGACTATTTTCTTTTTATTAAAGATATCCTTTATTAAGTTATTTTTAGCAAACTCAATCATTTCCTTTTCTTCTGCAACCTTTTCCTTATCCTTTACAAACTTTTTAAATCTATTAGCAGGTGCTGAAGCTTCACTGCTGTCTTTACTTTCCTTATTATGTTTCTTTATAGCTGAGCTTGATGTTGGTATGCTTAAAGCTGACCATCTTTCAGGCTTTATAACCTTTAATAATTCTAATAAGTCTAAAACATCTTGTAATGCATTATGAGCCTGTCCTTTTTTAATATTATAATGTTCTAATAAATAAACTAGCTTATATGAAGGTAAGGTTTCCTTTATTTTTATTGTATTCATACTACAATAAAACTCTTGATTGTCCTCAACCCATCCCCAGTATCTTAAAAAGTTTCTATCAAAGCTTGCATTATGAGCTACTAAAGGACATTTATATTTTTTAACTAGTGCTTTGAATTTTGATTTAAGCTCTTCATTTTCTTCAATTGCCTCTAATCCATCACCATATCCATTTTTATATTGCTCTTCATCATTAATAATTGCTAAATGTAAGCTATCAATTACTCTATAATCTTCTACAACAATAGCAGCAACTTCTCTAATTCCATCAGCAGGCTTAAAGCTTCTTGGAGTTTCTATATCTACAATAATAAATCTTTCTTTTTTCTGCATATCTAATAAATAATCTGGATGTATACTATGTAATTCCCCATTTATATCTAATATTATTTCATTATTATCAACTATTCCAACAACATCACATTCTACAGCATTTTGTGTATATGCTCCCTTATAATATAGTGTTTTAATGTCATTAGCCTTAGGACTAACTAATTTTAACTCTTTTAAAACCTCTATTTTATCTTCATGTGATTCAAATTTTCTCCACTCTCTTTTTGGATTTATCATGCTTGTACCTCTACTCTATTTAAATTTAATGTTTAATCTATATAATAAGAATTATATCATAATTTTAAGCCTATATTTTTAAATAATAAATTAAAAAACATAGACTTAAGGTTTATTCCTCAAGTCTTTTTCTAAAATTTATATTTATTTTGCAAAATTATATTGTGATATTGCTAGTATATAGTCAAATTCATCATTCTAAGATACCTCTTATCACCTAAAGGCTTAATATAACATAATATAAGTTTTGACTATACACTCCTTAAAGGTTATACTTAACCTACAAGTTAAGCAAAACAAGTTTGCAAGACATAATATCGCGGGGTGGAGCAGTTGGCAGCTCGTTGGGCTCATAACCCAAAGGTCGTAGGTTCAAGTCCTGCCCCC
>NZ_JADPEL010000038.1:10462-30655 GCF_015667795.1 Clostridium sp. D53t1_180928_C8
ACATAATATCGCGGGGTGGAGCAGTTGGCAGCTCGTTGGGCTCATAACCCAAAGGTCGTAGGTTCAAGTCCTGCCCCCGCAACCAATAAAAGTAAATCTTATATTTTTATAAGATTTATTTTTTTGCATAAATTAAAATTACTACTCAATTGTAATATCCAAGGAGATTGATATATGAGAATAATACTTGAAAATAACCTATGTGAAAATAGACCTTATGTTAACCTAAAAAAACTTTCAATAAAGACATCATTAAGAGTAGGTTCAGTTGATGATCTTGGCTTTAAAGGTACTTATATAATAGACCAACATACTCAAAGCTTATCTAAAAACGAAAATTATACTTCACAATATAGTAATGGTATTGAAAAAGTAACTTTTTACACAGAAGATTTAAATGAAACCTTACTTGTTGAAGTAAGTTGCTCTTCTAAAAATACTGATTCTACTAAATTTAAAGTATATGTTGTTTTAAATAATATTAAATATGCTTTACCATTTAGTCATTTTGAAGATATTTATATAAACTGTATGGATATATTAGATAAAGAATTAAATGCTGCTGAAGAATTCCCTTATATAAAGAAGGCTTTTAATAATTTAAAGAAAGAAGAAATACCTGTAGATATTAATTTAAATTTACAAAGAGTAGCTGACTTTAAAGATAGAGTTGATTTTAAAAGAAATGTTCGTTACTTTGTAATTAATAATGTAGCAGCATCTATATCAAAATATGATATAAATAATAAAACTAATAAAATTGAAGTTACTGATAAAGTAAAGGTTCTAAGACATAATTATAAAACTAGACTTTATGAATTTGTTACTCCTACTGATAATAGTAACATTGTATCTTTAAGAGAAACTGATATTATTTGTAACTTAGGTGATGAAAATACCTTCCCAACTGTTGATATCTATACTTCATACGGACTTGGAAAAATATTAGATATTACAATCAATGTTATTCCAACAAATAATACTTTATCATTATTTGCTAATTTATTAGATTTAGACTTAGAGGTTTTAGGTTAAAATATATTTCATAAATTTAAAGGTAGTAATAAGATTTGATTTTTCATTTCTTATTACTACCTTTATTTATATTTAAATTAATTCTATTATATTTTTATTTTTTATCTAAGTCTGTATTTTAATTTAAGATTAAGAAAAACTAAGAATAAACAATTAAAAATCTAATACGATAAGAGGTTAAAAATGTTTATTCCTAAAAGAGTTATTTTTGAAAAAGGTTCCTTAGATACTGAAGTTGGTAAAAATATTTTTAATAAAATAAAGGATAATCCAAATATTGAAATTATAAATGCCACTTCTAATAGAATTAAAACTCATATACCTGGAGATAATTTATTTGATCAATATAGGTCTGGAAAACAAACATTAGTTGTAGGTGAACGTAAAAGCTTAAAATTTCAAACTTGTAAACCCTCTGCTAATTATCAATTGCCATTAGTTAGTGGATGTATGGGAAGATGTGAATATTGTTATTTAAATACGCAGTTAGGCGATAAACCCTTTGTAAGAGTTTTTACTAATATTGATGATGTATTAAAGAAAGCAAAAGAATATATAGATGAAAGATTACCAGCAATAACTATCTTTGAAGGTGCAGCTACCTCTGACCCTATTCCACTTGAACCCTATACTAACGCTTTAAAAAAGACAATAAAATTCATGGGAAAAGAAGAAAAAGGAAGATTTAGATTTGTAACTAAATATAATGATGTAGATAGTCTATTAGATGCAAAGCATAATAATCATACAGAAATTAGATTTAGTATAAATACGCCTAGAGTAATAGATACTTATGAGCATTATACTGCATCTAGCAATAATCGAATTGAAGCGGCTGTAAAGGTTGCTAGTGCTGGATATCAAATAGGATTTATAATTGCTCCTGTTTTTCTTTATGATAACTGGCAAAGTGAATATAAAGATTTAATTGAAAGTATAAGAGATAAGTTACCTAATGACTTTAATGAGCCTATTATATTTGAAGTTATATCTCACAGATATACAACTAAAGCAAAAAATAGAATACTTGAAATATTCCCTGAAACAACGCTGCCTATGACTGATGAAGATAGAAAATTTAAATATGGGCAATTTGGATATGGTAAATATATATATTCTAAAGAACAACTATCTGAAATGAAGGAATTTTTTATTACACATATAAAAGAAGTATTTCCAAATAGTATAGTAAAATACGTAATTTAATTATTAGTAAATTATACTATAATATTTTTTACTTGGCTCTGTATTAAAACAGAGCCTTTTATTTAAATAAACATTTTAATATACTAGCCATAAATTTCTTTCTTACCCCAAGTGGTATATCTTTAAAATATAAGCCTTTCTTTAAAGTTTCATCATTCCAATAATTAAAATCAGCTATTGAAAAACCATCTTCCTTTGATGAACTTTTCCATAGGTGAAACATTATAAGTGATTTTAATTTAGGCTGGTGAACCTTATGGGAGTTTAACTCCTTGCTAAAAGCCTTAGCCCCTTTTATTGCTTTAATTTTATTTTTTTCACTTAATTCAAGTGATCTATATGCTATAGGTATTGTTTGCACGTAGTTTACAGACCAATATTCCATTACTTCTTTTATATAATTTGCAGTATTAGTATGACCTGCCCCTGCAGTTGTTGTAATTATTAATACTTTTTTATCATGAAACTTAGGTCTATGAAAATTATAAGACATATGATCTATAAAATTCTTTAATGTTCCTGATACCTGCATTGAATAAACTGGAGTTGTAAAAATAAAAGCATCTGCTTCTTCCATCTTTTTAACTATATGTTCTATATATGAATTATGAGGGCACTTATTTTCTCCTTTTTCTATACAATTAAAACAGCCAATGCACATTGGAATTTTTTCTTTTGCTAATTCGATAATTTCAAATTCAAAATCACCATTTTTTTGCATTTCTTCTTTTACTATGTTTAATACATCCCAAGTATTACCTCTTCGTGGACTTCCATGTATAACTAAACATTTCATTTAAAAACCTCTTAATAATCATTATTTTTCTATGACCATTATATTCATTTAATTAATTAGAGGTTAACACTATTATTCCTTCCTTAAGTCTTTTATAAATAACTAATTTAATCTCTTATTTTTATACAATTAAATGCTTTTATTAATATAAAATATACAACTCCAACACAACTAATTACTATTGTTGTTTTTATTCCAATTACCAAAGAATTATTAGCTAATAAACTCCATACCACTGTTCCAAAGGCAATAGCTATTACACCAAAAATCACTGGCTTAATTACCCAATTTAACAAATCTATTTTTATATCAGCAACCTTAACTACTGTAATAAAACTTAAAGTAAAACTAAAAAGTGTTGATATAAACATTACAATAATTAATCCATCAATTCCTTTTATGGGTACTAGAAAATATATACTAAAAACCCTTAATACAGACTCCATAATTTGATATTCCAAAGACCTAAGTTGCTGATTTAATCCATTTAAAATTCCACCCATAATCATATCAATGTACATAAATGGAATTATAAAAGAAATAGCCCTAAAAATTATTCCTATATCTTCTCTATTATAAATAGATATAGATAATTGATTATAAAATGTATAAAATACTAAAAAAGATATAATTCCTATTATACTAGTAAAACTAATACTTCTATTAATTACACTATTTAGCCTTTCTTTATTATTAACAGCCTTAGCTCTAGAAACCTCTGGCATCAAAACTCTTGCTAAAGACATAAGTAATGTTGCTGGAAACATAATTATAGGAAAAACCATTCCCATAACTCCACCTAATACACTAATAGCTTCACTTTTAGACATGCCAAACTTTAAAAGGGCCAATGGAATTAATATCATTTCTATTGCCATAAAAGCAGACATAAGATAAGAACTACTAGCTATAGGAACTGCTATTTTAAATAATCTCTTAATTAATCCTTTTTCATTTCCTACTGCTGTAGTTGAATAATTTACTTCCTTATTTTCCAAGTTATATGCTATAAATACATATAAACAAGATAAAATATCACTTACAACACTTCCTAATACAAGAACTGCACATCCATATTCCAAGCCTTTAGATACTGCTAGCCCTAATAATGATACTACCACCGCAATTTGAATAAACTTTTCAGCAAACTGAGTTGTTATAGGTATAAAAATATCTCTAGTAGCATAAAAATATCCTTTTAAACAGGAAGATACTGAAATAAAAGGAATGCTTATTGCTATTATTTTTAATGATAGTATTACCCTTGTATCTTTTAAAAATATTAAAGCTATTTTATCAGAAAAAGTAATTAATATAATAGATGATATTAAGCCTAATATTACACATATTGTACATGCTTTAAATACTACATATTTTATATTACTATACTCTTTTTTTGATGCTTCTTCAGATACAACTCTTGTTACTGCCGCACTTATTCCTGAAGTTGCAAAAGTTATTGCTACCATACTTGCTGTGCCAATAAGCTTATATAATCCCATCCCCTCTGTACCAACTTCATTAGAAATATATACCTTAAATACAATCCCTATGCTCTTCATTATCATCATTGTTACTGCTAGTAATATTGCATTAAAAAATAAATTTTTCGCCTTTTCACCCATATAATACCTCTTATTTTATTATATAAATACTATATGTTAAGGCTTTACAATAAATTACCATTGTTTCTGTAAGCTATTTGTACCATTTAGCATTATCTAGGTGTATATAAGAATCTAAGGTACTTCTTTATCTATAAAGCCTGAATATAAGATAATCTTACTTTGACTATACATAATTAATAAGTTATACTTAGTTCACAGGTTAAGGAAAAGAACTTGTGTAACATAATATCGCGGGGTGGAGCAGTTGGCAGCTCGTTGGGCTCATAACCCAAAGGTCGTAGGTTCAAGTCCTGCCCCCGCAACCAAAAAAATAAATCTTATATTTTATAAGATTTATTTTTTTATTTTTATCTATAGGAATTTCTAATCTCTTCTATGGTTCTTCCTTTATTAGTACACCTAGGTAAGTTAAATTTTTTCACATAAATATTTATTATAAAAATGGACATATACCTCATCATTTACTTGAAGTATATGTCCATCATATTTTAATTTACTTAAATAATTTTTTCATTACTTATTGAATTTTAAATTAATTTAAATAGTTCCCTTTTACTCTCCTCATAACTTTCTAAGTTAATTTCTGAAATTGAAATTTTCTTATCTCCTATATTATGATTTAACTGCCAAGTTGAATGTTCAATATTTTCCACCTTAGGATATAATAAAATACACTCTTCACATTCTGTATAAGTTGTAATATAAGCATACATTTGATAAATATCACCTTGAAAATAACTTTCTCTATTATTTAAAGACGATGACTTCCACTTTGTATCAATTATTATCTTAGGTTTATTATTCTTATATATAACAATATCAGGCTTCAACGCTATTTCACTTTTTTCCTTTAAAGTATTCCATAATAAATATTTAGACTTTTCCTGAGCATTTACCTTTATATCACTATCATAAAATACTTCTTTTAATAAAACTCCAATATACTCCTCATATAAATAATTCATTTCAAATAAAATTGAAAACCCATTTTCTTTCCCTAATGATTTATCCATACTAGAATTTAATAATATTAATTTTGCTAATTCAAAACACTCTAAAAATCTACTATTCATTCTATTTAACTTATAATCCAAAATAATATTATTAGGAATATAAACCTCTGAAACATCACTAAGAATATTATTTATAATATTTAATTCTTTCTTTACATAATCATTATTACTTGAACTTAAAACAATATTAACAGCCCTTTTTAAAATAGAATTAAATAAATTATCTTCAGTAAACTCATCATATTTACAATTCATTTTATTCTTATTAATTGTATTTTCCTTTATACTTTTAGATATTAAGATTTTTCCTCTTATAATGCTTAAAGCCTCTTCTTTAGAAGCATACTCCCTATACAATCCCTTTTGTAATTCACTTAAAAGCTTTTTAGAAAATACCTTTGCCAAAATATCCAATAATGAAGTGTTTAAAATATTACTATTTAATAATTCCTTTATATCTACAGATAACTTTTTACACTTAGAAAGCATAAAAATAATCATTTTCCTATCTTTAATTATGTCATTGCTCAAAGATATCTTAGGTAATATTTCAACAATTAAATTATTTATCTTTATTATTCCAACATAGTTAATAAATTTAATTTTGTTATAATCATATAATATAGATTTATTACCTAAATTTTTCTTTAAATATAAACATAAATCTCTATACTCAGCAGCTGTTATTTCGTTATCTTCACTACCAACACTTAGCCAGTCATAACCTTCTTTTAAAATTATATACTTAGTCCTCATATATATTTTTAAGCTCCTCTATTCCAATATCAGACTTTACTCTAAATAACTCTTTAGAACCTATATCACTAATATTTTTGAAGCCCTTAAATATCTTGCTTGCTGACTTTTCTTCTCTATAAACAATATATTTGTCATGTTCAGAAGAACCTATTCCACCTAAAATCATTCCTACTTTCTCATTATCTCCATAAAAATACTCTTGTAATAAAGGAATTACCTTATTAATAATTACACTAATAATATCTGAATATGATTTACAGTTAACAAAATAAGCATGACCTATTAAATGATCCCTATCTAATAAGAACTCTACTCTTTCATTAATTACATTTAATAACTTATCTAACTCTATACCATCAGTCTCATCTAACACCTCATAATTAGGCATCATTTCTTCAAATATAAATCTTCTTCTTAATGCAATATCAATTTGAGCTATAGATTTATCTGATGTATTCATTGTTCCTATAATATATAAGTTATTTGGAATACTAAACTTTTCTTTTGTATAAGGTAAATTAACTACAATTTGATTAGTTGTACCTATTCTTTTATCCTCTTCTAATAAAGTAATAAGCTCCCCAAATACCTTTGATATATTACCTCTATTAATCTCATCAATAATAAGAACAAATTTCTTTGCTTCTTTAAAAGCTTTTTCCTTATTAATATACTCACTAACTTTAAGCTTTTTATCATTATAGCTTTCTTCACCTTTTTTATATTCATCCTTTAAGGCTTCATAAGCTGCATTATAAGCTATTGTTTTTAAAATACCATCTTCTGTTATAAAGTTACCTTTTCCATCAGACTTTAAACCTTCTATAAATTCCTCATATCCATAACTTTGATGGAATGTACTAAAAGCAATTTGACCTTTATCTACAAGTTCTTTATATTTGTTTAATATAAGATCTCTATTATTAGCTTCAGCCATTTCTGAATATTCTTCAGTATCAATTATTTCTAATGCTTTGTTTACAACATTATAAGTTTTACCTGTACCTGGTGGTCCATATAAAATAAAGTTCTTAGCCTCTTCATTTAGATTGTCTACTTCTTCAATATGAACTACTTGAGTATTACCATTTAAAATTATATTTAAAATAGCGTCATCCTTAATTGGAGTTAAGGATCTTAAATAATTTATCCCCTCAAATTCCTTTACCTCTTTAGATATCCATTCAACTTTAATTGTATGCTTTAAATCTTCATCATACTCGTATCCAGCAACAGTATCTTCAAGTACTTTTGCTATTGCTGATACTTTAAAAACAGAAATATCCTTTTTACTACCTCTTACAAAAGAACTTTTTAATACTACAATATCGTCCTTTTTTATATCACTAAAATAACTTAAAGATCTTATAGTATTTGTATCACAATCATTTGCTTTTAAATATTCCTTTAAGTTTCTCTTATTAATAATTACATCACTTAAATCCTCTGGGAAGAACCCTAAAGATATCTTGTTTTTCTCAAACATTATAGGTAATACATTATCACCATCATAATTATGACCTAAAGCCCAATAAGTAATTTTTCTTGGTCTTTTACTAATAGTCTCCCACACAAAATTTGATAATTTAAACATTTCCCAACCTTTAAACTCATCCATTTCTTTAAGCTTTTTAGTAGCTAAATAATTTATTTCTATAATATTTTCTGCTGATTTATCTATATCTAAATTTAATATCTCTGCTAATGGTACTAATACTGATGATGAATAAATATCTATGAACTTATCTGGAATATATATTGATAATATTTTAAGTAATACCATATTCCATAAAGGTGGATTTAATTCCTTTATCCCTGCTATATTGTCTTGCTTTGCAAGCTCTATTGATTTTGCTATTTTAGAAATAAGCTCATTATATTCGTACTTTAACTCATCACCTTCGATATATCTTTTCTTATTTCCATAACCTATGCAATATTTGCCTGTAGAATCCATATAAATATAAAACTTAGATGCATTACCTCCACCAATAGCTCCACCTATTTCTTTTCTTCGCTCTAACCAATAAGTAAATACATCATTATATGTGTCTGGATAATTTGCTTTTAAAACAATATATTCTTCTATAGGCATATCTAATAATTTATCTAAAGGAAATCTTTCTATAAATTTATCTTTATTATCTTCTAATACTTCAAAAAATTTATCTTTACTAATATAATCCTTTGCTGATTCTATAAATTTTCTCAGCTTTTCATCTATAGATGATGATTGTACCATTTGTTTATCTACTGCTGTTTCCATATTCATTTCTGTTCTTGATCCATATCTCATATTTTCCATTTTACATTCCCCCTTAAGCCATATAAATAGCAAATTAAAAGAATCCATTCTAAATGACTTCCTATACTAACATTATATACTATTTAAAATTATATCAAAATTTGTTTTTTTATAATCTAGTAAACTTTTTTTATAATTATTACTTATTAAAAATCACTTACTCTAGAATATCTACCATTCCATTTTAAAGCACATGTACCTCTACTACCATGCCTATTTTTTATTATAACAGCATTCATACATTCAGGATTTTCATCTGCATTTTTAGAATGATACTTTAATTTTCCTTGTTTAAATAGCATATCTCTATATACCTTATCATCAAGCTTAATATTTCTATAAAGAGCTATAACCTGATCACTATCCTGCTCAATTCTAGCACTATCTTGAATATCACTAGAATCAATCTTTTCAACAGCCATATCTCCATTCTTTTTATCAACTACTCTATTAGCCTGTGCCAATAAAACAATACATATATCTTCCTCCATAGCAATATTCTTAAGGATTCCACTAATTTTCCCTAGTCTATTAGTCATAAGATCCTTATCAGAAAAATCTATATATTTATTAATATAATCAACAAATACAATATCTAATATATTTTGCATTTTGTAAACTTTAATTTCATTAACAAACTTTTCAAAATCAGTTTCTGTTGAAATATAAATTTTATTACTTATTAATCTTGCCATAAACTTAGAAATATTGTCTTTATCCTCTTCTAATATAGTATCTTCATCAATTGACTTAGTAGATATAGATAAATAACTTCCTGCAATTTTATTAAATACTTGCTTTCTTGTCATCTCTGCACTACCATAAAATATCTTATATCCATTTAAAGCCATGTTTGAAGCAAGCTGCAAAGAGAAGGTAGTTTTCCCAACTCCACTTCTAGCAAATACAGTTATTAATCTTCCTTTTTGAAAATTCCCTAAATATTTATCAATATTAATAAACCCAGACTTCATTCCCTTATCTCTATTTTCATCATAAAGCCACTTTATATATTCATCATATTGTGCTTCTATATCTATTTCCTTTTTTACGTTACACTTATGAATTTTAACCTTAATGTCTTCAAGTTCATCTTCAATATCCTCAAGATTCATATCTCCATTTATTTTTTCTGCCATCTCAAGATAAAGATGCTTTTTATAATTATTTATAAGCATTTCTAACTTTGTATTAAAGCCTAAATCACTAGCATTACAAGTAAATATTTCTGAAATATAACTTGCTCCATCCATATCATTAATAACATTTCTATGATATTCTAAAAAGGTTATTAAATCTATCTCCAACTTATTTTTAAGCATTGCTAATATTCCCAAATAAATTCTAATATGCTTAGAGTATAAAAACATATCTGGCTTTATACTATTTCTCGCATCAATAGTCAAAGTGCTATTTTTAAGCATTGCTCCTAAAATTTCTTGCTCAAGTTGTATTTGATTATTACTTAATATAACCATAAAATCTCCCAATTTATTTACTCTTTATATTATTTTCATATCTCCTAAAAAAGAAAATTTCCCTAGTCTATATAATCCTCAATATTTATTTTAAATTCTTCTTCTCGCTTTTCTTTTTCTAGTTTACGACTATAATTACTCCACATATCTCCATGATTTAAGAATCTTTTAATAGCATTTGGTTTTCTTAAAAAGCTTATTAAGTTCCATCCAAAGTCATAGTAATAATCACTATAATAAACTTCACCATAGTTTCTTATAGCTGCTATTACCTCATCTTCACCATAAGTATTAATTGCATATTCTATTGCACTTTTCACTGATGGATATAATATTTGCTCATTGTTAATATCAATTTCATTCCAAGCATTAAATATATTTATATATAATTTATTATTATTTTTATTTATATATATATTATTTTTATTATTATATTTATAATAATAATTATTATTTAAATCATAATTATCTCTATATCTCTTATCTTCTAAGAAAGTCAAATCGTCCTCAACTCCACTGTTTTCCTCATATTCAGCGTATTTTTTATAGTCATTAATACCTGGTTCAATATTACCACTAGCTATATTACTACTAGTATTACTATTACCACGGGTTATTTCCCTACTAGTATCTAAATTGCTACTAGTTATATTACTACCTGGTTCTCTATTGCTACTAGTATTTTTATTATAAAAATCTCCAGTATAGTAATTTTCATCATTATACTGGTTTTCTTTATTCCTATGATCAAGCTTATTTATAATAGTGTAGATATAACCTTTAATAACTTTATATTTATTAGTTTTTCCTATACTTTTTATTATTTCTATATATCCCTTATTCTCCAATGACTTTAAGACTCCTAAAACTTTCTTTTTACACTTAGTTTGAAATTCATTCATTAAATTTGCAATTGAAATTGTAACTTCATCCTTAGCCTCTTCTATCATTGATATAAACATTAGAAACATATATTTTTCATCTTTATTAATATTTTTATCATTAAAAACCTTGTTAATAACTTGACCATTAGTATTCATTATATTTCCTCCCTTTAAACCTTTACTTTATTTATCTAAAGATAAAACTTTTATTTATGTAACTTTTAATAAATTTTTATAAAGTTTAAAGGTAGTAATAAGAGTTGATTTTTCTCACTTCTTATTACTACCTTTTCATATTAAATTAGCTCAATTTACTATACAGTAAACTTAGTAACCGCCCTTTCAGCTACCTGAGCTGAGTGCTTTGATACTAAAGCACCTTTTTTATTTTCAAAAATATTATTTGCAATTAAGCTATCCATTAATGCTTGTACCTCATCATTTGTTATACCTTTCTTAACATCTGAAATCGAGATGTTAGATTTCTCCCCTGTTTCAGTTAAAAATGTCATTGTTAATGTATATTCCATAATTTATTTCCCCCTCTTATTCTTGAATTTGAGATAATTCTGTTACATAGAATGATCTAGTATTTGGTTCTAGTAAATCTGCTACTAATGTAGCTACTGCTTGAACTTTTTCAAGTTCTACTCCTGGTACTAAGTTACCTATTTTCTTTTTTGTAAATGTTGGCTTTCCATCCTTGTCTATTGCTGATTGCACTTCTATTGATAATACAGTGCTTTCAAGAGCTTTGTTTGCCATAATAAATTCCCCCATTTCATTTATTTTTTTGTCTTACAATTAATACATATACTTGAGCAGAAGTTTTTTACAAAGTTTATTAGAATAAATTTATATATAGATAAAAAAGTGAATATAAAAAACGATAAGGGATTATCCTTATCGCTTTTATAAACTTATATAATAATTTTAAAAATAAACTTTAATTATTTTAAAACAGCTCTTAACCCCTTCTCTAACCTATCCCTTTCACCACTACCATCAGTTCTAAACCTTATTATAGGAACATTATACTTTTCTAATATCCCCTCTTTCTTCTTATCTCTTTCTAGTTGTTTTTCATTTTGAACATGATACTTATATCCATCAACCTCAACTACTAAAACGGGTTTTTTATCAAGTTTATTAAATATTAAAAAATCAGTATGTGTCCATGGATTTAATACAAATCTTCTTTCATCAGCTGTAAGTTTTTCAGTATTTCTTATTATCATCTTCAAAGGTACATGTATTGCAAATCCTAAATTACTAAATTCACTACTACTTAAAACCTCTTCTATTAATAAATTCATTAAATTTTCAGAGTCAAATTCTGATACTCTTTTAGAATTTTTTATTGTTTCAATTAACTTTTTTCCATATGATTTGTATAACAAATCAAATATAGATGAAATTTCACTTTCTACTACTTCAAAATTATTATATTGGATATACTTAATTAAGTCTCCAATATTACTATCTTCATTTTCAAAATCAGAAGTCACAACTATTAACTTATTTACAGCTCTAGATATAGCAACATTAATTAAATTAGAGTTATCAATAAACTCATTAACTTCATTAGCAACAGTACTTAATATAACAACATCCTTCTCCCTACCTTGAAACTTATGTACAGTATCAGCTTCTACCATTTCCCCTAACAATTTAGAAATTTCATTTGTCTGATTTCTATATGGAGATATTACAGCAATAGACTTTTCTGATCTTAACTTAGGTAAAACCTCTTCTTTAATAACATCTATCTGTCTTACATTAATAGTTCCTCTTGCATGATTCCCTTCATTAGTTTTATATAATACTAATGGAACATCTTCATCTCTTTCATCTGTTAATATAATAAGTTCATCATTATAAAATTCCTTATTACAAAAGTTTATTATTTTAGGATGACATCTATAATGCTCTTTAAGTAACGTCTTTGTAATATCTTTATTTAAAATTGTAATGGATGATAGTAAATTATTATTTGAAAAATCATAAGCTTCATTTAAGTTATATGTATTAAAAATTTTCTTACTAATTTCCTTATCTTCTTCACTTACAACATTAGTAAGCTGCATTAAATCTCCAACTACAACTACATTTTTAGCACATGATAAGGCTAATGCTCCAGTTAATAAATCTACTTGAGATGATTCATCTATAATTAAATAGTCAAATAAAAAATTATCAGGAATACAATTTCTTAATGAATGAGTTGTACTTAATATTACTGGATATTCCCCTATTACTTTATCAAACTTCTTCCACAAGTCATCTTCAGTAAATACCTGTCTACTTCTATTCTTATAATATCTTTTATTTAACTTATCTTTAAATATTTTTAATGCATTATTAGAATACTCTCTAAGCTCATTATCAAAATTAAATATATTTAATTCTCTTTGTATTTTTTCACTTTCAACATTTAATTCATTTTCTTTATTTTTATAATATAAATAATATAAGTAATCTAATACTTCTTCTATTGGATTACTATAAAACTTAAAGTTATAAATACCATACTTAAATAAATTCTTTATTCTAATACTAAAAGGAACTTTATCTAACCCTTTTCCATTTAACTCTAAGTCTATTAATAGCTTCATTATATTATCCGCTTTAAGCTTCTTAATTGTATTATATTTAAGCTTTGCAACATCTTCTGATAAATATTCTTTCTCAAAATGTTTCTTTTCAATTAGTAATTCTGATAACTCATTTTTAATAGTAGCTAGAATATTTTTCTCCTTTAACATATTACTAATTTTCTCTTTTGACTTATTAAGTTTATCTAAAATAATTTGTTTTTCAGAAATCTCTAGCTTCCACTCTTCCATATCAACATATAGTCCACTTTGGCTATTTATAAACTTTTCCTTATTTTCTCTTCTACCTAAAGTAGCTGCAAAGAAATCTAAATTATATTTACTAAGCTTTTCATAAACATTTTCTGTTGCTGCATTATTATTAGAAACTACTGCAACAGTTTTATCATTCATTATTGCATTAGCTATTATATTTAAAATGGTTTGAGTTTTCCCTGTTCCTGGTGGCCCTTCAATTACACTAACTTTATTCTCAAAGGCTTTTTCTGTGGCTTCTTTTTGACTTAAGTTAAATCCAAATGGAAATATTATATTTTTATAATACTTCTTTTTTTCTATGTGATTTGGATTTAAATAAAATGCTAAAGCACTTTTAGGGCTTATGTATGTAATTTTTTCATATTGCTTGCCTAAGAATGTTTTTGAACCATCAAGCATTAATCCTATTGATTGTGATAGTTCCTTAAGATATTGAAAAGTGCCATTTGCTTTAGGATTACTAAGACATGATTCCTCTATTGTTATTTCATTTCTTTTATAAACCTTACTATATCCATTTTTATGTATTACTCTTATGTAATCATCAAATAGTATAGCTTTCTTAACTGTTACTAGTGGTTTATTATTTTCGTAAATAGCTTTGTTTTCTATATTTATTTCTTTTGAATTACTAATCCATATTACATTATTGTAATTGTAGCTGTATATTTTATTGCCTATAAATGTAACATCATATTTTCTAATAACATTATTATATTTACAGTATGTTACTTTTTCTGTTTTATCTTCACCTTTTATTAAAAGCAAGTTTTTTTCTATATTCATTTTTGTTTCCTCTTAAAATATGTTTTATAATTTATTACGCCTCTAAATTATACCATATTAATCCAAAGGTTAGCTTTTTATATTAGTAATCCAAAAAATTGATAAGATACTCTCTAACATAATCCATACTCCCTTTACCTTTATTTAATTCATCATTACCTATAATTTTTTTATTATTTCCTGTGCATTTAAAAAGCTGTAATAAAGTCATTTAACTTTACTACAGCTCTTATATTACACTAATTAATATTATTCTTAACTTTATTTATCTCAGTGTTTTCATCTGATTTATTTTTTATACATTCTTTAATTTTTTCTTCAATCTTCTCAATAAATTCAGCATTTACTTCATGATTAATTTTACCCTTCTTCTTTTCAAATCTTATATATTTATCTTAAGTCATATTTTATATTAATACTATTATATCCTTTAATTTTGCTATAATATACGAAAAATATTTTTGTTTAATTTATCTTAACTTTATTTTTTATATAATATTTATATAAAATGGATTGCATACTTTTCCTTTTCCTAATATTCCTTCTCTTAACAGTCCACATCTTTCAAGTATTAAAAATAATAAAGTACAATTACAGCTATGACCACCATCTTTACTATCAAATACTTTAGATCTATTTAATGTTACTTTCTACTATATCTCTAATCATAAATACTCCTTACCCCTTTAATATACCTTTTTAAGAACTATACCCTCTTTAAATCCACCACGTTCTTTTAACTTTTCTTCCCTTTTATTAAGTAAATCTGCTTCACTATAACCAAGATTATGAGCAAGTCCAAATAATACTTCCATAATATCTGCAAGCTCTTCTAAATTTTTATCTTCTAAGTATTCGTTAACCTCTTCCATAAGTTTAGCTTCAAGAAGTTCAGTCCCATCTTCTTTAGCTGCAATTTCTATATCACATTCCTTACCAGTGGACTTAATAACTTCTGGTATTAAATCTCTTACTAATTTATTATAAATTTTCATACTACCTTATCTCCCCTTAACACAAATTATATTTAACCAAGTAATATCTCCTCTTCCTGGAACAATATCAATGGTTTTATATATTTTCTTAACTTTTAAACCTTGAATTAAATTTATTAATTCATTAAAACTTTCTTCAGTATAACAATTAAAATATCTTCCTTTTTCATCAATATACTCATCTGTACCATACTTAAAAGACATATAAAAAACTCCATTATCATTTAAATTTAATGATATACTTCTTATAACATCCACAATATTCTTTCTATTAACATGAAGTAATGATGCACATGCCCATATTCCATCAAATTTATCTACTAATGATAAATCTTCAAATCTACTAACTAAAACTTCTTGCCCAATTACTTTTGATGCACTTTTAGCTAGTTCTTTAGAGCCATCTACAGATGTTACATTATATCCTTTATCTAAAAATGCCTTACTATCTCTTCCTGATCCACATCCTAAATCTAAAATATATCCATCTTTAGGTATACTCTTTAAAAATTCGTTATATAAATTGCTCATATCAATTGACAGTGTTGTTTCTATATATACTTTTGAATTCTTGTTGTAAAACTTTAATGTGTTGTTTATCATCTATCTAATTTCCTCTTTAGTATTTATTTTAATTTTATATATTATTTATCTATAAAAGCATTTATTCTATGCCATGATATATATTTAATACTTTCCTTACTTATTTTAATGCTTATATTTTTATTAATATTTAAAAGTTCATATTCTTCTATTGGAATAATTTTCGAAATAATTATTTCCCCTTTATCATTAAAAGTTATAAGCCCTTTGTCAAAAAGTGCATCATGATTAGGACACAATAACAATCCATTATTTATATCTACTCTCTCATAATTATTAGACTTACACCATGGCTTACAATGACTAGCTATTAGTAATTCCTTAATTTTCATACCACAAATTATGCATTTACTTTCTCTATTTATTAATTTAGCTTTAAATATTCCTTGTCCAACTCTTGTTTTTACTACTTGTTCTCTCTCTGTATTATCTAATTTACAAGTAAAATTATTAACTTCTTCAATTTCTTCCTTTTCTGATATAATATATTTCTTATAAATCATAAACTCTCTTAAGTATTTTATTGCTCTAACATATCCAGTTGAATGACTTCTTGCACTTTCTTGATATTTTTTATTTGAAAAATATTTAGTTAATACATTTGCATATTCAAAATCTATAAACTTTTCATCTAATAAAATACTATAAAAATCATATCCTAAATTATTATTAATTAAATATTTAGCATCTGTAAAAAAAGTTTTTATTGTTGTAATATTATATTCCTTATGTGTTTTTCTCATATACTCTATAAACTCTTCTTTTAATACCTTTTGTCTATTAATAAATTCACTTTCATTATTAATTCTAATATTATTGGCCTCATTATTTTCAATATATTTTCCTTCTAATACATAATACTTTCTTTTAAAGTTACATACTTTAATATCATGCTTTTCACAAAATATTATATATTTTTCATCTATTTTTGTACTTTCTTCAAAATTTCTAAAGCCTAAAATTTTTGCTATAACTCTATTGCTATCTCTTCCATCCCTTTCAACACTTGTTTGAAAGTACTCTTCTAATGAATTATCTCGATAGCCTATAAATTTACTTGGATAGAATTCACACTCACTTCCATTACTAATTACTATAAAACATTTGCCTTTTGATATTAATTTTTTAAATTCATTACTAAAATTATTAGTAAGATATTCTCTTAATTTATTAATATTTTTAAAAATCTCTTCACTATTCTCCACTAATCCCATATATTTATTATCCTTTTCATTATACCATTATTATAAAAACTTCTAATTAAATTTAAAAGAAGCCAACATTAATCGACTTCCTATACTTCTATTATATACTATTTTTCTTTACTAAAAAATCTATTCTTATAATAAGTTTCAACTCTTAAACCTATAGCATCTATCATATGTTCCTTAAAAGCTTCATTACCAATTAACTCTTCCAAATCATCCTGAAGTGCTAATACACAATTATCCTTCAACTTAAAGAAATCGCCATGTGTTTTAAGCAAATACTTAATTGGATTATTTTTAGCTAAAGCAACATACTTTTTCATATCCCATGATTCAAATCCACTAGTTCCCTTATCCTTAAGCATATCTACCTTATTAGATCCTCTTCTATAAAAGTCATAGAAACTCTTATAAACATCTTCTTCAGTAATTTCCATTTTTATATTACCATCATTATAAAAGGCTAATAAAACTGGCATCTTATAAGTTTTACTCATACTAGTAGTTTCAATCATATTAATAAATTCTCTTCCTCTAGAATTATATAATATATTTTCATCATAGCTTAACTCATCATTTTCTTTTATATACTCTAAGTAATCCTTAAATGGATCCATGCATTTATTTTTACTTTTTATATTTTGGTAAACTTCATCATCCATATAAGTAAAGAGTTCAATTCTACTTGGTCTATGACCTAACATATCATATACAATATTAAATTGCTCTTTAATTTTATCCTTTACCTTCATTTCTCTTTCAGCTTGATTTTTGAAAATATCAATTATTTTAAAGTCAAAATCTACTGTGCAATCTTCTGGAAATTCATAATCTCCCTGCTTATTTTTCTTACATTCAACTGCTGAGTATTCTTTTCCACTAAGTAAAAATGGAACTAAATTTGCTTTTTTATAATTACCTATAAAATCTAATACATTTAAGTATTGCTTATCCTTAGACTTTCTTAAACCTCTTCCAAGCTGCTGTAAGAAAATTGTTGGCGATTGCGTTGGTCTTAAAAACATAACCATATCAATTGCAGGAACATCTAAACCTTCATTAAACATATCTACTGAAAATATAACTTTTAACTCTCCTGAAGTTAACTTAGCTAATGCTATATTTCTTTCTTCAGAATACTCTCCACTTTCACCGCTATAAACTGCAGCTGATGCAATATTATTTTCATTAAATACCTTTGCCATATATTCAGCATGATGCCTTGAAGTACAGAAGCCCATTGCTCTATTTGAATTATATTTAAGGTAATGATTTAATATAAGCTCTCCTCTTTTATTAAGCATTAAAGCATCTTCAAGTTGCTTCTCATCATATTTACCATTCTTATAATCTATATCCTCGTAGTTTACAGTTTCATCATAAATACCATAATATCTAAAAGGTACTAGCCAGCCTTTATTTATAGCCTCCTTTAACCTTACTTCATAAACCATATTGTAATCACAAAGTGCAAATACATCCTTAGAATCAAGTCTTTCTGGTGTTGCAGTAAGTCCTAATAGGAACTTTGGAGTAAAGTAATCTATTATTTTTTTGTAGTTATTAGAAACTGCATGATGAAATTCATCTACTACTATATAATCAAAATAATCTCTTGGGAAATATTTTTCATTTAAATATTCATCTTTGCCTAGTGTTTGAACTAGTGCGAATATAAATGATGCATTTGTATCTTTTTCATTACCATAAAAGAATCCAACATCATCAGAATTTCTAACATTTTTAAAACTTTGTGCTGCTTGCTTTATTATTTCTTCTCTATGTGCTACAAATAAAATTCTGCTGTATTTTCTTGAATCAAATGCAGCTAAATATGTTTTTCCTATACCAGTAGCAGCTACTATTAACCCCTTATCAAAACCTTCTTCTCTTGACTTTTCTAAAGAATACAATGCTTCAATTTGTGCTCCACGAGGCTCAAATATATTTACAACATTCTCTTCTTGTTTTTCTTCCTTTTCCATATCCCTATAAACATTAGGTCTTGTCCATTGTTTTGAGTAGTTTTTTAACACTTCATCTGTTATTACTAATGAATGGTTATTAAATAAATCTTCAAAGGTATCATAAAATACTTTAAAGTCTGCTGGTGCATTTGATTTTAAAACTCTATAATTCCATTCTATTGACGATGTTAATGCTCCTCTTGAAATATTTGATGAGCCTATATATATTTCTGAATCTAATGGGTTATGAAACATATATGCTTTAGGATGGAATGATTTGTTTGGATTATTATAAAACCTTAAGTCTACTTTGTCTTTTAATTCTGATTTTAATAGGTATAATGCTTGTGGTTGCGTTATTTTTAGGTAGTTTCCTGTAAGAATTCTTATGTTAACGCCTCTATCTAGTGCTTCTTTTAGATCTTGTAATAGTAGTTTTATTCCTGATTCCATTAGAAATGATACTATTATGTCTATTGTTGTAGCTGTTTTGAAGCTTTGTTTTAATTTGGGATAAAGATGCTCTTTATCTCCTGTTGATATATTTGAGTTTATTTGATTTTCTTGTATTGATTTTTCTTTTATTATTACTTCTTTTATATTATTTATCATATTTACTCACCTAATAATATATATTTAAATTAGACTTTATACTAT
>NZ_JADPEL010000039.1 GCF_015667795.1 Clostridium sp. D53t1_180928_C8
TTATAATTAAATAATAATGTTTTATAATTTATTTAATAAACTATTTTTAAGGGAGGCATTATGAATAAAACAATATTAATAATTGAAGATGAATTAAAAATAAGATTTCTTTTAAGAGATTATTTAAAGGCAGAAGGTTTTAATATTTTAGAGGCTTCTGATGGTGATGAAGGATTATTTGTTTTTAAAAGCAATAAAGTTGATCTTATACTTTTAGATATAATGATGCCTAAAATTGATGGAATAACAGTTTTAGAAACTATACGAACAGTGTCTAATCTTCCAATAATTCTTTTAACAGCTAAAGGTCAAGAAGAGGATAAGCTCTTTGGCTATGAAATGGGTGCGGATGATTATGTAACAAAGCCTTTTTCTCCTAAAATTTTAATTGCTAAAATTAAGGCTTTATTAAAAAGAACTGTTTCTGATGATGATGACTTTAATCCTACTCAAGACTATAATGGATTAACTATAAATAAATTAGCTCACGAAGTAAAAATTAATAATGAAGCTTTAACACTTTCTCCAAAGGAATTTGAACTATTAGTTTACTTATCTGATAATATGGGTATCTCTTTAAGCAGAGATGTTATTCTAGATAATGTTTGGGGAATTGATTATTATGGTGACTTAAGAACCGTAGATACAAATATTAAAAGATTACGTGAAAAACTCGGCACAAAGTCTAATTATATTGTAACTGTTAGAGGAAGTGGTTATAAATTTGAGGTCCAAAATGAAAAATAGTATTTCAAAAAAAATAACATTAATAACTTTTGGTCTTATATCAGTAGTATTTTTATTAACTTTTTTATTTCAAAATATGTTTTTTGAAGAATTTTATTTATCCAAAAAAACTGAATCATTAATACTTGATGTTAAGCGAATTAACACATTATATTCATATCAAAATTTCGATACTGATGCATTAAAAAATGCTTTATTAAATTGTGAAGAAAAAAACAATTCACGTATTGCTATTTTTTCTTTAGATGGAAAACTTAAATACTTATCATATCTTGATGATAATAATTTTGATGATATGAAATCTCTTACTGACTTTTGTAATGAGTTATTATCTGAACATGAGTTAATTGAAGAAGTTTTAAGGACTAATAAAATACAAAGTACTATCTTTACTAATAGATATAGCTCATATAAAAAAATAGGAATAATTTCACCAATGTCTCTACAAAGCAAAAACGATTCTATACTTATTTCAGTATCATCAGTTCAGCCAATAAAAGAGGCCGCAACTGTAATTCGCAGCTTTTATTTCTATATATTTATAGGTTTTTTAATTTTAGCAATTTTCTTATCAAGAATTTATTCTAAATTAATAAGTAAACCACTTATTAATTTAAACAATATTGCTAAACGAATGTCAAACCTTGATTTTGAGGCTAAATGTGAAGTAACTTCTGATGATGAAATTGGAAGTCTAGCTAATACACTTAACTTTTTATCATCTAATCTTGAAAATTCGTTGCAGACATTACAAGAAAAAAATCTCCAATTAGAAAGAGATATAGAAAAAGAAAGAAATCTTGAAAATATGAGAAAAGACTTTGTATCAAGTGTAAGTCATGATTTAAAAACACCTCTTGGAATAATCAGTGGATATGCAGAAGGTTTAAAAGACGGAATAGTGTCTGGTAAAGATGCCGAAGCATACCTTGAAACAATAATAGATGAAGCAACTAAAATGAATCTTTTATTAATAAATATGCTTGATTTATCTAAACTTGAATCAGATACTATTAATCTTAATTTAGAATCATTTAATATAGTAAGATTACTTCAAGGAATGGTGAAGAAGTTTGCATTAGAACTGCAAAATAAAGAATTAAAAGTTGCTTTTAATTTACCTCAATATGCATATGTAGAAGGGGATATTATGACATTAGAAAGAGTTGTTCAAAACTTATTATCTAATGCAATAAAATATACTCCTAGGGGAAATACCATTATTATTTCTGTTTTTGAAAGCGAGCTAGTATATTCAATTTCGATTGAAAATCATGGAATTACTATTCCCGAAAAAGAACTTGATAATGTTTTTGCAAAATTCTATAGGCTTGATAAATCTGGAGATAGAAGTAAGAATAGCTACGGTCTTGGTTTAGCTACAGTTAAAAGAATTTTAACTCTTCATAACAGTGATTTTTCAATAAATAATGGTCAAAATAGCGTTATATTTAAATTCACACTAAAAAAACAAGACCTAATAATAACCGAAGATTTTGAATAAAATTACAAATTAAGTAAGAATAAAGAGAGAAAAGTTAAGGTTAAAACATATATTTTAAATTCATCTCAACTGAATTATTCCTTCTCTCTTCTCTCTTACTTATTCTCTTTTCTCTTTAAAGCTACTTCTTCTTTTATTTAAATGTAAACTCGATCTATCTTTTTAAATACTATTTCTTTTTTCACTTCTAATGTTTCTTTATCAACTTCTACCTTAAAAATATTAGGACATCCTTCTTCTCTCCACTTTTTCATAAACTTTGCGTTTGCCTCTAAAATATAGTAATAATTTTCATCAAAATCATCTGAAAACTCTAAATATGCTAATTTACTATATCTATCTATTTTTATATTATTTTTATCTAGATTTTTAATTATTGGAATAAAATATTTTAATGGAATTTCATATTTATATGTGCCCTTTATTTCCTTTCCATCTATTAAAGCTCTTTTTAAAAATCTACTTTCTTTTTCATCTAATTCTTTAAATCCAAGTTTAAATACTGGTTCATTAGATCTATTTTTATCTATTTTTATCTTTATCACATTAATCACCACTTTTATTATAGCTTTACATATTATAGAAATCCGCCATCAACTCTAATAATTTGTCCTGTTAGATATTTACAATCATCATTACATAAAAATAGAACTGCTTTTGCAATTTCACTTACCTCTCCAAATCTACTCATTGGAATTTCATCTATTAATTGATTTTTTTCTTCTTCACTTAAAAAATTATTCATTTCTGTATTTATAACACCTGGTGCTATTGAATTTACTCTTATTCCAAAAGGTGCGACTTCCTTAGATAATGATTTAGTAAATAAATTCAATCCACCCTTTGTAGTTGAATATACAACTTCACAAGATGCACCTGCCTCACCCCAAATAGATGAAATATTAATTATATTACCATACCCCTTTGATATCATATAATTTAATGCATATTTTGATAAATACATAGGTGCTAGAAGATTAGTATTTATCAACATATCAAAATTGTCATCATCAACATCTATAAATAATCCAATTTCTGATTTTGCTGCATTGTTAATTAAAATATCAATTTTTCCAAATGTATCAACAACCTCTTTTATAAGTTCCTTACATTCCATTTTTATAGATATATTTTTTTTTATTATTTTAGCGTAACCACCTAATTCCTTTATTTCTTTTAAGGTCGAATTAGCACCTTCATAATCTCTAGAATAATTTATAATAACACTAGCTCCATTTTTCGCTAGCTCTTTTGCTATTGCTTTTCCAATTCCACGTGATGCACCAGTAACAAGTGCAACTTTCCCTGTTAAATTGCTCATTATTTTCTCCTCTCTAGTTTTATTTATATTATAATTTAAATTTACATTTATATCAAAATAATATATTATTTATTTCTTCTTAATCTTTCCTCTTTAGCATATTGTAAATATGCTGAAATATCTGCAGGACCTGCAATAATTTTTCTAGTTACCCAAAGAGAGCCTGTATCTTGTGCATCTATTATCCACTTTACTAATTCTATTTTTCCTTTTTCTATTTCAATAGCAGTAATTGAAACGGGATAAACACAACATCCATTATTAAAATATGGTGGATCGTATAAATCTGGAAACCTGCTATTATGTGTATGACCACAAATAATCATTGTACAATTATCTCTAGCCCAATTTTGTAATTTTATATCTACTCTACTTCTTTTAGTTTTACTTTTTGCTGATCTTGTTGGATCTTTAAATCCAGCTACACCATTTAAAAATCTCCATATATATCTAACTAAAAACTCATTTACCTTCCATATTTCATTATTACAAAAATCTATTTGATGTCCATGAGTTACTACTATCTTTTCTTGAAGCGGCTTGTATAATAAATTTATTCCTGCATAATATTCATTGTTATTTATAAATTTAATAAACTCTTCACCATAATTAGCACCTATTTTTCTTAAAGCTTTTTCTTGTTTTTTAATGAAATTTTTTTGTTTTTTAATGAAATCATGATTACCATAAATACAGTAAATATTATTTTTACTCTTAAATTTATTAAATAATTTATATATATCATCATAAAAATAGGCTATTTCATTAAAATTCTTATTTTTCCATAATTCATCTCCATCACCAACTTCTATATAAGTATAATTATTTTTCAAATAATATTTTAATGCTGTTATATATATATTTCTATTTGGCAAAAGAGAATCTGCATATGTTCCATCGCCTCTATGAACATCTGAAATTAATACAATTTTACTATCATTATTAAACTCTAAAGTAAATCCATTATCATAAATATCTCTTAATTCTTTTTCTGACATATAATCCCCATTTTTCAATATTATATGGTTATATTATGAATTTAATTTGCTATTTGATAATTTTTATAATTATTTATATAAAATTTGAACTGATAGCACAAACTATAATAAGACTTATTTATATATTAATTTTCTGAAATAACAAAAGAAAAATAAGGAGTAACTAAAATGAATAACTTATTACTAAAAAGAAATAAATTTTTATATAAGATAACTTCATTTATTTTAATTTTATCAAATTTAAGCTGTCTAACTGTAAAAGCATTAGACTCTTCTGAAAATAGTATTTATACATTTCAGCAAGAATCAACTAATTTTTCTAGTGAAAATGATGGTAATGATGAATTAAAACAACAATTTCAACCTTTAATAGAAAACATCTTTTTAAATAGAAATTCAGCTATATTAACTAGAGATTGTGAAGGTTTAAAAGAATTTTATGATTTAGATAAAAAAGTTGGAAAATGGGCTTATGAAAATGAAGTTACTAAAACTAAATATTTTACTAACTGGTGTGAGAAACAATGTGTTTCATTTACAAAGATAAATTCAATAATTAAAGTTTCAAAAGTTAAGGAAATAGAAAAGGATACATACAATGTTATTTGTTATGCGTGTACAAAGTTTTCTTACAGCTACGAGGATCAACCTAATATTGAAAACTATTTTAAACTCGGAACATGTCATTATATAAATTTAAAAAAAGATAATGATAAATATATAATTATAAAAGAATGGTATACTGATCCATTAGCTGATTCATTAGAACTTGACAATATAAATTGTTCTGAAATTAAAACTACTATTTTATCTCACCAAAAACCAGATTTTACAATAGATGAAAGAACTCAAAAAGCTATTGACTACGCACATGAATACTGTGGTATTAGTGATAATGAGGAACATTTATTTAAATATAATAAAGAATATAAAAATTTTAATCCTGATGGTGGAGATTGTGCTAATTTTGCTTCTCAAATTATGTTTGAAGGTGGCGGATTTAAAAAAAATGATATATGGAATTACTGTAATAAAAGTGCTACAAAGGCATGGGTTAATGCCCAAGGCTTTAAAAACTATTTAATAAATAGTGGTCGTGGCTCATACATTGCAAAAGGATACTATTGCGATACATATAAAGATTCTTTTAATCTTAGACCTGGAGATATTGTTGCTTATGAAAAGAAAGGAAGAATAACTCATGTTTCTACTGTTACTGGATTAGATTCTAAAGGTTATCCATTAGTAACTTGTCATAATACCGATAGAATGCTAGTACCTTATGATTTAGGATGGAGCAATAGTAATATTAAATTCCATTTTATTGATGTTCACTATTAAAAAAAAGCGAAGAAACTCTTCGCTTTTTTTAATATTTTAGAATATATGGAAACTTAAAATTACCATGCCAAATACAATAGAAACTATAGACATTAATTTAATTAATATATTAATAGCTGGTCCTGAAGTATCTTTAAATGGATCTCCAACTGTATCTCCAACAACTGCACCCTTATGACATTCTGAACCCTTACCTCCAAAATTACCAGCTTCTATATGCTTTTTGGCATTATCCCAAGCGCCCCCTGAATTAGACATCATAACGGCTAAAACAAATCCACAAATAGTTGCTCCAGCTAATAGTCCTGCAACACCATTAGGTCCTAAAATTATACCAACTGCTAATGGACTTATGATTGCTATTGCAGCAATTACAAGAAGTTCTTTTTGAGATGATTTTGTACAAATATCAACGCAAGAAGCATAATCTGGTTCTGTTTTTCCTTCCATTAATCCTTTTATTTCTTTAAACTGTCTTCTTACTTCTACAACTATTTTACTTGCAGCCCTTCCAACGGCACTCATAGTACAAGATGAAAATGCGAAAGTAACCATTGCACCAATAAATGCCCCAATTAAAACTTGAGGATTTAATATTGATAAATCAAATTCAAATGCTAAATTATTAGTTGTAGCCATTTGTTCAATTGAATTTTTATATGCTGCTATAAATGCTAATGCTGTTAATGCAGCTGATCCAATTGCAAATCCCTTCCCTGTTGCTGCTGTTGTATTTCCTAAAGAGTCTAATGCATCTGTTCTATCTCTTACTTCTGAAGGTAATCCAGCCATCTCTGCTATACCACCTGCATTATCTGCAACTGGACCATAAGCGTCAGTAGCTAAAGTTATTCCTAAAGTAGATAACATTCCTACTGATGATATTGCTATTCCAAAAAGCCCCATATTAAAATTATTAAATCCCCCTGATGCAACAAAACTAATTAAGATAGAACACCCTATAATAATAACAGGCGCTGCAGTAGACTTCATACCTACTGATAAACCAGTTATTATTACAGTTGCAGGTCCTGTTTTTGATGACTCTGCAATACTCTTTGTAGGGCTATAATTATCGCTAGTGTAATATTCAGTAAAGAACCCAATTAATAATCCTGCAATAAGACCACATAAAATAGAGAAATAAACACCAATATTTTCTCTTCCTAAAATGTTATTTACTATAAAGTAAGATGCTATAGCAATAACTATTGCAGAAAAATATGTTCCTCTTCTTAATGCACTTAACAATGCTTTTTGTGATACATCTTCTTTAGACTTAACAAAAAAACTACCAACTATTGAAGCCATTACTCCAATAGAAGCAATCACTATAGGAATTGCAGCACCATTTACTGACAAACCTGCTGCTACAGCTAATGCACAAGATGATAAGATTGACCCCACATATGACTCATAAAGGTCTGCTCCCATGCCGGCTACATCACCTACGTTATCACCTACATTATCTGCTATAACAGCTGGATTTCTTGGATCATCTTCCGGAATACCAATTTCAACTTTTCCAACTAAATCAGCACCTACATCAGCTGCTTTTGTAAATATACCACCACCAACTCTTGCAAAAAGAGCCATTGATGATGCACCCATGCTAAACGTTAACATTGTTGTTGTTATTATAGTTATTCTTTGATCTACTGGAATTGAGCCATAATACCAATTTAAAATAAAATACCAAATACTTAAATCAGTTAATGCTAATCCAACAACAATTAATCCCATTACTGCTCCGCTTGAAAATGCTACTCTTAATCCACTATTTAAGCTTTTAGTACATGCATTTGCAGTTCTACTATTAGAGTTGGTAGCAATTTTCATTCCTAAATATCCACTTAATCCTGAAAAAATACCTCCAGTTAAAAATGCAAATGGCATAAAAATACTCACAAATTTAAATTGAGCTAATATAAATAAAATAATAAACATAATTGCAAAAAATATTCCAACACCTTTATATTGACGCTTTAAAAATGCATTTGCTCCTTTTCTTATGCTACTTGCAATGTACTTCATCCTATCTGTACCTTCATCAACTTTAAATATTGTATAAGTATAAAATGCAGCAAAAATTAATGCCAAACTGGCGCCTACTGGTGCAAAAACTATTAAGTTCATAATTTCTCTCCCCCTCTTTTAAAATAATTTTTATACTTTATTATAATCATTCTATTTACATAATAGAATTTAAATAATAATCAATATTCTTGATATTATGACATTAATTTAATAAATAAAATTTAAATAGACCTTTGTTTTTAAAATATTAAAAAGCAATACAAAATATACCATTATCATAAAAATAATATATTTTATATTGCTTATAAACTTTATTGTAATTTATATAATTAAAATCCCTTTTTCTTAGCTTCAATACCACTTTCATTTAGTGCAGGCTCTTCTATTGTAGTAATATATTGGTTTTTAGGATTATTATTTTGAGATTTTACTCCATTCTTTAAGTAATTTTCCTTAGTATATTCTCTTTTATTTTTCATAGCTTCTCCTTACACAATCTATAAAGTTAATTAAAATTTAGGATCTATTTCATCTCTTTGTATACGTTTTAAATCTTTTAATCTTAAATGTGTTGTATCTATTATTTTATCCCAAGGCTCACCGTCAATAATCATTCTTTTTGCCACGTCTCGGCTTAAAAGTGTATCTAACTTCTTCATTGTTACAACCTCCTTTTATCTTTTGATACTATTATTTTATGGCTTTTTATAAAACTTATTCGAGTTATTAATTTCAAAAACTTACATTAAATTAATTTTATTTTTAGTAATAAAAAATTTTTTTTATTAATATAATTTAACATAATGAAAGGAGAGATGAAAAATGAGTAAACAGAAACGTGGAAAATACATTAAAACACTTCCTAACTGGAGAGGAACTTGTCCTATATGTGGTAGAAAAAGAGTAAAATTAGTTTGGACTAAAAAAGATGAAGAGGGTAATACCATTAATATTTGTAAAAAATGCTCCCTTACTTAAATATTTTAAATATTTATTTATAAAAAGGTATAGTAAAAAATATTTACTATACCTTTTTTTGCATTATTTATTAACGTGTTCTACTCTTCTTCCCTTTAGAACTTCTATTGTTTTTAGTATTTCTGGAATCTTTATTTTGTTTAAAATTATTGCTTCTTTCTTTATTTGAAGAGTTTTTACTACTTTGCTTTCCATTCTTTCTTGAAGAATTTTTACCTTTTGAATTCCCCTTAGATTTTGGTCTAACTAATCCATGTGATTCTTTATATCTTTGCTCCTTAGATTTTATTAAACACTTAGGTCCATTACCTATTAAATCTTCTCTTCCAGCCTTCATTAACGCATCATAAACTATATTATAATTTTTTGGATTGCTAAACTGTAAAAGTGCTCTTTGCATAGCTTTTTCTTCCTTAGTCTTAGGAACATATACAGGCTTCATTGTTATAGGATCTAAACCAGTATAGAAAATTGTAGTTGATAAAGTTCCTGGTGTTGGATAAAAATCTTGTACTTGTTCTGGTTGATATTTTATATCTCTTAAATATTCTGCAAGTTCTATTGCTTCCTTTAATGTACTTCCTGGATGGCTTGACATTAAGTATGGAATAATATATTGCTTCTTCCCAGCTTTTTCAGTTAATTTAAAGAACTTTTGTCTAAATTGCTCATAAGTCTTTCCTGCCGGTTTTCCCATATGTTTTAATACTTCTTCAGATACATGCTCTGGTGCAACTTTTAATTGACCACTTACATGATGTTCAACTAACTCTTTAAAAAATGTATCATCCTTATCAGCCATTACGTAATCATATCTTATTCCTGAACGTACAAACACCTTTTTTATTTTAGGTAAACTTCTTACACTTCTTAGTACGTCTATAAATTCTTTATGATCTACCTCCATATTCTTACATACGCCTGGACTTAAACATTGTTTAGTTTTACATGCACCTATAGTTAATTGGTGCTTACATGCTGGTTTTCTAAAGTTTGCTGTAGGTCCACCAACATCATGAATATATCCTTTGAAATCCTTCATCTCTGTCATTTCTTTTGCTTCTTTTACTATTGATTCTTTACTTCTACTTTGAACAGCTCTTCCTTGATGGAATGTTATTGCACAGAATGAACAATTTCCAAAGCATCCTCTTGATCCTACTATACTAAACTTAACCTCTTCTAATGCTGGAATTCCTCCCATTGGTTCGTAAATAGGATGATACTCTTTTGTAAATGGTAAATCATAAACAGCGTCTAATTCTTCTCTATTTAAAATAACTTCTGGTTTATTTACTACTAGGAATTTATCACCTTGATCTTGAACTATGGTTCTTCCTCTCATAGGATCTTGTTCTTGATATGTAACCTTAAAAGCTTCGCAATACTTAATTTTGTCACTAGAAACTTCTTTATATGAAGGAATTACAATATGATCTTCATATATTTCATCTAAGCTATCAGCTAAATAACATGTTCCTGGTATATGTCTTATGTACTTTGCATCAAATCCTTCATTTAAATAATTAGCAACCTCTACAATTTGCTTCTCACTCATTCCATATATTAAAAGATCAGCTCCACTATCTGTTAATATTGACTTTCTAACTTTATCAGCCCAATAATCATAATGAGCAAATCTTCTAAGGCTTGCTTCTACTCCACCAATGCAAATATTTATATTTTTATATGCTTCTCTAATCTTATTACAGTAAACTATAGTTGCTCTATCAGGTCTAAGACCCATTTTCCCACCTGGAGAATATAAATCTTTTTCTCTTACTCTCTTACTTACAGTATAATGATTAACCATAGAATCCATATTTCCCGCATTAACTAAAAATGCAAGTCTAGGTCTTCCAAGCTTCATAAAATCATCTGTATTATGCCAATCAGGTTGAGCTATAATACCTACCTTATATCCTGCATGTTCCAATACTCTAGAAATAACTGCAGTACCAAAACTATGATGGTCAACATATGCATCTCCTGTTACAATTATGAAGTCACATTGTTCCCAACCTCTTTCCTCCATATCAGCCTTACTTATAGGTAAAAATTTATTATTCATTTAATCACATCTTTCATCATTTTCTTTTCGCATCTATTTAAAATACTTTTTCTTATAATTCGACATCTATTAATATACCATCTAATTTTATTCTTGTTAATACTTCGTGTGAAATTACCATAATATTTATTTATAACTTAATTATTTCCTAATATATAATTTTAAATCTTTTAATTCTTTTTAAATAAAAAAAATAAAACTTGATTTAACTTTTCTTATTTACTATAAGAAATTTTTATCAAGATTTATTTTCTGTAAATTTATGTTGTTTTAAAATGATAATGTATTACTTAAATAGGTTCCTAATCTTTTGAGCATAAATGGGTTTTTATCTATACCTTCAAATAATGCTAATATTTGATTTTTATTTAAATCCATATGATTTTCTAATTCATCAAGCATATTATCATCCTCAAATTCCCGTACAAGTTCCTTTCCTATATCATTTACAGTCCTAAAGAACTCTAACTTACTAAATATTCCAAATGTTTTATTACCTCTTGAATTTGTTATATTAACAAATTTTTTCAATTTATCTAAAGTAAAATTATTTCTTAAATTATTTACTATTTCATAATCATGTCTTATCTCTCTTAAAATATCATACTTTTCATTATTATCAGTTTCTTCAATAAGATCTATAGTCTCATAATCGTCTAATGCATCTAAAAATATGGTATCTTCTGCTCTTCCAAAGGCTTTAGTTATATAAGTTGATGGTATTACAACAAACTTAATAAATCCAATAAGCTCTTGTGTTGATTTAAATGAATACCAGTTACAAAAGAAATCTCTACTATAAGAGTTTATTAAAGAAAACTTTAATACATATGCATTAGGTTTAATATCCACATTATCTTGATTCATTAAATAATTTTGCCAATAATAAATTAAATCATACTTTTTCAAGACTACACCTCCCAACACTATAGATTATTGTTTCTTTTAGCTTGTACATTTGTATATATAAAACTTCTTTTTATATATTTATGATTATGATTTATAACATTATTTTATCCATAATTTATATTTTTATTACTATTTCCCCATCTCCCTCCCCCTAAAATTTAAATATAAAGCTACAAAAACTATGTAGCTTTATATTTAATCAAGTTTTGAAAGTTCTTCACAATATTTATCTATAGATTGTGAAACACATTCCATTAAAAGTTTTTGATATGATGGATCTGATAACATCTTATCTTCGTTATAATTACTCATAAATCCCATTTCTAATATAACTACCGGTACTCTCGACCAATTAAATCCTGTTATATCACTTCTTTCAAATATTCCATTAACCTTAACATTATTATCTTGTAATTTTTGCTTTAAAATTTCAGCATATCTATTGCTTTCACAATAAATATTTTTAGTATGCTGACCATCTTTTGATGGCACTAAAATTGTAGCTCCAGTTTTCCCACCATCATTAACGCTATCACAATGAATTCTAATTGTAATATTCGCATTTGCATTATTAGCAATTTCAGCCCTCTCTGCATTACTAATATTAACATCTTCAGTTTCTCTGGTCATAATCACATTATAGTTTTTTTGAGTTAATAAATCCTTTAATATCATTGATGCTTCTAAATTCACAACATGTTCTGCCCTTTTTGTTGCAACTCCAGCTGTTCCTGATGATACTCTTGGTTTTTTATTACTAGAACCTGGTGCAACAGGTTCCACTTTGCTATCTCCCTTCCCTTGATGCCCTGGGTCTATACATACCTTAAACCCCTCACCTTTTTCATCTAATTTATAAGCTTTTATAGATATTGATGTAATTAAATTGAATATAATTAATATAAATATTAAAGATATAAAAAATTTTTTTCTCATTATTCCTCCATTTATTTTAATTAATTAAGAGGCCAATACTTAAGTATTTAGCCTCTTATATTTTTTATTTAGGATACATATTTATTAGTAATAAAAATCCTGGAATCCAAGCAGTGAATATTCCATCAAATACTGAAAGATATCCTACAAACTTTCCTAAATCCTTTTTCATTACAAGTTCTATAAATCCAGTTAACCATAATAAGCCCCATAATAACCATATAAAAATCCAATATATATTTCCAACTGTAAAATCTATAAATTTTAAAGTACTACCATCGATAAATGCTAAAGGTATAGTATTTATTGCAACAAATAAGCAATACCATCCATATAACCTTCCATCTAAATTAAAAATACTTCTTGCTGCAATATATAAATAAGTAAATCCAAATAATAATCCTGTTCCTGCAGCAAAATAATTACCTTGTATTACTGCTACTATGTTCAAAATAAAGGACAACATACCAGTAAATACATTAAATACAGCACTTGATTTTGCATCTACATCACAAAGTCTTCCTATTCCATTTAAAATAAGAACTACTCCAACATAGATTAAAACTACTCCTAACATATTTCTCCTCCTTTGTGTTTTCTCTAAAATATTCTATTAATCCACTTTAGTTTCATAGCTTTCCCCAAAGAATTCTTTATCTAATCCTTTTCTTTGAACTTCTTCACTTACTTTAATTGATTTAATCATATCTACCACTTTGAATATTATAAATGTTACTAAAATAGAATAAACTCCTATTATTGCAGCTCCTAAAGCTTGAATTAAAAATTGGTGTAATCCTGCACTAACTCCATTTACACGTGGATCTGCAAAAATTCCAATTAATAAAATACCTAATAATCCGCCCATTCCATGTACTCCCCAAACATCTAATGCATCATCCCACATTTTTCTTTCAAACTCAACACAGAAGAAACATACTAATGCACCTAGTGCACCTATAATTAACGCACTTAAAGGAGTAATATATCCTGATGCAGGTGTTACTGTTGCAAGACCTGCCACCGCTCCAATTATTGCTTCAAGAAATGATGCTCTCTTAGCATGCATTACATGTAAAATTAACCATACTATCATTCCTGATGCTGAAGCTACACCTGTATTTGTAAAAACGATTGCTGCTATATCTGCTGCAGCTATTGTTCCACCTGCATTAAATCCAAACCATCCAAATAGTAATAAACCTGCCCCTATTGCAACTAATCCTAAATTGAAAGGTCCTTTTTCATTTTTAACTTTTCTTTCTCCAAGAACATAAATACCACCCAGACATCCAAATCCAGATGTTATATGTATTACAGCTCCACCAGCGAAATCAACAAATCCTAATTTACTTAGGAATCCACCACCCCAAACCCAATGTGCAACTGGGAAATATATTAAAATCATCCATAGTATCAAAATTTTAATCCATCCACCAACTGTTAATCTATTTGCAAATGCACCTGTCATTAAAGGTGCTGTAATAATTGCAAACATCATTTGATACATAAAAAATAATAT
This sequence comes from Clostridium sp. D53t1_180928_C8, assembly GCF_015667795.1. Taxonomy (GTDB): domain Bacteria; phylum Bacillota; class Clostridia; order Clostridiales; family Clostridiaceae; genus Clostridium. Next base: position 14,365 of record NZ_JADPEL010000039.1, read on the forward strand.
AAATGGTATTGTTTCGCTATACCTTAAATCTACTGTGAATGTTACATCATTAAATGCAAAAAATTGAAATGGATTTCCTATAACTCCACCAATATCATCACCAAATACTAGACTAAATCCTCCAAATATCCATAATAAAGCTACTATACCTATCGCAATAAATACTTGAAACATTATAGTTAGGGCATTTTTTCGTTCAACTAAACCACCATAAAAAAATGCTAACCCTGGTGTCATAATTAAAACAAGTGTTGTAGCTAATATCATAAAGGCTACGTCACCATGAATAATCATAGAATCACTCCCTTAATTTTTCATTTGATTGACTCTTAACTAAAATTTTTAGTACTTTCTTATAATTAAATCTTTAGATCCTAAAAAGTTTTTTCTAATATAATTATGACAAGCCCCTATTACTTGCTCTATATGTTGTGTCAAATTTCCTAATACTCTGAGAACAAATCCATTAACCTCTAATTTTGATATTCCAAAATCTACAGGTAGATTTAATTTTCTAATTATTCCTCTTAATTCTTCTATTACTTTATCATCCACATTATTATTAATAACTAATAATGTTCCAAAGTTTAGATATTCCTCAAAAAAACCTAACTTTGTTACATCATTATTATTAGGATTAACAATTAAATTATCTAATAATACCAACTTATTATTTACAAATACATTGCTTTTTAACTGTACACTATTATACTTAAAATTTTCCCCTTCCGGAGACCATCCGGCCGTAATTCCATCACTATAAATTAATGTTGAAGTTTCATCTAAATATATATTATTAACCTGCTTATATATAGCATCTTTATATAAAATAACATTATCAGTTATATATTCTAAGATACTATTTTTCCCTAACTCTATTTCTGTTTCTTGTTGTGTCTTAATATTATTTAAACACTTATATACCTTTGCTGCTGCTTGAGTTGTTATAATAGCTCTTGCATCATCTTTTAATTTAAATATATTCTTATATTTTTCTCCTTCAATATATCCTCCACCAAGTTGTAATAAATAAAATGTAGGTATATTTTCTCTATCCATTTTGATAGTTGGAGATACCTTTACTAATCCTTCATAAAACTTTTTAGTTGCAATTGTTTTATTATCTTTCTTTTCTAATACTAAATCTATTAATCCAGAATATTCACTTTTAATTTTAGCTTCCTTAAACATCCTATGAAATTCCTTCTAATAAGCAATTTTTCTTAATCCAACTAATTACACTTTGAATTCCTTCATCAGTCTTAAGGTTAGTAAAAATAAAACTATTCTCATCTCTAAAAGCTAATGTATCTTGTCTCATAATTTCTAAATTTGCTCCAACATATGGTGCTAAATCAATTTTATTTATAATAAATAAATCACTCTTTATCATACCTTGACCTGCTTTTCTAGGGATTTTTTCTCCTTGTGCAACATCAATAATATATACTGAAAAATCTACCAAATCCGGGCTAAATGTTGCAGCTAAATTATCTCCACCACTTTCTAAGAAAATAATATCTAAGTCATTAAATCTTCTTTTCAATTCTTCTAATGCTTCAAAATTCATTGATGCATCTTCTCTTATTGCAGTGTGTGGACATCCTCCTGTTTCAACTCCAATAACATGATCTTCGCTTAAAACAGAGTTTTTAACCATAAATTTAGCATCTTCTTTAGTATAAATATCATTAGTTATAACAGCACATTTATATTCACTATTCATTACTCTTGTTAATCTTTCTATAAGTAATGTTTTACCACTACCTACCGGTCCTCCTACCCCTATAACTACTGGTTTCATATACAACACCCTTTCAAAATTTTATTTATTTGAATTATGAATGAGAAACTCATTCATAATTCAATATAAAGCTTATTGCAAAAATATTTTACAAATTTTAAGCTAGTTAAGACATAAACAATCTAAACTCCATAATTTCATGTTTAATTTGAGACAATTCTAATCCTGGACTATTAGCTCCAAAATAATCCTCATCTAAATTCATAATAATCTTATATAGATTTTCAAATTTTTCACTAAACTCTTTTAGTAATAACTGACCATCTTTTTGCCCTAAAGGAATAGTTCTGACAGCATTACTAATAAGTGTAGAAACTGTACTATACATATGATAAATTATAGCTTCCTTTAAATTAAAACCTAGAGAATACATTAACATTCCAAATACAATTGCCGGATGTCCAAAGGCTTCTTTATTAGTCATTTTTCTATTATATTCTTTTAACAAATCAAAATCATATAAATCCAAGAATAGTTTAACCATTCTACTTGCAACTAATTTCCCACCATTTCTACTTTCTATAGCTACAGTTTGAACAGTAATACGATTATCTAGATTCCATATACCTTCTATATCATCATTATCTAAATATTCATATAACATTTTTATTGCCAACCCATCACTAAAAATAAATTGTTCATTTAAATAAACTTTTAACCATTCTCTAAAAGTTTCTGTATTATAAATCTTTTTTAATCTTAAATACGTCTCCATACCATATGAATGATTAAATGAACCAACTGGAAAATTTGAATCACATATTTGAATAACCTTTAAAACATCTGTAATATTATTATTAATTGGCATGTGTATGAGTGTGCCCAAATTCCACGTGCCTAAAAGCTTTTTTAAGTTTTAAATTTTCTCTAGAATAATTTATTTTATCTCGCTTTAATTCACCTTCTACTAATGCATCATATTGAATTATCATCTTTCCATCTTCAAATTGTGCTTGTAAGTGTCTATTTCCAAGACTATGAGCAATAATACCCATTTCTGTAATATTGCTTGGTCTTATAACTAGGACATCATCACCTTTAATTTTAACTATTATCATATTCTTATCATCATGATAAAGTATGTCTCCGTCTTTTAATTCAATATTTTCAGATAATGCTATTCCATATTCATGGTTATGATCTGAATTAACTCTCATTATCCTTTTTAATGCATCTTCACTATTTATATATATTTTTTCAATATGTAAATTGTTTAAATCTTTTATATTATCTATATTTCCTAGTATTTGATTAAAAATCATATAAACCTCTCCTTATTATTAGAATAAGAAATATCTTTGTGCTAATGGTAATTCACTTGCTGGTTCACAAGTTACTAATTCTCCATCAACTGTAACATCATAAGTTTGTGGATCTACTCTGATTTCTGGAGTAGCATCATTAAGCTTCATATCTTTCTTAGTTAAATTCCTAATTCCACTTACTGGTAATACTGTCTTTTCTAACCCTAACTTTTCTTTCACTCCATTTTCATAAGCATATTTAGAAACGAAAGTTATGCATGTTGTTTCTTGTGCCTTTCCAAATGCTCCATAACAATCTCTATATATTACTGGTTGACATGTTGGGATAGACGCATTAGCATCACCAATTATTCCTCTAATTGCCATTCCACCTTTAAGAATTAAATGTGGTTTAACTCCAAAATATGGTGGTTCCCAAAGTACTAAATCGGCAAGTTTTCCAACTTCTACTGAACCTATATATTTAGACATACCTTGCGCAATTGCAGGATTTATTGTATATTTAGCAATATATCTTCTAACTCTATTATTATCGCTATATTCACTATCATCTGGGAATGTTCCTCTTTGTTTCTTCATTTTTGAGGCTGTTTGCCAAGTTCTTGTTACAACTTCTCCAATTCTTCCCATTGCTAATGTATCAGAACTCATAATACTAAAAATACCCATATCTTGGAATATATCTTCAGCTGCTATTGTTTGATGTCTAATTCTTGAATCAGCAAAAGCTATATCTTCTGGTACTTTTGCATCTAAATGATGGCAAACCATAAGCATATCTAAATGTTCTGCTATTGTGTTAATAGTATAAGGTTTTGTCGGATTTGTTGATGCAGGCAAAATATTTATTTGTGATGCTACTTTCATTAAGTCTGGTGCGTGACCGCCTCCTGCACCTTCAGTATGATATGTATGAATTACTCTACCAGCAATTGCTTGAATAGTATGTTCTACAAATCCACCTTCATTTAAAGTATCACTATGTAAAGCAACTTGAGTATCATATTTTTCAGCTGTTTCTAATGCATAATTTATAGCTGATCTTGTTGCACCCCAGTCTTCATGAACTTTAAGCCCAATTGCACCAGCTTCTATTTGTTCAGCATTAACATCAATATTAGCCCCACTACCTTTCCCTAAAATACCCACATTTACTGGCCATCCATCTGCTGATTGTAGCATTTTTCCTATATTCCATGGACCAGGAGTAGAAGTAACAGCATTTGTACCATCAATTGGACCTGTTCCTCCGCCTACTAATGTAGTAATACCATTTTCTAATGCAACTTGAGCACATTCTGGATGAATATAGTGAACATGGGTATCTATTCCACCTGCTGTTAAAATTCTTCCTTCACCTGCTAACGCTTCAGTTCCAACCCCTACTACAAAGTCAACATTATCCATTGTGTCAGGGTTACCGCCTTTACCTATAGCGAGAATTTTACCATCTTTAATACCTACATCTGCTTTATATATTCCAGTGTAATCTACTATAGTTGCACCTGTTATAATCAAGTCAGCAACTTCTGGATTTTTACTAGTTTGAGTGGCATTTTGTCCCATACCATCTCTAAGAGTTTTACCTCCACCAAACTTACATTCGTTTCCATAACCTGTATAATCTTTTTCAATTTTTATGAAAAGATCAGTATCTGCAAGTCTGATACTATCCCCTTCTGTTGGTCCGAATAATTCCGCATATCTATGTCTATCAATTTCAAAACTCATTACTTTTCACCGCTCCCTTTTGACATTCCATCTAAGAATCCATCACACATATTTCTAATTCCATAAACTCTTCTATATCCACCAATATTAATTAAGTTTACTTCCTTCTTATCTCCAGGTTCAAATCTAACAGCTGTTCCTGAAGGGATATCTAATCTTTTTCCCCAAGCTGCATTTCTATCAAAATCTAAAGCATCATTTACTTCATAAAAATGATAATGTGACCCTATTTGTACTGGTCTATCCCCAGTATTAACAACTTGTAACTTTATCGCTTCTTTCCCCTTGTTATATTCAATTGTTCCCTCTTTTATTTTTAATTCACCTGGTACCATACTTCAGCCCTCCTTATTTAATTGGTTCATGTACTGTTACTAATTTAGTTCCATCAGGGAAAGTACATTCAACTTGAACTGCATGAATCATTTCTGGAACACCTTCCATAACTTCATCTTTAGATAAAATTTTTGTTCCATACTCCATCAAATATTCAACTGTTTTTCCTTCTCTAGCACCCTCTAACATTTCATCTGTTATTATCGCCATAGCTTCAGGATAATTTAGTTTTAGTCCTTTGCCTTTTCTTTTACGAGCTACATCAGCTGCAACAGCAACCATCAGTTTTTCTTGTTCTCTAATTGTTAAATGCAAAATAAATTCCTCCTTTTTTTCTTATAATAAACATAAAAATTTATTACATATTTCTTATTTTTCCTACATTTTTATATTTTATTCTTTTTTGTTAGTCTTTTTTCTTATTCGTTAAAAGTTACCTTTCCACCCAAATCATAATAGGCTCCAATAACCTTAACTTTACCTTGATTTATAAGATCCTTAACTGCATCATCTTCTGACACTTCTTTAACTACAGCATCTACGTTTGCGTGAATTGCATCATCTACTGTTCCATCTTTATTTATACTAGGTGTTATTTTTTCAACAAATGATTCCATATTTCCAGTTACTTTCTCACCCTTAACCACTTCGTTGTATGTTGCAGTTACAGCTCCACAGTTTTGATGTCCCATAACAACAACTAAAGGAGTATTTAATTTTTTTACTGCATATTCAATAGAACCCAACGCATCATCATCAACTACATTTCCAGCTAATCTAACATCAAATATTTCACCAAGTCCAGCATTAAAAACAGTTGTAGGTGTTACTCTTGAATCAGAACAAGATATAATTACTGCATAAGGACTTTGACTACCTTTCAATGCATCTCTTCTTTGCTGCCCTACATTTCTTAATATTGAAGTATCTGTAACAAACCTTTCATTACCATCTTTCAATATTTGTATTGCTTCATCTGCTGATGATACTGTTGTATCTACAACTACAATTTCAGAAATACTTTGATCCGGTTTATTATTGGTTACATTGTCAACGGTATTATTATCAATATTATTAGTTGCATTATCGCCGCATCCTACTAATAACAAAGAACTAATAAGTAAAGTTGTTATCAAACTTTTGTTCACATTTATTCCCTCCCTTTTATATAAATAAAAATACATACATTTTTTATTACATATGTCAAATATAATATGAACGAAAATTTAATAACATATTCATAAATTTATTTTTAAATTTTGCATTTAACTTTTTTTATTTTAAAATTTATTATAACTCCCACTCTTCTACATTCCAAAATATACCTACACCATGATGACCTAATATTGTTTCTGTTGTTATTCCTTTTATATCGCTTTTAGCTATATAAATTGCATCTATATATGCTAAGAATGTATATGGCATATCTTTTGTCATTTCTTCTTGAAATTCTTTATAATATTTTAATCTTTCTTCAAATATATCTGTATGTCTTGCTTCATTAAGTAATTCATCTATTTTGCTATTGGAATATGCATTAAAATTATCACCACCATTGGTTGTAAATACTTTATATGTGTGATCATCAGGATCAAAGGGACTTCCCCATCCTACTAAAAAGGATGCTTGGTTTTTCCAATCAATATTTGCATTTACAACAACTCTCACATCAGCTCCAATTTTTTCAAACTCTTGTGATACAAAATTTGATATATCTAATCTTTCTTGATCCCCCTCCATAGCTACTAATTCAAAACTTAATTTTGTTCCACCTTTTTCATATATCCCATCACTACCAATTTGCCATCCTTCATTTTCTAATAACTCTTTTGTCTTATTAGGATTATACTCAAATTTTTCTATATCTGAATTATTGTATTTCCCCATTTGTAGTGGTGAGTATGCAACTTCACCATATCCTAATAAAATGTTATCTACTATTTCCTTTCTATTTACTGAATAACTTAAAGCATTTGGTAACTCTCTGTTTTCCTTAAATAATGGATAATTAAAATTGTACATTATTCCTCGATAATCAGAAGTCTTCATAACATCTATTACAAACTCATTATTTCCTTTAAATATATCAATATCTTTTGGTGTAACTTGTGCTAAATCTAATTCTCCACTTTTTAATTGAACTACTCTAGCTTTTGTATCATCTACTATCTTAAAAATTATTTTATCTATCTTAGGGTCACTTTTAAAATATTCCTCATTTTTTATAAGTGTTATACTTTGACCTTCATCCCAATTACTAAATTTATATGGCCCAGTACCTATGGGGGTTCTATTAAATTCAGAAGTAGTAATATCTTGATCTTCCCAAATATGCTTAGGTAATATTCCTACAGTTAAGTAATCTAATAGAGCAACATTTTCATTTTTCAAAATAATTTTTAAAGTATTGTTATCAATTACTTGAATTTTATCTATATCTATATAATTAGAAACTATTTCTGATTCTACTTCTGGATTTAATATAGTCTCATAAGTAAATTTCACATCTTCTGCCGTAAATGCTTTTCCATCATGCCATTTAACATCATTCCTTAAGTAAAATGTATATGTTAAATTTTCTTTATCATATTCCCATTTTTCTGCTAAAGAAGGTACTATATTATTATCTTTATCGTGAGCTGTTAATCCATTAAACAATAATAAGTTAATTTCTCCATGCTCATACAAAGCTGGATTTATACTTGTATAATCACTACTTCCATATACTAATTTATTTTCATTTTTTACATTTTCTTCGCCTTTACAGCCAATACTCAATATTAAAATAATGATTAAGATAATACCCACTAATCCTTTTAACTTCATAAATATTCCTCCAAATAATTAAAAAATAAAAACCACGAAAAAGATAACGAAAAAACTTTCTTCGTTAACCTTCGTGGTTAATATAAATACATTTTATTATTTTATTACTAAAATATAAGCCCTCGTGACTTACATAACTTTAAAATTATATAAAGTATAAATATTAGACTTCATAACTTATATTATATTGAAATCTAATATAATAAATCCAAAAATACTATAATTAGTTTTAATTTTTAAAAACTAATTATAGTATTGGCTAAAATTTATTTGAGTATTCAATTATTTTAAAGCAAAACAAAAAACTTCTCTATGACTATTAATTTAAAATAGTCATAGAGAAGTCAAAATAATATTATTACATTTTAACCTAATCCATAAACAAAATGTCCTTTTTTAATTTCTTTCCATTTCATTTTTTCTGATAAATATTCTTCATCTTCATACTTATAATCTGATGCCATTTCTAAATCATTAGATTTTAAAGTTGGTACTAAAATTGCTTCTAATAATGACTTTGTATAAGGATGAATAGGATTATTACAAAGTTCTTCTGTTTCTGCAAGTTCTACTATTTTCCCTTTATATATTACTGCTATTCTATCGCTAATATATCTAACCATTGATAAATCATGTGAAATAAATAAGCACGTTAAATCTCCATTATTTTTTAACATTTTAAATAAATTGATTATTTGTGCTTGCATAGATACATCAAGAGAAGCTATTGGCTCATCTGCAATAATAAATTTAGGATTAACAGAAAGTGCTCTTGCTATAGCTACCCTTTGTCTTTGTCCTCCTGAAAAATCATATGGATACTTATCTATAAATTCATTGTTTAACCCTACTAACTTCATAATTTCATAAACTTTTTCATTTTGTTCATTTTTGTTTTTGCACATTTTTTTTATTTTTAAGGGTTCTGAAATTATATCTCCTATAGTCATTCTTGAATTTAATGATGAGGTTGAATCTTGAAATATAAATTGTACACTATTACTTATTAGCTTTCTTCTCAATTTATTATTTTTACTTATATTAACACCATCATAAATAATTTCACCATCTGTAATTTTATTAATTCCAACAATACTTTTTCCCAAAGTAGATTTACCAGATCCTGATTCACCAACTAATCCTAAGACTTCACCTTCATGTATATCTAAAGAAATACCATCTAAAGCTTTTATTACTTTATTCTTATTTAATCTAAAGTACTGTTTAAGATTTTTTATCTCCAATATTTTCTCTTTATTCATTGCTAATTAGCCTGCTCCTCATTAATCTTAATTTCATCTCTAATTTTACTTGCTTTTGGATGAAGTAACCATGTTGCTGCATAATGGCTTTCACTCACTTTAAACATTGGTGGTTCCTCTAAAAAATCTATAATTAAAGGCTTCTTATTTCTTATTGCAAAAGCATCTCCTTTAGGAGGATTTAAAAGATTAGGTGGCATTCCTTCAATAGTTTCTAAATATTCTTTATTATTATTTAATATTGGTAAACATGACATAAGCCCTATTGTATATGGATGTATTGGATTTAAAAATATCTCTTCCTTTTTACCTATTTCAACTATTTTTCCAGCATACATTACAGCTATTCTATCAGCAATTTCTGAAACAACCCCAAAATCATGAGTAATAAAAATTATTGCTATATTAGTTTTTCTTTGAATTGACTTTAATAAATCTAAAATTTGACGTTGCACTCTAACATCTAATGCTGTTGTAGGTTCATCAGCTATTAATACTTTTGGATTACATGCTAAACTTATAGCAATTACAATTCTTTGTCTCATTCCCCCTGAAAAATGATATGGATATTGATTATATCTATATTCTGCATTATCTATACCAACTAACTCCATTAATTCTATAGCTCTCTTTTTTGCTTCATTTTTATCTATATTACTATGAATTTTTAAAACTTCTACTATTTGTTTACCTACAGAAATAGTTGGATTTAATGAAGTCATTGGGTCTTGAAATATCATTGAAATATCTTTTCCCCTAACCTTAGTCATATCTTTTTCTTTGATATTAATTAAATTTTTTCCTGCTAAATTTACTTCTCCACCTTTTATATATCCATTTGTAGGTAATAATTTTAGTATGCTTCTGCATAGCATAGACTTACCACATCCCGATTCTCCTACTATAGCTAAAACTTCACCATTATATAAATCGAAAGATACTTTTCTTATAGCTTTTACTTCACCATAATCAGTTTTAAAATTAACCTCTAAATCCTTCACTTCTAATAATTTATTCATTTCAAATTTTCTCCTGCAATAATATTATTGTGTCTATATTACCTTTAAACTCTACTCTAAATCCCATTCTTCAACATTCCAAAATATTCCTACACCATGATGTCCAAGAACTGTCTCTGTAGTTATTCCCTTTAAATTACTATTTGCTACATAAATTGAATCTATATATGCAAAAAATGTATAAGGCATATCCTTTGTCATTTCCTGTTGAAATTCTTTATAATAATTTAATCTTTCTTCATACACATCAGTTTCTCTTGCTTTAATTAATAATTCATCTATTTTACTATTAGAGTATGCATTATAATTAGCACCACCATTAGTAGAAAAAACCTTATAAGTATGGTCATCAGGATCAAATGGACTTCCCCATCCAATTAAAAATGTATCTTGATTTTCCCAGTCTATTTTAGAATTAACAGCTACCTTAACATCTGCTCCAACTGATTTAAGCTCTTGTGCTGCAAAGTTTGCCATATCAATTCTTACCTGATCTCCCTCCGTACAAACTATTTCAAAGCTTAACTTTGTACCATTCTTTTCATATATACCATCACTACCAAGGACCCAACCTGCCTCTTCTAATAACTCTTTAGTCTTATCTGGGTTATAATCAAACTTTTCAATCTCTGTATTGTTATAATCGCCCATTTGAATTGGTGAATAAGCAACTTTTCCATATCCTAATAAAATACTATCTACCATTGCCTGCCTATTAATTGCATAACTTAATGCATTAGGTAATTCTCTATTTTCTGCAAAAAGCGGATTGTTAAAATTATACATTATACCTCTATAATCAGCAGTCTTCATTATATCTACTACATAATTATCATTATTTTTAAAAGTTTCTATATCTTTTGGAGTAACTTGAGCTAAATCTAATTCTCCACTTTTAAGTTGTATTACTCTTGCCTTTGAATCTCCAACAATTTTAAATATTATTTTATCTATTTTAGGATTATTTCTAAAATAATCTTCATTTTTTACAAGTGTAATGCTTTGCCCCTCATCCCATTCACTTAACTTATATGGACCAGTTCCTATTGGATTTCTATTAAACTCGCTAGTTGTAATATCTTGACCATCTAATATATGTTTAGGTATAACACCTACAGTTAAATAATCTAATAATGCAACATTTTCATTTTTCAGAATAATTTTTACTACATAATCATCTACTACTTCTATGTCTTTTATATCTTCATAATTTGTTGCTATTTCTGAACCTATCTCTGGATTTTTTATAACTTCATAAGTATACTTAACATCTTCTGCTGTAAAAGGTTCTCCATCATGCCACTTTACATCTTTTCTTAAATAAAATGTATAAGTTAAGTTTTCTTTATCATATTCCCAACGTTCTGCAAGTGCTGGTTCTATATTATTATCTTTATCATGTGCTGTAAGTCCATTAAATAAAAGTGAGTTTATTTCTCCATGCTCATATAATGCCGGATTGATACTTGTATAATCACCACTTCCATAAACTAATACTTTTTCATCACTTTTTTCTGCCGTAATATTATCACTTTCACTAGCTTTCTCTGGCACCTTTGAGCTAGTTCCACACCCAACAAGCAATATTAATCCTAATGATAATATTATTGCTTTTACCCCTTTAAATTTCATGATATCCCTCCATTTTTATAAATTATTATATTTTTTAATATTTTTTCTTCTTAAATAATTACCTATGTTAGCAATAGAAACAAGTGTTACTACTAAGAATAAACCTGGAATTAAAATTATCCACCAATAATTAGATAGTAATGCATCTTGAGCTAATGAAAGCATACTTCCCCAAGATATTATCTCAATAGGCAATCCAATTCCTAAAAAGCTTAATGTTGATTCTGTTGCAATGGCAGAACCTATATTGCTAACTACCATAAACATTATTGAAGATATAAAATTAGGCACTAAATGTTGTTTTACTATATAAAAAAATTTTCCTCCCATTATTTTTGCAGCTAATATATACTCACTATTTCTTATTTGTCTTACTTCACTTCTTACTATCTTTGATATACTCATCCAACTTACTAAACCAATTACTATTGATATTGAAACTGCATTACTTCCACCTATGATTGCTTGAACAAAAATTATTATTAATATTGATGGTATGCTAAGTAATATTTCAGTTGCCTTCATCATTAAATCATCAACCCACTCTGGTGCCATTCCACTAATACTTCCATATATAATTGCAAAAGTCGTTGATATTATTGTTGAAAATATACCTATAAATAAAGAAATTCTTCCACCATACCATATATCTGAAAAAATATCTCTTCCCATTGAATCAGTACCAAAATAAAAAATTCTATTTGGTGAAACATTTGAATTTGTTAAATCCATAAATTTAGGATTATGAGTCATTATAATATTTGAAAATAAACATCCTAAAATTATTATTATCAATACTACTATAGACATAATAGGGAATTTTTTTTGCAACTTAAAACTCTTTTTAATATCTTTATGTTCTATAAAATTCTCCTTATCCTTAACAATTTCAAAGTTATTAATATCAAGGTTCAAATATCTCACCTCTCTCATACTTCATTCTTGGATCTATATTAGTGTTGATTATTTGAGCTACCATATTTGAAACTAATACTAATATTCCTGTAATAAGAGTTAATATCATAAGCATATTATAATCATGATATTTTGCACTTTCAAAAATTAAAGTCCCTATTCCCGGATAAGAAAATACCTTTTCAACAACATAAGTCCCTGCTAATATATGTGGAACAGAAACAGCCATTATAGTTATAAAAGATGGTGCAATATTTCTTAAGCAATGCCTATAAATAATTTGCCTCTTATTTAAGCCTTTAACTTTTGCAAGTAATACATAATCTTCTCTCATTTCCTCTAATATTTTGTTTCTTACCATATAAGCGTAATACCATAAATGCCCTAATATCAATACTATTAATGGTAAAATTAAATGTATAATTCTATCACCTATATTTTCTGACAATCCAATTGAATATGCTCCGCTAGTTGGTAAAATAGCTAAGTTTACACCAAAAATTAAAATAAGTATTAATGATATCCAAAATGACGGTATACAGGATGTTATATTACCAATAGTAATTATTATCCTATCTATTATTTTATCTTCATGTAAAGCGCAATATATCCCTAAAAATAATGCCAATAAAAACGTAGAAATATATGCAATTCCTCCTAAAATAATTGTATTTAAACACACATCTCCAATAACTGCCTTTACATCTCTTTTATATTTATATGAAATTCCAAAATCACCTTTTGTTATTCCTTTTATCCACTTACCATACTGAATATGAATAGGGGAATTAAGACCTAATTTCTCCATGGCACTTTCTTTTTGTTCATTATTCATTCTTTCAATAGCATTTCCATAGTAAGCTTCAAGAGGATCTCCTGGAGATAATCTTGACATATAAAACACAACTACTGATAATAAGAATACTGCAATTACACACTGTAAAATTTTTTTTAATATAACCTTAACCATTACTATCTCCTTTGATTATTAAACAAAAAAACCACGAAAAAAAGATAACGAACTTTAATCGTTAACCTTCGTGGTTATTATAAATCATATTATATTAAGTTTATTTTACTGAATATAAGCCTTCGTGACTTACATTATATATATTACCTCTTTATCCATTTATTGTCAATTTATTTCTTTTTCATTTTCTCTTCTATTTGTTTAACTAATAAATCAATTTCTCTTCCTGTTCTACTAGAAACCTTAAATATACTACAATCACTATTAATACTTCTTGTATCCTTTTCTACTTTGTTTTCATTAAAATCAAAATGTTCCATCATATCATATTTATTTAATACAAGTATATCGCTTTCTGCAAATAATAATGGATACTTTTCAACTTTATCATCACCTTCTGGAATACTTAATATTGCTATTTTTAAATTTTCTCCTATATCAAATTCTGCAGGACAAATTAAATTACCTATATTTTCAACAAAAATAATATCTATTTCATCTAAATCAAAATATCCTAATATTTCTTTAATAGATAATGGTGCTATGTGACATGCTCCATTTAAATTTAATTGCACTACAGCAATACCTAACTTATCAATTTTTTCAGCATCTACTTGGCCAGCAATATCACCTTCAATAACAGCTATATTATATTTTTCTTTTAAAGATTTTATTAATTCAATTATTAAAGTTGTTTTTCCAGTTCCAGGAGATCCCATTACATTTATTAAAAATATATTCTTTTCTTTTAGTATTTCCTTTATTTCATTACCACATTCATCTCTATAATCAATTTCTTGTTTTATCACCCTTATATTCATAAATTTCTCCTTAATAGTTAATAATAATTTTATTGTAATAATTTACTTTATTTAAATAATATTATATATTATTATTATATATTTTACCATTATTAAAACAATATTATTCTAAAAAGGTATATTTTGTATTATTTTTTGGGGAATCTTCGTGGAGGAAGTATAATGATTATAGCTATTTTTGATACAAACGGAGCTGGTCTTGGTCAAAACATAATTAAAAGATTAAAAAAAGATTTATCTGATGATATTAACATAATTGCACTTGGTACTAATACATTTGCAACCTCAAAAATGGTTAAAGCTGGGGCCCATGTTGGTGTAAGTGGTGAAAAAGCTATTAGTTCTTTTTGTAAAAAAAATAAAGTAGACTGTGTTATTGCTCCTATTGGTATATTATGCAATGGTGAAAAAGATATGGAGTTATGCCCTAGTATATGCAAATCAATTATAAATATGGACTGCACTAAATATATACTTCCACTACAAAAATATGATAT
>NZ_JADPEL010000003.1:0-19752 GCF_015667795.1 Clostridium sp. D53t1_180928_C8
TGGGGTGAACGATGGGACTCGAACCCACGACAACCAGTGCCACAAACTGGCGCTCTACCAACTGAACTACGTTCACCTCATTTTATGGTGCATCATCAGGGGATCGAACCCGGGACACCCTGATTAAGAGTCAGGTGCTCTACCAACTGAGCTAATGATGCATGTAATGGTGCGTGTTAAGAGATTCGAACTCCTGGCCCACGCCTTAGAAGGGCGTTGCTCTATCCAGCTGAGCTAAACACGCAAAAGTGAAATTCTAAATGTTAGATTTAGTTATTTGAACTTTCTCAGCAAAGCTGAGTTTCCCATTCAAATAAATGGAGCGGGTAGTGGGAATCGAACCCACCTTTCCAGCTTGGAAGGCTGGAGTATTACCGATATACGATACCCGCAAATATTTAGTTTTAACTAAATTGGTCGGGGTGACAGGGATCGAACCTGCGACCTCATGGTCCCAAACCACGCGCGCTCCCATCTGCGCCACACCCCGGTATAAAAGTGGTGCGTGTTAAGAGATTCGAACTCCTGGCCCACGCCTTAGAAGGGCGTTGCTCTATCCAGCTGAGCTAAACACGCTTATATACCAAAGAACGTTTATTATTTTAAAACATTTCTTTTTTTATGTCAAGTCTTTTTTTCAAAAAACTTAATTGGAGCGGGTAGTGGGAATCGAACCCACCTTTCCAGCTTGGAAGGCTGGAGTATTACCGATATACGATACCCGCATATTTCTTAATTAGTTAACCAAATTTCCTTGAAAAAGTCAAGTTATTTTTTTAACTAAACTGGTCGGGGTGACAGGGATCGAACCTGCGACCTCATGGTCCCAAACCACGCGCGCTCCCATCTGCGCCACACCCCGGCAATCACTCTGCTGCATCTCGCAGCGACAATGATTATTCTACATGATGATTTTTAATACGTCAATACTTTTTTTTATTTTTTTATAATTTTATTTTATAATTCTTTTATATACATGATAGGAGCTTTATTATTAATTAAGTCAATATACCCTAAAGTTTTATCTATCTTTCCCATTCCATGAGAAATACTTCCTGGATTCATCAATGTTAATCCATCACATTCTTCAATAATAGGTAAATGAGAATGACCAAATAAAACTATATCCGCTCCAACTTCTTTGCCTCTATAATAAATAGAATTATAACCATATTTAACACCATATCTATGTCCATGACACATAAATATTTTCTTACCTCTGATTTCTATTATTCTTTCCTCTGGATATTTCCCCTCAAAATCACAATTTCCTCTAACAGCATACACTTCGCCTGTGAAATCTTTTGTTATTTCTTTTAAATCATTTTCTCCATCACCTAAAAATAATAATACTTCAGCGTTACTTATTTTTTTCTTTATTTTACTTATACTAGTTTTATTACCATGAGAATCACTTATTACTGCAATAAGCACCTTAATCAATCCCTTCTCTTTATTAAAAATTGCAAAGCAATTTATTAATGGGTAATTAAACGCTGAAACTCCTTAGGAAATTTCTAAAAATATATATTTTAAAGAAACTACTCTTAGTAGTTTTCAACCTTAATTATCCACTATATATTGCCAATTATCCATTAAGTCAGTTCTCAATTTTATTTAACTCTTTATTAATCTAAAATCTCTTTAAGCTTTTTAAGAGCATTTCCTCTATGAGAAATTTTATTTTTCTCTTCTGGTGTTGCTTCTCCAAAGGTTTTGTTAAATCCCTTATAGAAGAATAATGGATCATATCCAAATCCACCTTCTGTTTTTAATTCTTCTATAATAAAACCTTGAACCTCACCTCTTACAGTCGTAACATTACCATCTTCAAATACTACTGCTATTACACAAACAAATCTAGCACTTCTATCCTCACCTTTAAAGCCCTTCATATCTTCTAATAATTTAACATTATTATTATAATCATTTCCGTGTTCGCCAGCATACCTAGCTGAATACACCCCTGGTGCTCCATTTAAACAATTTACCTCTAATCCTGAATCGTCTGATAAAACTATAAAATCACTATTTTCTTTATTTAATAGATATTCATGTATTTCTTTTGCTTTCTTCTTTGCATTCTCTTCAAAAGTTAAACCGTCTTCTTCAACTTCTATATCTATATTCATATCCTTTAATGAATAAACTTCATAAGGTAATCCTTTAAGTATTTCTTTAATTTCTTTAATTTTTTTTAAATTATTACTAGCTAAAATTATTTTTTTCATACTATTCTCCTGTTCCAATCCATAAAGAATCCATTTTTAAACAATCCTTTTGTAATTGAATCATTTGTTTTATACCTTTTTCAGCTAAATCTAATAACTCATTTAATTCAGTTCTATTAAATGGTGCTTCTTCGCCAGTACCTTGAATTTCTACAAACTCTCCTTCATCAGTTCCTATAACATTCATATCAACTCTGGCAGTTGAATCTTCTTCATAACACAAATCAAGTAATTTTTCTTCACCAACAATTCCTACACTTGTTGCGCATAAAAACTTTCTTATAGGATATACCTTAAATGGTTTTTGTCTATGAAGCTTGTTCATAGCATCTACTAGTGCAACAAAAGCACCACAAATAGAAGTAGTTCTTGTTCCTCCATCTGCCTGAATTACATCACAATCTATCCAAATAGTTTTTTCTCCTAATGCCTTTAAATCCACTACTGATCTTAATGCTCTGCCAATTAATCTTTGTATTTCCATAGTCCTACCATCAATTTTTAATCTTGATATATCTCTAGGTTTTCTTGTTGCTGTAGAACGTGGAAGCATATTATATTCTGCTGTTATCCACCCTTCTCCAGTACCTTTTAAAAAGGGAGGAACTTTCTCTTCTATTGATGCAGTACAAATTACTTTAGTGTCTCCAACTTCAATTAAAACTGATCCCTCTGCATGTTTTATATAATTTCTAGTTATTTTTGCATTTCTAACTTGGTCATTTTTTCTTCCGCCACTTCTCATTTATAATTCCTCCATTTTAATAATTACTTATATATATAAATTTCTCCTTTTTTTAAAAATAATGCAACAAATTCTCCCTCTACTCATAATATTAATATAAGGATTAATCTAAGAGGTGAAGAATTTGAGATATATTGGGCCATTTTTTAGAATGAATAGCCTTTCTGAAAAGGAAATTAACGGACAACTTTTTTATTTATCTAAAGAAGCAGTAAAAACTATTGTATTAAACTCTAGATGCGGTTTAGTCTCTCAAATAAAAAAGTATAATAAATTGTCTTCCTCAATTGATATTACCACAAATAGTAATTTTTCTCCACTATTATGTGTGTATAGAAAGGCATCTCCAACCTTTATTCATAGCAAAAATTCAAACGGATTTGATGAAGAAACTTTCAAAAAAGAAATCAATCCAAGTACTAATGCATTAATGTCTTTATGTTTATTAGAGTTACTAGATTACTATAGAAGTTTTGAAAATATAGATAACAGTATTTATTCTATAAATGAAATCTATAAAAACTTATCAAAAGACCAACTTGATTTTTACTCTAGTAATTTACGAAATAGAGAAGGTGTATTTGTAGATAAGAAAAACATATTAGAGAATAATTCTAAAAACTTCAATTTAGTTGACAAAGATAAGAAATTTAAGTTTTCCGATCAAGCATTTATGATGCTTGCATATTACTTATACTCTATAAAAAATACTAGTGATGAATATTCTGATTCGTATAAAGAGTTTTCATCACAAATTTTAAAAATGTTTTGCGACTTTAAGGATGAAATTTATGAATGCTCATTAGAAGAAATATGTAAAGTTTTATTGTCATTGAATATATTATATAGTTACGACTGTAATGATGAATTAAAAGATTTAATTATAGATCTTACTGATTATGCTATGTGCAAATTTGATGAAAAAGACTATTATATTGACTCATTAGATACAGCTGCTTTATGTTCTATAGTTTTAACTTTATCTTATAAACATACAAAAATAATAACATTTTCAGAAAAAACAATTGAAATAATAAACAGATTATATACGTTATATGATGAAGATAAGGGTGCTTTTTATAAGCTCTCTTCTAAGAAAGAAATTAAGTACTCATGTTTTGATATAACTTTCTATATTCTTGCTTTTATTCTTTATCAAAACACAATTAATAATTCTAAAGAATATAGAATTATGATATCTACTATTTATAAGAAATTTATTATTAATTCTGGGTTAATAACAAGTTGGCCTGAAGCACCAACATTAGATGACTATGAAAGATATAGAGGATTCACTTTAAAATCTAATGATATGGTTGATGAAACTTACTTCAGAATGCCTAATATTCCTACTCCTGACAACACAGGTATTGCACCAATATTTAATAAATATATAACTTATAACAAACGAAAAGATTCCTTTTCCACTAGTAAAAATACATTTGATAGCTATAAAAACTTTTTAAACTTTTTCCTAATAATTCACTTTTTTAAAGATGAATACATGAATGAATTAGAATTATTAGAAGATAGAACACCTTCTATTTCTGAATCAGTATCCCCTATTGAAGATACTAACACTATTGACTCTACTGAAGATTTAACTACAGAAATTGAAGAACTTATACAGTTACCAATTAATACCAATATTAAAACAATTGATGTTTCTCCTGAAAACTCAATAGATACTGAAAAAAGTAATGAAACTAAATCATTAGGTTCAAATACATCTACTGATAATACTAAAAATATTAATGAAAATTAGTTAAATAACATTATACTTTTACGTATAATAAAATAATAATCAAGGAATAATATTTTTAATCCTTGATTATTATTTTTATTTTTTTATACTTTTAAAATCTACATTCCCATTTCCATCCAATATATTATTTTCAACACTACTTTCGACTGCAATTGTATTGTTATAAAATAATAATGGTAGTATTCTATAATTATTAAACAAATCTTCTTCTATTTCTGCAAATAGCTCTTCTTTTTCAGCCCTTGAATTGGAATTATTTATCATTTCCCTTTGTTCTTTTGGGAGAAAACTAGATATAGTATTTAATAATTGTTCATCATCATCCAATTTTGCATAAACATTAACTAATGCAATATCATAATAATTTTTTTCACTAATCAAATTCATATCCTGTTCTGATAATAAATTAATCACAAGAGTAATATCTGTATTATTTTTAAACCACTCTGAAACATAACTAGTTATATCTTTATTTTCAAGACTTTCTTTAGCAACTAAAACAATTTTAGCTGGCATGGTTATATCTTTTTCAGTATTAACCATAACATTTCTACTTTGAAGTTTAGTTAAATCATCTTTATCCTCTCTAAAATAACTACATTCAGCTAATTCAACTAATATATTATTTTGATTTTGATATTCCTCTATAGCTTCATTTATCAACCTATAAATTTCATTTTTCACTTCATTAGAGAAACTAGAATTATTTATATTAAAAGCTAGATATAAGGATTGATTTGATGGTGACTCTATTAGTTTACCTTCATTTTTTAGTCTCTCTAATTGACTCTTAGGTGGATTAATTACAATATCTCTATTACCTATCTCAAAAGCCGCTAACGCTAAATCCTCACTATCATCCTTAATTAAATGTATCGTTTGTGCCAATTCTATACTAGCATTATTACTTCTTTTAAGTATAATCTCTGTTGCGCTTATATTATCTATACAATAGTCTCCTGAATAAGGTATATCTTTATAATTTAAAAC
Organism: Clostridium sp. D53t1_180928_C8; assembly: GCF_015667795.1. Classification (GTDB taxonomy): domain Bacteria; phylum Bacillota; class Clostridia; order Clostridiales; family Clostridiaceae; genus Clostridium. The sequence continues at coordinate 5,732 of NZ_JADPEL010000003.1, forward strand.
AATATCTTCCCAAAACAAAATATCCTTTCTTAATCTATATTGTGGTTTTGTTAATTCTTCTATAAATCCATCATCCTTTGAATTTAATCTTATTTTAATACTATTTTCATCACAAGTAATTGCCACTGTCTCGCTAAAACTCTTATTGCTTTCTAAATAATCCTTTACTCCAAAAACATTCATTAATGCAGATATTTCATTATCTTCTGTAATTACCTGCCTAAAAAATGAAACAATATCATCTGGCATTATCTTATTACCATCACTCCAATACGCATCATTTCTTATTTTAAAAACATATTCTAATCCTTCTTCGTTAACTTCATAACTTTCTGCTAATGAAGGTTGTATATTTCCTTCAGCATCAATTTCCACCAACCCTTTACTAGTTGCACAAACTATATCTTGTTGCCTCTTATTTAAATCTCCTATTGATTTTAAGTTTGTTGGTATATTATTTATAGAGTAAACAATATCTGCAGTATTATTTGAAATCTGTTGCGGTGTTCTATCAATAAAACTTAATAAAATAATTATAGTTATAACAGAAATAGAAATAGTTACTATTATCTTTTTCAAAACTTTTTCTCCTTTCTACATACTTTTTTATAATTATAGACATAATTATTAAGAATTAATCTTTTAAAGATAGTTAATATTTTTTATAGCATTGTTTCCAATTTATGATATAATCATTTAGGTAAGATTAAAATTTTATATTTTGCTAATCTAACTTTCATAAAAACCCAAACTTTAACTAACACTCTAAATTTAAAATTTAGCTAATGTAAGTTACTTACTTAATAGTTGGTTGAAAGTGTACATCGTGTACTCATCTACTAAAAAAAGATGAGTTTTAATTTTATAAACTTATGGAGGTACTTAAGTATGATAACTGCAATGCAAGTGGTTCAAATAATATTCCAATCAGTAGCTATTATTTTTATGATTTGTCTTATGTTTATTGGAATATGGTCTTTCATAGTCTTTCTTAAAATGGCTAAGAACCAAAGAATTCAAACCTTTTTACTTGAAAAAATAAATAAAAGTATTTCATCACTTGAAAAATCAACAACCAAAAATGAATCTTCTTTTGATAAAGATCTTTTAATTGAAGATTTAATCCCTGAAGAAGAAGATAATATTATAAAATTTGATGATAATATAAATTAAAAAAAGCAGCTACAAATCATTTTTGATTTGCAACTGCTTTTTTATTAAATCATTTTTTCAAATTCTTCTTCTGCTAATACAGTAACGCCTAAATCCTGTGCTTTTGTCAACTTAGAACCCGCTTCTTCACCTGCTATAACATAATCAGTTTTTTTACTTACGCTACCAGATACCTTCGCACCTAATGATTCTAATTTAGCTTTAATCTCACCTCTAGAGTACTTCTGTAAAGTTCCTGTAACTACTACTGTTTTTCCATTAAATGAGCTTTCAACTATTACTTTCTCTTCAAATATAGGATTTACTCCTAAACTTAATAACTCTTCTATAGTATTTAATACTTTTTCCTCATGGAAAAACTCTAGAACACATTTAGCTACTATATCACCAACATCTTGAACAGATACTAATTCATCAAATGTGGCATTCTTTAATCCTTCAATAGATTTAAACTTATTAACTAAATCTTTAGCTGTCTTAACACCTACATTAGGTATTCCTAAAGCATAAATAAATCTATATAGCTCTGGAGTTTTGCTTCTTTCAACTGAGTCCAATAGATTTTGTGCCTTCTTTGGTCCAAACTTATCTAAAGTCAACAATTCCTCATAATTTAACTTATATAAATCTGCAATTGATCTTATATCAAGTTTTTCAAACAATTGCTCCGCAGTTTTTTCTGAAAATCCCTCAATATTCATAGCATCTCTACATGCAAAATGAACTATACTTTTTACCATTTGTGGCTTGCAAGATAAGGTATTTTCACAAAAATAATGTGCTCCATCTAAAACTAAATGACTTCCACAAGCTGGACAAGTTTCTGGAACCTTAATTTCCGTAGCATTTTCTAAACTAGATTCAACAACGCCCATAATCTCTGGTATAACATCATTAGACCTTCTAATAAATACTTCAGCACCTATCATTACACCTTTTCTTTTAATATCATCCATATTATTAAGTGTAGCTCTCTTTACTGTAACCCCAGCAAGCTCAACTGGTTCAAGTATTGCTGTAGGTCCAACCCTACCACTTCTACCTACGTTCCATTCAACATCTAAAAGAGTAGTAGTAGCCTCTTGAGCTTCAAACTTAAATGCAATTGCCCATTTTGGGAATTTAACAGTGTATCCTAAAAGTTCTCTAGTTCTTATGTCATCTATAGCAATAACTACTCCATCAATATCATAATTTAAATCAAATCTCATATCCTTGATTTCATTTATGTATTTTTTAACTTCTTCTAAATTAGTTGCATACCTTATATAATCATCCATAGGAAGGCCCTTTTTCTTTATAAACTCAAGCATTTCTTCATAGTTTTTAAAGTTTTGTCCATCTTTATAACCTACATCATAGAAGAATGCTGAAAGTCCTCTTCTAGCAGTTTCTCTAACATTTAAATTCCTTAATGCTCCCGCCGCACCATTCCTTAAATTTTTAAGTGGTGTCTCTGACGTTGCATTATACTTTTCAAAAGCTTCGACAGTCATTATAGCTTCACCATGAACTTCAAATAAATCTCCTATTGAAGTTCTTAACGGGATTTCCTTTATTGTCTTAACTTGAGCTGTTACCTCTTCACCAGCTTCACCATTACCTCTAGTTGCTGCGGTTTGAAGAATTCCATCTTCATTATATGTTAAATTAATAGTTAACCCATCAAATTTTTTTGTTATAACATATCTAAGAGCAGGTAAATTTTCACCTCTATTATTCATTTCATTTACAAACTTAACATTTCTATTATGCCAATCTTCTATCTCTTCAAAGCTCTGTGCTTTATCTAAACTCCAAAGCCTAGCCTTATGAGTATACTTATTGAAACCCTGAAGAATTATATCTCCAACTCTTTGTGTTGGTGAATAAGGTAACACATATCCTGTTTCTTCTTCTAACGACTTTAATTCATCATATTTAATATCATATTCCTTATCTGATACCGATGGATTATCTAAAGAATAGTATTCATATGCATATCTATTTAAAAGTTCAACTAATTCCTCTATACGTACTTTCTTATCCATTGAAATCACCCTTTCTTAAATAACAAGTTAAGATTTTATAGGATAAAATCAAATTAATCTGGTCTTATCCTATAAATAATTAAAAGAATGTTTATAAAAGCTCTAATTTTGCCATTGATAACATTAACATTTTTACTCCTTGTTGATTAAATGCTATTGTTAACTTCTTATCTCCATTTATATCAGCTATAGAAACTATTGTTCCTTCACCAAATTTATCATGCTTAACCTTTCTTCCCACAGTCGCTTCATTTGCTGTTATTATAACATTTGAACCTCCAGAATTTGAATTAGCTATTTTTGAATTATTGCTCCCTCCAAAATTTCTATTTTCAAATGTTCCATAATTATTTCTTAAACTATGAGGATTACTATAAGACGGTTTAAATCTACCATTTACAGTTCCTGCTCCTGAAGATGATGTCACATCTTTATTTTCTCCTGTCATAGTTACATATTCCCTAAGATCAGATTTAATTTCTGAAATAAAATCTGACTGTGGGTATGCAACAGTTCTACCAAATACCCTTCTTACTTCAGCAGATGTCATAAATAGAGTCTCCTTTGCTCTTGTTATACCAACATAGCAAAGTCTTCTAGATTCTTCCATTTCAGAATCACTATTAAATGAAGATTGACCTGGGAATATACCATTTTCCATACCAACCATAAATACTACCGGGAACTCTAATCCCTTTGCACTATGAATAGTCATTAAAACAACAGTTCCATTTTCATCTTCTTCATCTTCAAGTTTATCTGTATCTTGAACAAGAGATACTTTTTCTAAATAAGCTTCTAATTGTGTTTTATTTATATCAAACTCACTAGAACCAGCAGCCTTTTCTCTTTCATAATTTTTTTCAAAGTCAACTGCATCCGATACTAATTCCTTTAAGTTTTCTATTCTACTCTTATCTTCAATTTGTTTTGAAGCTTCAAGTTCTTTAATATAACCTGTATCTTCTAATATTGTTTCAATTAAATGTGATACTGGTACAGTCTCTGAAAGCATCATTAGATTCTCCATAAGTTCCATGAACTTTTCAATTCCCGCACAATTTCTAGCAGTTAATGTTGGAATAGTTCTAACTTCTGATAATGCATCCCATAAAGGCAGTTCATAGTTTTCAGCAAAGTCTAAAACCTTTTGTATAGTAGCATCTCCTATACCTCTCTTAGGCACATTTATTATTCTTCTTAAAGCAATGCTATCTGAAGGATTAACAAGAACCTTTAAATAACTTAGCATATCCTTGATTTCTTTTCTATCATAGAACTTAGTTCCACCCACAATTTTATATGCTATAGCAGCTCTTCTTAAGCTTTCTTCAAATATACGTGATTGAGCATTTGTTCTGTAAAGTATTGCAAAATCTTTATACTGTTTATTTTGCTCTTTCTTTATCTTTTCAATTTGATTAGCCACGAATGTACCTTCATCGCCATCTGAATATGCTCTATATATTTTTATTTTGCTACCTGCATCTTGCTCTGTCCTTAGAACCTTACTCTTTCTTGTTGAGTTATTAACTATAACTACATTTGCAGCATTTAATATATTTCCTTTTGAACGATAATTTTGCTCTAACTTTATAACTTTAGCTTCAGGATAATCTTTTTCAAATCCAAGAATATTCTTTATATCAGCTCCACGCCATTCGTATATGCACTGATCATCATCCCCTACCACACAAATATTTCTATGTTTAGCTGCAAGTAATGTTACAAGTTCATATTGCGCTCCATTTGTATCTTGATATTCATCTACCATAATATATTGAAATTTTCTTTGATAAAAATCTAAAGTTTCGGGGTCCTTCTTAAATAATTCTACTGTTTTACAAATTAAATCATCAAAGTCTAAAGCATTATTCTCCTTCAATCTCTTTTGATACATTGCATAAACTTCTGCAATCTTTTTTTCCCTAAAATTAGACTCATGCTCTCTATAATAAGAATCTGCACTTTGCATATTATCTTTTGCCTTGCTTATCTTTCCCATTATTTCTTGCTCTGTTATTTCTTTATCGTTTATATTAAGAATCTTTATACACTCTTTTATAAGAGTCTTCTGATCTGTACTATCATATATAGTAAAATTCTTCTTATATCCAAGCTTTTCAATTTCTCTTCTTAATATCCTTACACAAGTTGAATGAAATGTTGATATCCACATATCATTAGCCTTATCCCCTATAAGAGTATGCACCCTTTCTTGCATCTCTTTAGCTGCTTTATTAGTAAATGTTATTGCTAATATCTTATAAGGAAAAATATTTAGATCTTCTATCATGTGAGCCATTCTATGTGTCAAAACTCTAGTTTTTCCTGAACCTGCTCCCGCTAAAATAAGTACAGGCCCTTCTACAGTTACTGCACCTTCATACTGTTCTTTATTAAGTAAAGATTTTAAATCCAAAAGAACATCCTCCCTTCATTTTTCAAACTAAAATATATCCTCTAATCGAACATACAATCTATATAAAATTTATTATAACATAGTTAGTATATATTATTACCATAATTAATTAAATTTAAAAAACCCATTATTTACCTCATTATATTTCAAAATAAGGTCTAATTACTTATACTGTATTAATCCCAGCAATTACCCCAATGAAAACATTTACCATTTTTTTATTTTTTGGGACGCAAAAAAACGCAACCCTTGGGGCCAGGTTGCGCTTCAGCAATAAGCAATAAATAAAAAGGGGGCTATTTAATTCCTTTTATTTATCCTTGCATTAATATTATAGTAAAGAAAATTTTATATTGCAAGGGATTTTTGATAAATATCTTGCTATTTTTTATATATATGAATGTTTTTCTATCATATTTTATTTTCTTTCGTTAAAAGCTCTTTAATGTAGCCAATTCCTCATCTGTAAGCTCTCTATATTCGCCTTCTTCTAAATCTTCATCTAAAGGTAATGTACCGAACTCTGTTCTCTTTAAATATACAACCTTTTTTCCTACAGCTTCAAACATTCTTTTAACTTGATGGAATTTTCCTTCCTGAATAGTAACCATAACTTCAGATCCATCATCAGTTGAATTTAACACTTCTAATTTAGCTTCTTTACAAAGGTATCCATCATCTAATGTAATTCCAGCCTTAAATTTATCAATATCGTCTTCTGTTACCTTTTTATCTATCTTTGCATAATAAACTTTATCCACTTTCCACTTTGGTGATATTAATCTATGATTTAATTCTCCATCATTTGTTAATAATAATAATCCTACTGTATCCTTATCTAATCTTCCTACTGGGAATGGTTCAAAAACTTGATGCTCAACTTCTAATAAATCAATTACAGTTTCATCTCTATTATCATAAGTTGCAGATACTACTCCATCTGGTTTATTCATCATTAAGTAAATAAATTCTCTGTAAAATACTTCTTCACCATTAATAACTATTTTATCTTTTTTCGGATCTACTTGAACTCCACTATCCTTAGCTATTTCTCCGTTAACTTCTACTAGTCCACTTCTACAGATTTTCTTAAGTTCTTTTCTTGTACCATATCCTAAATTAGATAGTACTTTATCTAGTCTTTCCATAAAACACCTCGTAAAACTTTTATATAGCTTATTCTATTATTAATATTCCACAAATGCAATAAAATAGTTAATGTATATTACTAAAACTACTATTAAATAGCTTAACTTTCACAATCACCAACTTCAAACTCAATAGTATCGTAATCTTCATATGGAACATCCTTATGGAAACTTTTATCTAAAACTAATACTCTGTAATCCCCAGCTTTAAATGGTATAAATGTATAATAATTTTTTCTGCTATATCCTTGTGCTAAAATCCATTCACCACTTATCATTATATAAAATTCATAGCAAACTTCTTTTCCACCTTTAGATATAGCTTCAAACGTTACTTCTTCACCTATTTTTAAATTATCAGAAGATAATTGTAATTTAGTTGAATTTACTGAAACAACCTCATGAACATAAATAGAAACTTCCTTCTTACTATCATACTCTTCTGTAGACTTAATATTTTTAGCATATATTGTGAAAGTATATTTCCCAGGGCACTTTGGCTTTATTTTTATTGATTTTTCTCCTATAAACCCTGTATTTTCTACTTCATATCCATTTATTCTTGTAATAAATTTAGTTAAAACATATTTTGTATTTTTAACTATTGTCTCAATATTAATTATGTCTCCAACTAAATATGTTTCTTTACTACTTAATAAAATATAATCTATATCTGCTGCTACATAATCTTTTGCCTCAATAAATAATGATGTAGAAGCATCATAAGTCTTTGATGAAAATTCATCCTTAACCTTAATATCAACTTCATACTCTCCTGCCTCTGTTGGTATAAAGTTAACCCAATTATTTGCTCCATATTCTAGTCTTTCTTTTTCAATACCATTTTTATATATTGTAAATTTATATAAAGGTTTAATACCTCCATCTGTTTTTACTTTAATATTTACAGGTTCATTAATAATACATCTTCTTCCTTTATCACATTTAATATCAACTATCCTAACTGGCTTTTCACCCTTATTATAAATCTCATATTGAATAGATGTCATATCTTCATGATCTCCACCAAATGATATATCCTTAACCTTAAGAGTTATCTTATATTTTCCTTCTTCTCTCGGTTCCCATATACATTCATTTCTTCTTATATAACCACTATCCTCTGAAACAGGTCCCTCTATAATATATCTATATAATAGTTCTCTTCCACCATCTACTAATGATACTAAATTAATTTCAGTTCCTGATGCTTGTGGCGATTTTATATTGCTCTTAAAGGATCTAATTTTAATATCATTATACGGATTTACATTATAAATAATAACAGCTCTATCATCAAATGTTTTTGTTGAAAACATATCTCTTACTTGACACAAAAGCTTATATTCACCTGCAATTTTTTCTTTAAAAGTAACCATACTCTTCGAAGAAAAATCCTGAATACATATAACTTTTCCCTCTTTATTTACTTTTAAAAATTTATATAATAAAGGTCTACTTTTTTCATAATTTGCTTCTACCTTAAAAATCAATTCTTCGTTAATTAACATATTTTGAGTCAAGCAAACAAAATTAGTTATTTCAACTTTTTCTAATTCTATAACTTCAAATTTTACAGTAGTAAAATCATCAACATTTCTTTCTGAATCAACTCTCTTAGTTTCTATTAATATTTCAATATTGCCTGGTTTTGTAGCAGTAAAAACAAATTCATTTTCAGTACTATAATCTCGTAAAACTTCCCAATCTTTTTCACCATTTATCCAAAATCTATACAACACAAGTTCTTCGTTAGCTATAACTTTAATAGATAATTTTTCACCAATACTTATTCTATTTTTATCTATTTCAACTTTATTTATTATATTTGAACTTTCTACTATTTCATACTCCGATCTACCAAGATAGTCATATGCATTTTTACAGTTATTTGATTTACCCTGAACCATTATCATATATTTCCCTGGCTTAGTAGGCTTCCAAGTACAAATATTGCTTTTTGAAAAGTCTTGTATAGGCTTCCATATACCTTCAATCCCCTCCATAAATTTATATTCAACTTCATCATTTTCAGTTAAAAATGCTGCAATATTTATATTTTTATTTAAATCAGCAGGGCTTTTATTGTCAAAATCAATTAAAACCTCTTTCATCTTTCTCTCCACCTCACCATATACTATATATTCAATACCATTTCTTTACATAATTTCCTATTTAAATTATACTATTTTAGTTTTAAAATAAAAACTGAAATTTGTCTAATTAATATAAAAAAAAAGAACAAACTATAGATATATTTCTACAGCTTATTCTATATTTTTATCTTTTATTAAATATAATAAATTTTTTTGCAATCTATCATCATCTTCTATAGTTCTTTTTTTAGCATTTGGAGTTTTTCCACCTCCCCTTCTTATCTTATGAGATAAATGCCTTTGTTCTAACATTGACTCAATATTACCATCTGTATAAATATACCCCTTAGGACTAATTACTCTAGCCTTTTTTCCTAAACAAATAGCCGCAACTCCATAATCCTGTGAAATTATAATATCTCCACTATTACATTCATTAACTACTTTCATATCTACACTTTGAAAACCACTATCTACAACTCTAACTTCCCCATAATTTATTGTAATAAAATGATGTATATCACAATAAATTATAAGTTCTATACTATGACTATTAGCTATTTTTTCAATAATAGAAATTCCAGGGCATGCGTCTCCATCAACTATAATCTTCAAACACGTCACTCCTTTAAGTTCAACTTATACTAAAAAAACTATATTCTTTTAGTAATAAAAATTTCTAACTACTATTTAGTAATAAGTAAAAAAGTATTTCTTATACATCTTTTAATGATTATCTAAAAATAATCTATTGTATAAGAAATACTTTACCTATTAAAGGTTAAAAGTTAATTTTAAACTTCCTAAGAAAATTCCTTAATTCTCTTTTAACTTTTTAATTTTTCAACTCTTAATTATTTAAGTCTTGCTTCTAACTCAGCTTTTAATTCTTCGAATCCTGGCTTACCAAGTAAAGCAAACATGTTTTTCTTATATGCTTCAACACCTGGTTGGTCAAATGGATTAACACCTAATAAGTATCCACTAATTGCACAAGCTTTTTCAAAGAAATAAACTAATTGTCCAAAGTAGTATGGTGATACTTCTGGAATATTTAAAATCATGTTCGGAACTCCACCATCACAGTGAGCTAATAATGTTCCATTAAATGCTTGTTTGTTAACAAAATCAACTGTTTTACCAGCTAAGAAGTTTAACCCATCAACATTTCCTTCAACTTCTTCTATAGTAAGCTCTTTAGTAGCCTTTTCTACATTAAGAACTGTTTCAAACATTATTCTGCTACCATCTTGAATGAATTGCCCCATTGAATGTAAGTCTGTTGAGAAATCAACAGCTGCAGGGAATATACCCTTTTGATCCTTACCTTCTGACTCTCCATATAATTGTTTCCACCATTCATTGAAATAATGTAATGATGGTTCATAGTTAACTAAAACTTCTACATTCTTACCTTTGTTATATAATGCATTTCTCATAGCTGCATATTGATAACAATCATTTTCTTTTAATGATGGATTAGAGTATTTTTCTCTAGCATCAGCTGCACCTTCCATCATTTCATCAATGCTTATTCCAGCAACTGCAATTGGTAATAAACCAACAGCTGTTAAAACAGAGAATCTTCCACCAACATCATCAGGAACTACGAATGTTTCGTAACCCATAGTATCAGCTAATCCCTTTAAAGCTCCTCTTTCTTTATCAGTAGTAGCAAATATTCTTTCCTTTGCTCCATCAACTCCATACTTCTTTTCCATGAAGTCTTTGAACATTCTGAAAGCTATAGCTGGTTCTGTAGTTGTACCAGATTTAGATATAACATTAACTGAAATATCTAATCCTTCAATAGCTTCAAATAAATCTGTAATATATGTTGAACTTATGTTATTTCCAACGAAGAACACCTTTGGAGTCTTTCTTTTGTTATTTGGTAACATGTTATAGAAGTTATTTGTTAACATTTCTATAGCAGCTCTTGCACCTAAGTAAGAACCTCCAATTCCGATAACTATTAAAACATCAGAATTTGACTTTATTTTTTCAGCTGCAGCTTTTATTCTGCCAAACTCTTCTTTATCGTAATTTACAGGTAAATCTAACCATCCTAAAAAGTCATTTCCTGCTCCAGTTTTTTCATGAACTGTTTCATGAGCCCACTTAACCATACCTTCCATCTTATCTAATTCACATAAAGATGCATATGGTTGAACTTTTGATAAATCTAAACTTAAACCATTTCTCATTTTCTTACCTCCAAATAATGTGGGATTTTTAACAATCTTTATTATATCATAATTTTTCTTATACTAACAAATTTAACAATAATTAAATTGATTATTTTACATCAATTATATTCTAATTATTTAATTATTTTCAATATTAATTTTGCAAATTGCTACCACACTATATACTTTTGTAAATTCATACAAAAAACACGAATAAAAAAGTCACTTTATAGTATTTTATTGCATATCATTATTATGAACATTTACTTTTATAAATTATTCACCCATTATCTCAATTGCTCTTTGAACCTTTTCTTGATTTAAATCTTTAGCCTTACCAATAGTTCCCCCTAATTTACTCCATACATAGTTATGAACTTCCACTCCATTTGAAAAATCTAATTCTAACCACTTTTCTAATTCGTTTGAAAGGTAATCGTCTTGCCCTTTTAAATCGTTAATAAGCTGAGTAACTGCATCTCTACTCATTTCACTTTCTCCCCATATGTTTCCATCTTCTGCTATTATTATAGTATTCACCATATAATGAACCCTTTGGTAACATTCATTTAAATCAACAGGGGTTATTGTAATATTTTCATTTTCTACAGCCTCTTTATTCTCTTCAGCTTCTTTTGCCTCACTAATTTCATTTACTTTATTAAATGCAAAATTAACAATTTCATATCCATTGCTCCATAATACTAATATTGTTGAAAGTGATATTATTAACACTAAAAGCATTATAACTATTTTCTTTCCATTTGAGGACCTATCATCCAAGTCATCTTCAAACTCTTCCTCATCCACGTCTAACTTTTCTTCTTTATCTTCTAATTCTTCTTCTTTATCCTCTATCATTTCTTTAATTTTTTCATTCATAAAATCCTCTACATTTGTTTCTTTCTCCTCTTTTTCTACCATTTTATTACCCTCTTCATTGATTTCTCTCTTATCACGTTTAATAGTTTCAGTTAATCGCTCTTTGACGCTTTTCCCCATAAATGTACCCCTCCTATTTTAAACCTAGTTGTATAATAATTATACCATATAATTACATTTATGGTTATTAAAAGCATGGTTTTTCTAATTTTTTATATTAGTTTTATCTTTTAAAACTTCAATTTTATTTCTTATCTCATTTATATATTCCTCAAAAGCTAATCCGCTATTCATTATATCCTCTGCTATCTCTTCATTTCCTATATATCTAAAATGCCAAGGCTCATAATTATATCCAGTTATATCTTCTTTACCTTTTAAATATCTTAATATGAAACCATATTTATAACAATTATTAGTAAGCCATGTAAATGCATCTGTATTTTCAAACCCTTCATCTAAAGTTTGATAGCTATCACATAAAATATCCAAAGCTAGTCCACTTTGATGTTCGGAAGCACCTGGTTCTGCTGTATAGGCCTTTGTTCTAGCTTCTCCCTTTTGTTTAATTCTAGTATTATATAATCCTTTTTGAACACCATAACTTCTATATCCAGACACTCCAACTAATGAAATGCCGTCCTTCGCTGCATCCTCAAACATCTTCTTTGCTGCATCAGATGTTTTACTTTCTAAATTATTATCTTGAACATAATCTAAAAACTTTGCCTCTGATACTTTTAAATTATTAGGAACATACTTTTCGTCTAATTTATTATCTTTATTAATTAAAATAAGATATTTATTGTTTAATATGCTATCTAAACGCTCTATTTCCTTATAATCATTTTCCATTTCATTATATTCTAAATTTCCAGCACCTCTACTTGCTAAATTTATTTCATTTTTATTTATCTCAACGTTACTTATTTCTTCATTTTTATCTACATTATCTTTAGACATTACTAAATAAATACCAGCACCTAAAAATATTAACATTATTGCTATTTGAATTTTTTTGCCTATCTTAAGTTTCATTTCACCCTCCTTACAATTATATATACAAATCTACTATATAAATAATAAAATATAGTATAACTTAATTGGTATACATATATTATTATATTAATACTTATTTAAATATTTATCTATATAAACCTTTAAACTTTAACACCTTAATCACAATATAAAAAAAATATAAAAGGTTGAAGCTTATTAAACTTCAACCTTTTATATTTTTGCATTTTATTTATTCTTCTTTTTCTTTAATACTATAGTACCTAAAATCATGGCTATCATTGAAACTCCTGAGGCTACTATTGGACTCATTCCTCCAGTTTGAGGCAACTTTCCGCCATTATTAGGAATAGTTGATATTTTTTTAGTTGTAAATGATATATTTCCTGCTTCTGATTTATTTCCTGCTGCATCAACAGCTTTTATACTTAAATTATATTTAGTACCTGCTTTAAGATCACTTATTTTAACAGATGTTTTATCTTTAACTGTTACTAATAATTTATCTCCATTGTATACCTCATATGCTACTACTCCTACATTATCTGTAGACTCTTTCCAGCTTATATAAACACTATTTTCTGTAATCTTTTCTACTTTAATATCTTTTGGAGCTGTAGGTATTTCTGTATCAACTTCTGGCCTTATTTCTTCTGTTTTAAATGATACTGTTCCTGCTTCTGATTTATTTCCTGCTGCATCAACAGCTTTTATACTTAAATCATATTTAGTATCAGCCTTAAGATCACTTATTTTAACAGATGTTTTATCTTTAACTGTTATTAATAATTTATCTCCATTGTACACCTCATATGATACCACTCCTACATTATCTGTAGATACTTCCCAACTTATATCTGCACTATTTTCTGTTATATTTTCTGCTCTTACATTAGTTGGAACTGTAGGTGCTTCTGTATCAACTTCTGGCTTCATTTCTTCTGTTTTAAATGATACTGTTCCTGCTTCTGATTTATTTCCTGCTGCATCAACAGCTTTTATACTTAAATTATATTCTGTTCCAGATGTAAGTTCATTTAACCTAGCAGATGTTCCTTCTGTAA
>NZ_JADPEL010000003.1:19850-226808 GCF_015667795.1 Clostridium sp. D53t1_180928_C8
GCATCAACAGCTTTTATACTTAAATTATATTCTGTTCCAGATGTAAGTTCATTTAACCTAGCAGATGTTCCTTCTGTAATTGTAGTTAATAATACATCTCCCTTATAAATTTCATACGCTACTACTCCTACATTATCTGTAGATGCTTCCCAGCTTATATCTGCACTATTTTCTGTTATATTTTCTACCCTTATATTCGTTGGCACTGTAGGTTCTTCTATATCAACTTCAGGCTTTATTTCTTCTGTTTTAAATGATACTGTTCCTGCTTCTGATTTATTTCCTGCTACATCAACAGCTTTTATACTTAAATTATATTCTGTTCCAGATGTAAGTTCATTTAACCTAGCAGATGTTCCTTCTGTAATTGTAGTTAATAATACATCTCCCTTATAAATTTCATACGCTACTACTCCTACATTATCTGTAGATGCTTCCCAGCTTATATCTGCACTATTTTCTGTTATATTTTCTACCCTTATATTCGTTGGCGTTGTAGGTGCTTCTGTATCAACTAATTCAACATTTTTATATACTATTCTTGGAGTTACATGAATAGATGGCTTAGATGGATTTTCTATATTTCTTGCCTCTACACGAATAAAGTCGCCTTTATTAACTTCAATCTCCATAGATTCAACATCAACTTTAACCAAACTTTCTGATAATTCATATGAATTTATTTCTTCTCCATTATGAGTAAAGCTTAACTTAACTTTTCCACCACTATTTCCATTTTGACGTAAATATGGTTCATCATCCTTAACAGACAATAATATTACTCCTGATTTAGGAACTCTATATACCATAGAATGTCCATCTTCACGTCCTGTAGTTCCCATTGTATCTACTAGTAATCCATGTGTTGCATCGCTTGGAGTAGTTGAATGATTAGGAGCGTCTATACCCACTCCACCATAATTATTACCATTCCATTGTGGATACTGTGAATCATATACTGTTAAATTTTTATATCCTTCATTTGATTTCTTTTGAGCAAACCATACATTTCCTTGTTTACCTGTATAATCAAGAGCCCATTGATAATCATTTTTCACCTTTATAGTATATGAATTTTCAGATTCATTTTCAGCAATAATTTTTAAAGTCATTCCATCTTTTATATTTTCTGATTTAATTTCTTTATCACCATCAAAAACTTTAATATTTGCTGTGCTATGAGTAACTACTCCTTCTTTTAACTCACTAACAGTTGTAGGATTAGTATCTAAGCTAGGCACATATAATATTTTATTACTTTCATCTTGCATATATATTGAGCTATGAATACTATTATCTTCATTAGCTGAAATAATATATTCTTTTACTGTATCATTTAATGATATTTTAACCTTATATCCACCACTTACTAAGTCACTATCACTTAATACATTATCTTTCTTATCTAATATTTCTATTGTTATTTCCTTATCATAAGATAAATTACTTAATAACACTTCAACAGTTGTATTCTTTTCCACCCCAGAAATTGTTAAATTTTCTTGGTTTATATCATAAACATCTGAGTATAAAATTAAAGTAGTTATATTAGATTCATAAGCTCCAATATCAGGAGTTCCTTTAACTTCATTTCCAAAGAAGTCAATACCTCCATTATCTTCAATAAACTTTCCTGCATTTATTGCTGGTGAATCATTTTGTAATTTATATCCCTCAAATGCAGTTGAATCATGAATAATTTTATCATCATTACTTGGTAATATTCCTGTATATGAGCTTGGTCCATTTCCAGCATTAACAAACTTAGGATCTTCTGTAACAGCATTTTGATCCTCTGATGGTGTATTACTATAGTTAAAATACAAGTTATTACTATAAGTTGCTCTAGTATTATTTAATGTCCAATTTTCTTCTTTCTTAGGACCTGCATTATAAATAATATTATTTTCTATAGTTGCTACTCCTCCAGTCATACCTGGTCTAATAAACGGAACACCCTCTTTAATATAAAACGTATTATTATATATATCTGCATTTGGGTGATTTGGTAAATTTAATATTCCACCTAAATCATTTTGACTTATATTGTAACGGAATACTGTATTTATAGCTTCACCAAGACAAACCATAACAGTTCCCCCACCATTATTATGACTATAATTATATTGATAAATTGTTCCATCTCCAGAATCAGCATCCCAAGCTTGACCATCTTGATTCACACAAGTATCAAAAGCTTCATTATATTGGAATACAGCATTCTTACACTTCCATGGCCATATTGCTGCAGCAACTCTTCCAGAACCCGTTTGTGAATAATCAGTTGTGTTGATTTGTCTTGCTGCACCATCTGAAACATTATACTCTATAATAGGTCTATCACAATACATAGTTGTAATAGAATCTCCACCAGCATCTTTTACATAATTATTTCTTATTTCAACTCCAGTTGATCCATACTTGGCAATTGCTTCATCAGATATTTCTGCACCAGTAAATTGATCCCAATATGCTGTATAACCTACTGCTATACCCCATCTATTAACATTTTCAACTATACAATTTTCAATTTTTACATCATTATATTTTGATATTCCTGTTTCTGATTCATTATCAGGTTTAAACACAGTAAAATAAATACCACCATTATTCATGTGTTTATCATAAACATTTCCCTTAACATCATGAACATTTAATCCATCTAAATATATATGGTCTACTGTTCCCTTATTTTTAGCAACAGCAGCTACTCCTGTACGGTTCATTGTATTCAAATCATTATATACAGAATCTATTTCTGGAGCATTATTTGTAATTTCTAAATTTTTAATATTTATATATTCAACATCATACAACAATATAGATGATGATACATACCCCTTAAGTTTATGAGAAGAACTATCAAGTGGCTTTCCATAATCCTGATACCAAATTCCTTGACCATTTGTATCAATTCTAGGATTATTACCCTCTCCATATTTATTAATTTCTATTGGAGCTTCTTCTGAACCACTACCATTAACATGTAAAAATCCATTTGTAAAAACAGATCCAGCCTCTAAAAGAACCCTATCACCTGGTTTTAATTCTATATCATTAATTTTTTGCAAGCTATAAAATGCATCTTTTTCTGATAACCCATTATTATTATCATTACCATCTAATGAACTAACATAATAAGTAGTTCCTACTATATGATCATTAACAGTCTCTGCTTTAACTATTAATGGTGAAGCTAGAGTTTGTAATAACATAGTACATGATACTGCCATAGCAAAAATTTTCTTTATCATACTATTGCACCTCCTCATCAATTGCCTCAACACCTAATCTAATTTCTGATGCTGAAACATATATATTACTTGAATTTGTTTGACTCTCATCAGCGTGCAACTTAACATATCTTGCATTTACAGTGTTAAAATAAGCATATTTAGTTTGGTTATTTACTTCCCAAACATCATTTTCTGTTTCAACCTTTATCCATTCATCATTCTCATTTTCTTTTACATAAATAGAATACTTTTTAATTATTCCGTTATTTCCACCAGATTGTCTCGGAACATATTTTAACATTGATATAGGTTGTACCTTTCCCATGTCAATACTTATCCAAGCTTCATCACGTTTACATCCATTCCAGTTAGTATGCCACATAGTAGATAGATTATTATCTATTGCCAATCTTCCTGGTCCCTCTGTTGAATTACCTTCTTGGTGACTTCCATCAGTAGCAGTCATGTTATCTACCGAATATTCTATAAATGTTCTATTAACATTAATTATATATTCTTTTATAGTTTCATCTACAAATGTAACCTTTAATTTGTATCCACTCTTAACAACCTCATTTTCATTTACAACTTTATTTCCATTAAGCACTTTCAAGTTAACTCCATTAGAATACTTAAAACTGCTTATAAAATTACTAACAGTAGTTTTCTTCTCTACCCCACTAATATCATTTTCTGAAATGTTATAAACATTAGAATAAATTGCATTAACAGGTTTTTCATTTTTAGTATCCACCTCTTGTATTCCTATATCAGGAACAAGTCCAACAATATTCCCAAAGAAATCCTTATCATTTCCACCAGCAACATATATACCTGAATTTATAACTGGTGAATCTTCTTTAACCTTGTATCCATCAAATACACTTATATCATGAACCTTTCCTATAGAACTTGTAGGTGCTGATCCTGGATTTATAAACTTAGGATCTTCAGTTATTGCAAACTTATCACTATTTGGAGTAGTATCATACCCATAATATAAGTTATGTGTAAACTGTTGATTTCCTGGCTCCCACTCATCATTTGGATTACCTGTACTAATATTATAGAAAATATTATTAGCTAAATATCCTTGTCCACCTCTTTTTCCTGGTTGAGGATGATGTATTCTTGTTTCACGATCTCCATCAACATAAAAAACATTATTATATATTTTAGCTAATGGATTACCTTGGAATGTAATTAAACTATTTAAATCATTTTGGCTAATATTATAACGGAACACACCATTATATGCTTCATTTAAACATATAAGCATTGCTCCTCCACCATTATTATGGCTGTAATTATATTGATATACTGTTCCATCTGACCAGTCAATATCCCAAGCTTGACCATCACCATTATTTTGACCTATTGTATCAAAAGCCTCGTTATTTTGAAAAACAGCATCCTTACATTTCCAAGGCCATATAGTAGCACAGAAATTTTGCCAATAGCTATACTCTAACATATCTACACCAGCTCTATCAGATACATTTTTTTGTATTAATGGACGATATGAATACATAACACATATAGCATCATTTCCTGAGTTTTGAACATAATTTTCTTCAATTAAAATATTGGTATGTCCATACTTCTTAACGGTTTCATCATCAATTGCTGCTCCATTAAATTTACCATGATTATATGTGTATCCCATTACTATTCCAGCACGAGATACATCCTTTACATGACATCCTCTAATTACTACATCATCATACCTAGCAATACCTGTTTGTTCCTCATTATCCGGCTTTGAAACATTCATTTGAATTCCGCCATTATTCATATGCTTATCTTGTATATTTCCATCAATATCATGTATATATAAATCTTCTAAATAAATAGATTCCATAGTGCCACCATTTTTAGCTATAGCAGCGACCCCTGTACGATCCATTCTAGCTGATACCTTATCACTTTCCCTTAAATAATCAAAGTCATCTGATTTATTTGTAATTTCTAAATTATTAATCTTAATAAAATCTGTATCATAAAGTAGTACTGTAGATGATACATATCCTTTACTCCTATGACCAGAGTTGTCCATAGGCTGTACATAATCTTGATACCAAACACCCTCACCATCACCATTAATGATAGGTTTAGTTTCTCCACCATACTTAGTTATCTCTATTGGATTTTCCTTTGTTCCACTGACATCCTTTAAATGAATAAATCCATTAAAGACAGAACCTGATTCCAATAACACCCTATCACCAGGCTGTAACTCAACGCCAACAAGTTTATCTAAAGTCTCCCATGCTTTATCTTCTGTTGTAGCATCATTACTGTTATCACCATTAAGACTACTTATATAATAGTCTCTTCCAGTGGTACGCTTTAAACTTTTTTCTGCATAAGTCTCTACTGTAAATAAAGAACTAAAAACCCCTACAGTAAGTGCTAAACTAACTGATTTTAATAACCTCTTTTTCATAACTCCCCCTATTTAACATTATTTTTTGTAAAACTATAAATATTGTTAATATCCTTACTAACCTCTAATTCATTAGCACGTTTTGCAACAATCTCCTCATAACGCTCCTCACGTAATGCTTTCTTTACGTTATCAGCCACCTCCTCATATGGTATATAATCATAATTTATTCTATTGATA
Organism: Clostridium sp. D53t1_180928_C8; assembly: GCF_015667795.1. Classification (GTDB taxonomy): domain Bacteria; phylum Bacillota; class Clostridia; order Clostridiales; family Clostridiaceae; genus Clostridium. Next base: position 25,713 of record NZ_JADPEL010000003.1, read on the forward strand.
CACTGTATCAAGTATAAACAACCATTTTGATCTATTACTTGTGTAACATCTCCAGTTTGAAGTTCCATAGCAATCTCTAATACATCCCCAATTACTTTAGCCATAGAAGATACTTCTGCAGATAATATTGTTTCCTTGCTAAAGTATTCATTAAGTAGTTGATTATTTTCACATAAACTTTCTAATGAATTATCAGCATCTATTTTTTTACTTACTTCTATCATGCTATTTTTTATTTCATTAGTCTTATTTTCATCTAGCTCTAGCGCACTATAGTATACCTTTACAAAAGCTAGCTCAAAATCATCATTTTTAAGAAATAACTTATCTTTACTGTTGTTATAATATGTCTTTCCTTCTTCTATAGATATCTCCATTCCTTCATTTGTTAAGTCATTACAATACGACTTTTGAATACAATCAGTTTCATATTCTAAAAATATATCTTCGGTATATTTAGACAACCCATAAATAGGTTTTCCCTCTTTTATACTTTTTTCTCTTGCCTCATTCTCACTATTTAATCGTTCAATGAATTCCTTGTATTCTACTGAATCAACATAGCCCTTATCCTTTGCAACTTCATAAATACCATGTATTCTCTTTAACTCTTCTATAGTTTTATCACCTAACATCTTATAAGGATATTCTCCTTCAAATTCTTTAGTCCAAAAGTCATCAGTAATTTTCGCTCCATATTTTTCAATAAAATACTGTGTAACTTCATATTTTTTACTATTCATAGCACGAATATATTCATTATTGCTAATTTTACTACCTTCAATTTGTAAGTTTATATTATTAATCGTTCTAGAATATACAAGCGTACTTATTACTAATATTAGTGCTATAGTTATAGATATCGTACATACTAACTTACTTCTAAATTTTAATTTACTTTTCATCTTCGTTGCTTTACTCTTTTTCATCTCATCACTTCTTTCCCTATTTATTCTTTATATAGAAAATATTAGTTTATTATATTATAATTATATCAATAATTAATTTTTAAATCTTATATAATAAAGTCTGGTTTATAAATAAAGTTGTCTAAAACGGAACAAATAAAAGAGAGGTACTTATATGATTAAAGTTGATAATGAAATCGTCTCTGATACCTTAATAAATATAAATAAAAAATACATCATAAGTGCTACTATTCAGGAAAGGGAAAATTATTATACATTTCCTAGACATACGCATAGAAGTGTTGAAATTTATTATTTTATAGAGGGATCTTGTAAAATGGATATTGGGGATGAAGTTATTACTGCTAATAATGGACATATTATTATAATTCCACCTAATATAGTTCATTCATTTTATTTAGAAACAAAAGAAAAGACTAAATTTATTCATATTCACATTGATATTAATGAATTAGAATTATTTCTTACAATGGATAATAATATTAAGATTAATTTAATTCCAATTATTTTTTCAATAAAATATCATTATAGAATAATTGCAGATAAAAATTTAAAATCATTATTATATTCAATAATTAAAGAAAAAAATGATACGAGCATTATTTCAAGAACATTATGCAATTTACATTTAATTGAATTTATAATAAATGTTATAAAAAAAGAAGATATGACATCTTTATTTTTAAATTTTAAAAATACAATTACACCTAGATATGTTTTACTTTCCTTTAAATATATTGAAAATCACTACTCTGAAAAAATTCTTATTTCTGATATATCTGAAAGTCTTAATATATCCTCACGTTATTTAAGCAAGCTGTTTTATGAGGCAACTAATTTAACTATCTTTCAATATTTAACACTTTATAGAGTTAACAAGGCCGTTAATCTAATGCTTACTACTAATCAATCACTTACTGATATTTCTTTAAATGTAGGACTTGGTGACGTACAACATTTTTCTAAAGTATTTAAAAATATAATAGGAATAAGTCCACGTAAATATAAACAATTATTACTTGAATCATAAAAAAACTGTAACCTTAGATTTTCTAAAGTTACAGTTTTTATTATTTTTATTCGAATTCTATAGTAGCAGGTGGTTTACCAGTGCAGTCATACATTACTCTGTTAACACCATTAACTTCATTTACTATTCTAGTTGTTACTTTTCCAAGTACTTCCCATGGAAGATCAGCAGATTCTGCTGTCATAAAATCACTTGTAGTCACTGCTCTTAAAGCAATTGCATAGTCATAAGTTCTTTCATCTCCCATAACTCCAACAGATCTCATATTAGTTAAGGCTGCAAAATATTGACCAATTTCTTTATCAATACCAGCCTTAGCTATTTCTTCTCTGTAAATTGCATCTGCATCTTGAACTATTCTTACCTTTTCAGCAGTTACTTCACCAATTATTCTTATACCAAGACCAGGGCCTGGGAATGGCTGTCTGTATACTAATTTTTCAGGAATTCCAAGCTCTAAACCAGCTTTTCTAACTTCATCTTTAAATAATAATCTTAATGGTTCGATTATTTCTTTAAAATCAACGTAGTCAGGAAGTCCTCCAACATTATGATGTGATTTAATAACTGCAGATTCACCTAATCCACTCTCAATTATATCTGGATAAATTGTGCCTTGAACTAAGAAGTCTACAGCCCCAATTTTCTTAGCTTCTTCTTCAAATACTCTTATAAATTCTTCACCTATGATTTTTCTCTTAGTTTCTGGATCTTCTACTCCAGCTAATTTTTCATAGAATCTTTCTTGAGCATTTACTCTTATGAAGTTTAAGTCATATTGCCCTTCCGGTCCAAATATAGCTTCTACTTCATCACCTTCATTTTTTCTAAGTAGACCATGGTCAACAAATACACAAGTTAATTGCTTACCAATTGCCTTTGATAACATTACTGCTGCAACAGATGAATCAACACCACCTGATAATGCACATAATGCTTTACCATTTCCTACTTTTTCTCTTATTTCTTCAATTGTTTTTTCAACAAATGAATCCATTTTCCAGTCCCCTGAACATTTACAAATATTATAAACAAAGTTTGATAACATTTTAGTTCCTTCTACAGTGTGCATAACTTCTGGATGGAATTGAACTGCATAAAGATTATTTTCTTCACATTCCATAGCTGCTACTGGACAAACCGGAGTATTACCTACTATTTTAAATCCTTCTGGAGATTTTTCTATATAATCAGTGTGACTCATCCAACAAATTGTTGTTTCATGTACACCATCAAATAATTTTGATTTATTATCAACTTTAACTACAGTCTTACCATATTCACTTACTGGAGCAGTTGCAACACTTCCTCCAAGAACATGAGCCATAAGTTGTGAACCATAACAAATACCAAGTACAGGTATTCCTAATTCAAATATAGCTTTATCACATAAAGGAGAATTTTCACCATACACACTATTTGGTCCACCAGTGAAAATCATTCCTTTTGGATTCATTTCTCTTATTTTTTCAACGCTTAAATTATAAGGATGAACCTCACAATATACATTACACTCTCTAATTCTTCTTGCAATTAATTGGTTATATTGACCACCAAAGTCAAGTACTAATACTAATTCTCTATTCATTAGAATCCTCCTAATGTCTTTTTCTTTATTATCTCGTAAAATTATACATTTTTCAACAAAAACATGAACATTTATTTACTTTTAAGAACAATAATTCGTCATATAAAGTAGCAAGTTAAATGGCAAACAACAATTTAACTTGCTACTTGCCATTATTAACTTATATTACTCTCTAACGCTGTAGTTTGGAGCTTCCTTAGTAATATTTATATCATGTGGATGACTTTCTCTTATTCCTGATGCAGTTTGAACAACAAATCCTGCATTTTCATATAAATCTTCTAAAGTTGGAGCTCCTAAGTATCCCATTCCAGATCTTATTCCACCAATTAATTGGTATAAAGTATCTGCTACATAACCCTTATAAGCAACTCTTCCTTCAACACCCTCTGGAACAAATTTCTTAGTTCCATTTTGGAAGTATCTATCAGATGAACCTTTTTCCATTGCTCCTAAAGATCCCATTCCTCTGTAAACTTTATAGCTTCTTCCTTGATATATTTCCATTTCTCCTGGAGCTTCTTCACAACCTGCAAGCATTGATCCCATCATACAAGCACAAGCTCCTCCAGCTAAAGCCTTAACTATATCCCCTGAATACTTAAGTCCACCATCAGCAATTACTGGAACTCCATATTTTCTTCCTTCTTCAGCACAATCCATAACTGCAGTTAATTGAGGCACACCTACACCTGCAACTATTCTTGTTGTACAAATAGATCCTGGTCCTATCCCAACTTTAACACAGTCAGCTCCAGCTTCAGCTAAATCTCTTGTAGCTTCTGCCGTAGCAACATTACCCGCTATTATTTGAAGGTCTGGATACTTAGCTTTTATTGTCTTAACTCCATTAATAACCCCTTGTGAATGCCCATGAGCTGTATCTAATGTAATAACATCAACTTGTGCATTAACTAAAGCATCAACTCTCTCCATCATATCAGCTGTTATTCCAACTGAAGCTCCACAAAGAAGTCTTCCTCTTGAGTCTTTTGCTGCATTTGGATATGCTCTAACCTTTTCTATATCTTTTATTGTAATAAGACCTTTTAAGTTATTATCTTTATCAACTAAAGGTAATTTTTCTATTTTATGAGTCTTTAATATTTCTAATGCTTCATCTAAAGTAGTTCCTTCTCCAGCTGTTACTAACGGGCTCTTAGTCATAACTTCTGAAACTAACTTATCATAGTTTGTTTCAAATACAATATCTCTATTAGTGATTATACCAACTAATTGAGTTCCTCTTGTAACTGGAACTCCTGAAATTCTGTATCTAGCCATTAATTCTAATGCTTCTCTTACTGTATGGTCTTCATTTAAGAATATTGGATCTGTAATTACTCCATTTTCTTGTCTTTTAACTCTATCAACTTCTCTTGCTTGATCTTCTATTGGCATGTTTTTGTGGATAATTCCGATTCCACCTTCTCTAGCCATAGCTATAGCCATTTTTGATTCAGTAACTGTATCCATACTTGCACTCATTAATGGCATATTTAATGTTATTGTTTTTGTTAATTGAGTTTTCAAACTAACCTGATGTGGTAAAACCTCTGATTTATTTGGTACTAATAATACATCATCAAATGTGTAAGCTGTTTTTAATATTCTTGCCATACTTAATCTCTCCCATCATTATTAATTTTCTTATCTATATATTTGTAAATGCCTTTTTTCTTACTTTTAGGGCTAATTAAAATAAAAAAAAAGCATATTAAGTCCACTATCTATGAAGTGAACGTTAATATACTTTTACTTTACACATTATTCGTGTTTAGGTAAATATATCAAATTCACTCATAGATGAAAATTTAAGGTTTTCAGTAGAAACGCCCTGCCATATTCAGGGCTTATATGAGTTGTTTTATTATTCGTGTTTTTTCGCTTTTTATTATTATAGTTTATGAATAATAGCTTGTCAATATAATAAATAGTATCAATTCTTCCATAATATTATATTTTATTTTTTTATAATACATTATTACTAAAAACTTTTATATTGTATAACAATTCATTAATATTTATTAATATTATACTAAAATTTATAATAATTTAATATTTAAACTCACTAAATATTAATAAGATAATTATAATACATATCTTTTAATTTAAAACTTAATTTAACCTAATCAAGTATTTCAATATATTTTTATAATAATTCTTTGTTCTTAATTATTTTATCTATTATGTCAATTGCAATAGTACATGTATTTAATTTATTTATATGTCCTTTTGGTAATTTTAACTCTTTAGTAATTATTAATGCACTATTAAATCCTATTGTATATTTACTGTTATTTTCAACTTTATTTGCCATAATAACCATAGACTGAATATTATTAGCCTGGTTTCCATTCAATAAAACATTTCCATTTACAACAAATATTATTGGTATATTTATATTTTGAGCATTTCCATTTCCGTATATCTCTAAATCTCCATTTACTTTCACTATTATAAAACCTTTATAATTATTATTTATCTCATATTCTCCATTACTAACTGTCATTTTATAATATTCCCTATTATTTATACTATTAGTAATTCCACTATTAGATAGATAAAAAGTACCAGTTCTAATATTTTTAACATTTAATTTAGGAATATTCAAAGAAATATTTTGCTTTATTGAGACTTTATTGTTATGCACTCCGGATAACTCATTATAATTATCATATTTTTCTTTTTTATCTACTAATATTATTCCATTATTTACATGATTTAAAGAAATTATCTTTGACGTATTTGGTATTATCAATGATACTTCTTTATTCAAAGCTCCATTTAAATCTCCATTAGTACTATTATCTTCAGTTTCAGTTGGTGGAATAGGATTGTTAGACGGATAACACCAATTAGCAGGAACATTATTATAAACTCCTGAATTAACTCTAGTGTATTGTAATAAATACCTTGCATTTCCTCCCCAATTAAAATATTCCATATATATAGGATAATACACATCCTTCTTTAAATATACATTTTCTTTTGCATAATCAGGCGGATTATATCCCTTAGGCTTAAAATTATTTATTAAAGTTTTTCTTATTCCATCTACTGTAAGTACAAGCATAATTCCATCATCTGACTGTGTTCTAAATTTATACTCGCCATCAGAATCAACTTTTATATATCCCCAAACCTTTTTTGACTCTTTATAAGATTTTACATATTCTAAATGTTGAGTAAAAATAGTCGCAGTAGTTTTATCACTACTAAAATTACCTGCATATTTATTATATGTGTCCGATATAGTTGCTGGTATATATTTAACTATGCCATACGAGTTTCTAAATACGTCTGTTCTATTGCTCCAATCAGCATTTGTAGCACTACTTAAACTATTCATATGAGATACGTCATATGATTGTTGTGTTAAATAACCTGGAGTTTGTACTAAATCATCTGGATATGAAGGTTTTGTAGGCTCCTCGGTTTCATTCTCTTCACTATCTATCTTACCATTGTTCAAGTTAACAACTACACTTTTATTTTTTGATTTTTTAACTCCGCTTTTTTCAACATCACATTTAATAATATATATTCCTTTATTATCTGTTGATTCAGCTGACTTTTCTATTGTTAAGTTATAATCAATTCCCTGATCTTCTGTAATTATTGTATATATATAATCGCTACTAATTTTATAATCAATTTGATTTACACTTATGATTTTTTCATTTGTGTTCCTTTCATTAATCTTATTTATTAAATAATTTTTTCCTATATTAACTCCTGATTCAGCTGCTAACTCTAAATTATTAATTTCATTATATTTAACATTAAATTTCATAGTATTCTTTACTGATAACATAACCGCTGTACCTGTAATTAATAATGCTGCAGCTAAAACCATTACTAAAATTAAAGAAGAACCTTTCCTTTTTATCATTTTACCAATCCTCACATTAATTTGTTTCTAAATTTGAATGTAATATAGTATTTAGCGATTGTACTACTTCACTATCATTCAATATTCCTTTTGGATTCCCTTCTTTTCCATAATCATTATTTATTTTTATCTCACATTTTGTATCTATATCTATAGACTTTGAATATAAAACACTATTATTTAAGTAAATATTAGAATTTTTAGTAAAATTAATTAATCCATTTGATATTATTATTGTATTATTTAACTCTAAATTTCCTGATAAATAAACATTTCCATTAACTAAGACTATAGTTGCCTTTGTCCCGTTTCTATTATCTACCACTGGAATTCCATTAGTAATAATAGGCATGTAATCTTTAGAATTATTACTTATTGTTATATTGCTAGCTGTAATACCTCTTTTATATTTTATAGTATTAATATTTTTATTTTCTTCAGATGTATCATTGCTCCATCCTCTGTTTTTTAATTCATTAATATCTTGATTGCTTATATTATTAAACCCCAGGCTTCCCTTCTGAACTACAAATACTGAATTTCCAGTAGACTTAACGCTTTGTCCACCATTTCCAACTATATTAATATTATTTTTTCCCAATTCAGAAATAAACTCATCAACAGATTCAACTACAGACTCTTTTCCTATATCTATTACTTCATCTTCGTTATATTTAATAGTAAATGATACAGGATAACTTCTCTTTTCATTATTTGAAATTATTTCTTCAAAATTAATATTTATCATTTCAGTACTATCTACTTTTCTTTCTGCAGTAACATTATTTATATTATTAATCAATACCTTGTTACTAGTTGGTTTAAACAAAAATGTTGAAGTTCCCCTTATATCCTCAATGTCTCCACTAATTATATTTTGAACTAAAATTTCTTGTAATTCTTTTCTAGATCCATTAATAACTAAAGCATATAGAATCATTGATTTATCACTATCAACAGGCCTTTTTATATAAACTAACGGCTTAACCTCATTAATTGTTTCTCCAACACTAGTTTCAATAGTACATTTTTTTAAATCATCATAAACTATAACCTTTAAATTTTTATTACTTTTAATTTCCTTTTCTAAACTCATTACTGCATTTCTATATTGATTTTGAATATTATCAAGTTCTTCAGTTTTTTTAGTAATTTTATAATTTTGAATAAATGCACCACTTACTAATAGCATAAATATAGTTAATATTGCTAAACTAGCCATTAATTCTATTAATGTAAACCCTTTTTTCTTCATTAACTATTCACCCTACTATAATCTATATACATTTCCTTTTCTATAAAGTTATTTTTCTTTTTTAAATTAGTTATTTTAACCTTTAGCAAATATAATTCATTAACTCTATCTTTTGCTTCTATTATAATTTCAGCTTTATAATTCTTGCTTAAATCTTCTATATTACTAATATTAGATAATAATTTATCCTGTAACTCATTAATTTCATCAAAATATATAATTTCCTCATTATTACTTAATTCTTTTATTTTCTTAAAGTTATTCTCTACAGATGCTAAATCCATTATTGACTTTATATACGGAGTATTACTTAAATATGTATTTGATTTATCTTCTAATTTTACAAGTGTAACTATAAACGTTCCTATTACTCCAAATAATATAGTTACTATCGCTAATGATGCCATTAATTCAATTAAAGTAAATGCCTTTTTTGACTTATTATTTTTAATTAAAGGAGTTTTCCTTTCCATAATTTTTATTATTGAAATCATAGTATTCACTCTCCTTATAATTTAAATTGTAAAAGTTCGCTGTTAAACTTACATTTAATAAATTTCCCTCTCCAGAACTTAGTGATATATTAGATACATCGGAAATTCTAGAATATTGTTCAATTGATTTAATAAAATTAATTATATTTTCATATTCACCAGTTAAACTTATATTAACTATTTGCTTTTTAACAGCTTGTTCATCTCCAACTTCATAAACTTCACCTTCTGAGTTTCCTATTTCAAGCCCCCTATCAACTTCAGTTACAACTCCATTTTCATCCGTTTTAACATCCTCATCTGAATTTATCTCTTCTTCAAATACATCCGAATTAGAGAAACTTAAAGACTTAAGCTCAATATTATTTTTCCTAATTAGCTGTTCTAAATCATATATTACTTGAGCTACTGCCGGTGTTTTTGAAAGTTCTTCTAAAGCTGAGTCGTATTGAAATTTTAACTCTTCTTGCTTTTCTTCTAATATTTTATTTTGGGATGGTATAATCTTTACTCTAGCTTGTTCTGATTTTTTCATATCTAATATCATTAAATTATTTGTATACTGCTCCAACTGAGGTACTATTAAAAACTTTAATCCAAAGGTAAGTGATAAAGCTATAATCGTAGATGATAATATAACCTTGTCCTTCTTAGAAAGATTTTTTAAATACACTATAATACTATTCTGTTTGCTTTGCTTTACTTCCATCTTTACTTACCCCCTCTATGGAAATTGAAAAACTATATTTTGTTATAGTATTATTAACCTTCCCTGAGCTATTATTTTCATTATTTGACTTATTCGAATTATTATCTTTATTATTAACATTACTTACTTGCCCATTAGAATTTTGAGAATTGCTTGTATCACCTATGCTATCATTAGTAATATTACCTTCTTTAGAGTAATCTGATGCCAACATTATATTTTCAAATATATTAAAGTTTCCAATCATAGCAATTGGTAATAAGGTATTTCTTGTTGATGTATCACCAACCTTTTCAGATATCTCTATAGTTTTTTCTATTGGGTTAATATAACTAATAGTTGCATTACAAAACTCTTCGCTCATTTCTAAATTTGCTAAAAACTCTGGTATTGCACTATATGTATAAGATTCTCCCGTAATATTTATAGATCCACTCTCTGAAAATGCTAAGTTCATAAATGTTATTTCTTTAGGTACATATGTATTTATTTTTGTTAAAATTGTTGATGTTTTAGTTGTACTACTTTCTATATTTTTTACTTTTTCTATAAAGTACTCCATTTTACTATTTTCAGCCTTAAGCATAGAATTCTTCTCTATTATTTCACTATACCTATTTATATCCTCTTCAACTGACACTATATTATTTTTAATAACTTTATTCATTATTAAAAATGGAATTGCTATAGTCATAACTCCCACTAAAGTTATTATAGGTAATCTTAATAGCATTCCATCAATATTTGATTTTTTCTTTTCCTTAATTATTGCTTTAGGATTTAAATTAAGAAACTTACTGTTACTTCCTCTAAGTAATAAACCATATGAAGGCATATATTTAGGAAAATCACTTTCAAACTTCAACTTTATTCCTAAATCTAAAGGTTCTTTTACTAAAACACATGGTAATTCAAAATATTTTTCTAAATACTTCTCCATATTAACCATAAAAGCATCAGAACTTATTATTATAAAGTTTGTAACTGGCTTATTACTTTTTTCAGAATTATAATATCTAATCGTATTACTAACACTTGCCAATAAATTTTCAAAACTCATCATTATTCTTGAATTATTTTTAAAAATATCACTTAATTCTTTTGCTTCTAATGTTGTAGCTGCAATCTCATCATAAACTTCATTAAATATATCTTTAACTCCAAAAGGGAGGTTTCTTTCAAATTTTAAAATACTATTATCAATTATACTAAGTGTTGAGCTGTCAGCTCCAAAATAAAATATACCAGTTGATTCTTCACTAGTAAGATGATCACTATTTTTTAATACTCTTGCTAATGTATTTGATAATATATCAATTGTTTCTAATTCTTTTTCTATCTCTTCTGATATTTCTACTATAGGATCTATTTTTTCCTTAGTTGATGCAACCAATAATATTTTATAAGCCTTTTTATCTTGAGTATTTATTTTTTCTACAATTTCAAAGTTTGTATAATAATCCTCTATATCAGGTATAAATTGCTTAAACTCATAACTTACAGCCTCTCTTAGAGCATCATCTTTAAGTATTGGTACTTCTATGTATCTTGTTATTATATCTGTTCCTTTTAAAACAAAGGATACTTTTTTAACGTCTCTTGCATTAACTTCTAAATAGTTACTTAAAAGCCTTATTATCTTTTCTTTATTTCTAACATTACCATCCTTACAATCACCATTTTCTAATTTAATGGTATGTGTTTCATATATCTTATTTTTATTTCCTATAAGAATATTTATAGATGTATCTGTTATTTGGATAGCTAGTTTTTTATTACTTACTAATGGCATAAAGCTACCTCCACCTCTTTAATAATGTCACTTATTTAACTTTATAAATTTTCCTGTCATATATATTTCTATATTTTTGATTACTAGCTCAAAGCTTTCAGTTGAAATATATGTTAATTCATCATTTAAATTCACTTCTAATACTTTATTTACTGTTTCTTCTTTTATTAAATCGTAATTATAGAATGAAGCATTTTCTTTAAATAAATCTTTTATTTGATTTTCCTCATCTTTAAATTTAAAATTTTCTTCTGATTTCCTTAATTGAATAGCTCTATATAAAATTTTGCATTGATCTATTACAACGTTTTTTTTGATTCTATTTATATATCCTGTTATTTTAGGAATTAATACTGCTGATAATATGGCTATTATTGAGATAACTGATATTAATTCAATTAGAGTAAAAGCTACCTTTTTATTACTTTTCATAATGTCCTCTTAAAAAATTCAGGACCTAAAAGGCCCTGAATTTATAAAGTTTAAATAATTATATAACTTTTATTAGTTATTCTTAACTTTAGTAATAATTTCATTATTATAAGATTCTATTGTTCCATCTTTTGCAACTTTTATTTTATCTAAAGCATTTTTATCATTATTTATTTCTCTTGCTTGCTTTAATGTAATTCCATTTAATCTATCGATATCTTCTTTATATAATAATTCCGCTTTAGTTAACTTAGCCGTAGCATCTTTCCCCTTAGCATTTACCTCATTAATCAATATTATATCATCAGAAAGATATTGATTAGAATCTGCCGTTGCATTATACGCCTCTACAGAATTTACTGCTGTTCTAACCTGAGTAATTATAGCAGTCTTTTTAGATCTATTTATGTACCCAGTAACAGTTGGAACTAATACTGCTGCTAATATAGCTATAATAGCTATAACAGCCATAAGTTCGATTAATGTAAATCCTTTTTTCTTCTTCATTTTTGTTAAGTTCATATTTCATTCCTCCATGTATTGTTTATTATTTATATAAATGATACTAGCATTTATAACATTATTATTTATATTTAAATATCTTAAACTGCACCCATAACTTGGAACATTGGCATTGCTATTGATACTACTACAAAGCCTACTATAAAAGCCAAAAGTACTATCATTGTTGGTTCTATTAATGAAGTTAATTTGTGAATAGCAAACTCCGCCTCAATTTCATAATACTCAGAAGTCTTCTTTAAAATACTATCAAGACTACCTGTATCCTCACCAACCCTAATCATTTGAGTTAACATAAGTGGAAATATATTTTTAGCCTCTAATGTATCACCTATACCGGCTCCAGCACTTATAAGCTTTGTAGCTTCATCAACTTGTTTCTTAATAAACTTATTGTCAACTGCATTAGCAGCTATAGTTAAAGCCTCAATAATACTCATTCCCCCCTTAACTAACATTCCAAATGTTCTTGCAAACCTTGCAGTAAATATTTGCTGAGTTATTTTTCCTAAATGCCTGTCCACAATAAGAAATTTATCAATTCTATACTGAATTATATAATTTGTATCAATAAATAACTTTTTTACTGCAAACAACCCAATTAATATTAAAACTATTAATACAAAATTACCATTAACAAATTCACTAATTAAAATAATAATTTGTGTTGGTACTGGCAACTCTTGCCCTGCAGATAATATACTGTCAACAAAAGTTGGAACAACAAAACTTACAAGTCCTATCACTATACAAAGAGAAAATATCAACAAAAACTTAGGATAAGTTAATGCTGCATCTATCTTTTTCTTTTGCCTATGTTGTTTATCATAATAATCAGCCATTTCTTCCATAACCATATCTATATTTCCAGTTACTTCACCAACTTCAACCATTGAAGTAAGCATAAATGGTATATCCTTATGTTTATGAAATACTTCCGATAGAGAACTTCCCTTCTGAACTTCTTCATATACATTTTCTAATATTCTTTTTAATTTTTTATGTTCAATTTGATCCTTAATCATTGCTATAGATCTAAGCATAGGTATACCTGCTGACAAAGCAAAATAAAACTGTCTACAAAGGATAGCTAAATATTCAAAGGGAATTCCCTTCTTTATATTAAACTCTAATGTAGCACCTTTATTGTTCTCTCTTATTGATGTTGGAAATATTCCCTTAACTCTAAGCATTTCTTTAACCTCATCTTTTGTTTCAAGATCAATCATACCCTTTACTTTAGATCCATCTAATGACTTACCCTCATATAAAAAAACAGGCATAAGTTACTTCTCCTTTAATCACCTAATAGTGTTACCCTTAATAATTCCTCAACAGTAGAGTTACCATTTAAAATAACATTTATTGCTGACTTACTTAATGTCTTCATTCCGCATTTTATTGCTGACTTTGTTATAATATCTACTGTTGCGTCAGCATTAATAAGCTCCCTTATTTCCCTATTTATTTCCATTATCTCATATATACCTACTCTTCCCTTATATCCGGTACTACTACATCTATTACAGCCTACTTTTCTATATAGAATTAATTCCTGTTCTTTAGGTATATTCAAAAGTTCTTTTTCATAATCACTTGCAATATATTTTTCTCTACAATCTACACAAAGCTTTCTTATAAGTCTTTGAGCAATAATTCCAATTAAAGCCGATGATACCAAATATGGAGCTACCCCCATATCCTTTAGCCTTACTATTGATGATGGTGCATCATTAGTATGTATTGTGCTTAAAACCAAATGTCCTGTTATAGCCGCTCTTACTGCTATTTCAGCTGTTTCGGCATCTCTAATTTCACCAAGCATAACAATATCAGGGTCTTGTCTCAATATTGATCTTAATCCTGAAGCAAATGTTAATCCTGCTTTTGTATTAACATTAACTTGATTAATTCCATCCATTGAAAATTCAACAGGATCTTCTATTGTTATTATGTTTTTATCTTCCTTATTTAAATCCTTTAATAAAGAATATAAAGTTGTAGTTTTCCCACTTCCCGTTGGTCCAGTAACAAGCACTATTCCATGTGGTCTATTTATTATTTTTTTTATTTTACATAAATCATTATCAGTAATACCAAGTGATACTTTATCAACATTAAAAGCACTTTTATCTAGTATTCTTATAACTACTTTTTCACCATTTACAGTTGGTAATACAGACACTCTTAAATCTACATTTTCATTATCTACTTTAATAAATATCCTTCCATCCTGTGGAACTCTTCTTTCCGCAATATCCATATTCCCCATAATTTTTATTCTTGTAATTATTCCAGCTAAAGGTTCTTTAGGTGAATCAAATTGCTTTTGAAGCTCCCCATCAACTCTATATCTAACACAAACTCTATTTTCAAAAGGCTCAATATGAATATCACTTGCTTTACTTCTTACTGCATTTTGAATTATAGAATCAACAAGCTTTACCGCTGGAGCATTTTTTATATCCTCGCTTAACTCTTCCTCAAAAACATCTTGTATTTTTCCTAAGACCTTAAACTCTTCTGCTGTTTTCTTCATATAATCTTCTGAATAATACTTAGATATTGCTTGTGCTATTTCATACTTACCACATAATGCAATTTTCACATCTCGTCCAGAAGCAATTCTTACATCATCTTCGGCTATTAGATTAAGGGGATCATTCATTAATACTAACAATTTATCATCAATAAATTGGACAGGTAACACATTATATTTTTTTGATAAAGACTCAGGTATTGTTTTTACAGCTTGCTTATCTACAGTCAATATATCTAAATAAACCCTTTGTATTCCAAGCTGTATTTCTAAAGCCTGAAGTAAATCATCCTCAGTAATAAATCCTCTATCAACTAATATTTCTCCAATTTTACCACTTGTGTTCTTTTGAATCTTTAATGCTTCTTGTAAATTATTTTCTGTAATATAGTTAAGTTCAATTAACATATCACCTAATCTTTTTCTTCGATTCATTTGTCCTCCAATATACTACTTTTACATATCCTTCTTTAATGGTAATAATAATTTAGTATTACTTATAAGTATTACTAAATTATTATATTTTCTATTTTTTTCTTTTTCAACCATTATTTATATTATTATTAAATTAAAATTTTTAAAAAAATTTTAAATATATATCTAATAATTGAGGCCCATAAAGACAAGCTATTATTCCACCAATTGCTAAATAAGGCCCAAAGGCAATTTCTTCTTTTTTATCCTTAAGTTTTAAAATTAAGATTAATGATGATACAATTCCCCCTAAAATTATTGCTATAAATAGTGTTATAAAAATCCCTTTAATCCCCAAAAACAATCCACAAATCATTGCAATATCAATATCACCTTCACCCATTCCCTTAGTCAATATAACTATAAGATAAATAACACCAAATCCTATAAATGCACCAACTATATAATTCCATGGTATAGATTTACTTTCTATCCATGTTAATATACTAAATAAAATTCCCGAAGCAACACCTAAAACGACAGTTGAATTATAAACATACTTAGTTTCTAAATCAATAAAGGCTATTACAAGTAATAGCGAAGTAAATATACAAAATTTAAATAAATCTAAAGTAAATCCAAATCTTAAATAAATTAATACATATATACATGAATTTAAGATTTCAACTATTGGATACTTTATAGATATCTTTTCTTTACAATTTCTACATTTACCCTTTAAAAATATATAACTTAAAACCGGTACCAAATCTTTAGGCCTTAAATTATAACCACAAGTTGTGCAATGTGATGGTGGAAAGGATATTGATTCCTCTCTAGCTATTCGATATATACAAACATTTAAAAAACTTCCTATAATTAATCCTAATAATATTATTAAAACAATCTCCATTATTACTCCTTCAAATAGTACTTATTAATTAATATTTAGCTTGAATATTATACCACTTGTTATATTGTTTTTCTATATTTCATTAAGTGTTTTTGTTATTTTTTTCTAATTACTATTTATCCTTTAGTTATTTTATCGTTATTTGAAACTTTATAAGATATTTTTATATCTTATAAATATTAATTCAAAAAAATAACATAATAGCTAAAAGCTATTATGTTATTAAAGTTAAATTTTTTTATATTTGTTTTAATACATTCCATCCATTCCGCCCATTCCTGGTGCACCTGGCATTGGAGCTTCTTTTTGTGGAATATCTACAACAGCTGCTTCTGTTGTTAAGAATGTTGATGCTACAGATGCAGCATTTTGAAGTGCGCTTCTTGTAACCTTAGTTGGGTCAACTATTCCTGCTTTAAGCATATTTACATACTTATCATGTAATGCATCATATCCCATTCCAGTTTCTGAATTCTTAATTCTTTCTATTATTACAGAACCTTCAACACCTGCATTAGTAGCAATTTGTCTCATAGGCTCTTCTAATGCTCTAACTATAATATTTATACCAACTTGTGTATCAGCAACGTCTGATTTTAATTCTGAAACCTTATTAATTACATTAACATAAGCAGTTCCACCACCTGGTACTATACCTTCTTCAACTGCAGCCTTAGTAGCAGCTAAAGCATCTTCTATTCTAAGCTTTCTCTCTTTAAGTTCTGTTTCTGTAGCAGCACCAACTTTAATTACTGCAACTCCACCAGCAAGCTTAGCTAATCTTTCTTGTAATTTTTCTTTATCAAATTCAGAAGTAGTTTCTTCTATTTGAGTTCTTATTTGATGAACTCTTTCTTTAATAGATGTGCTATCACCTCTACCATTTACTATAGTAGTATTTTCCTTAGAAATCTTAACACTTTCAGCTTGACCTAGCATATCTATAGTAGTTTCTTTTAAATCTCTTCCTAGTTCTTCAGAAATTACTTGACCACCAGTTAATATAGCTATATCTTGAAGCATTTCCTTTCTTCTATCACCAAATCCTGGTGCTTTAACAGCAACACAATTAAATGTTCCTCTTAATTTATTAACTACTAATGTAGCCATTGCTTCTCCTTCAATATCTTCAGCTATAATTAATAACTTCTTACCTGCTTGAACTATTTGCTCTAATACTGGTAATATTTCTTGTATGTTTGTAATCTTTTTATCAGTTATTAAGATAAGTGGATTATCTAATACAGCTTCCATTTTTTCTGTATCAGTTACCATATATGGAGATATATATCCTCTATCAAATTGCATACCTTCAACAACATCTAATTCAGTTCCCATTGACTTAGACTCTTCAACAGTAATAACACCTTCGTTTCCAACCTTTTCCATAGCATCTGAAATAAGCTTACCTATTTCATCATCAGCTGCTGAAATAGCTGCAACTCTAGCTATATCTTCTTTACCATTAACAGGCTTAGATATTTCTAATATCTCTTTAACTGCTGTTTCTACAGCTGTTCTTATACCATTTCTAAGTAACATAGGATTTGCTCCAGCTGTCACATTCTTTAATCCTTCTCTTATAATAGCTTGTGCTAAAAGAGTAGCTGTAGTAGTACCATCCCCTGCAACATCATTAGTTTTTGTTGCAACTTCTTTTACTAATTGAGCTCCCATATTTTCATATGGATCTTCTAATTCTATTTCTCTTGCAATTGAAACACCATCATTAGTAATAAGCGGTGAACCAAACTTCTTATCTAAAACTACATTTCTTCCTTTAGGTCCTAAAGTAACCTTAACTGTATCCGCTAACTTATCAACACCAACTTGCATTGCTCTTCTAGCTTCTTCACCAAATTGAATCATCTTTGCCATAATAATTTACCTCCCAACTATTCTACTATTGCTAATATATCATCTTGTTTTAATATTATATATTCTTCGCCATCAACTTTTACGTCTGTTCCTGCATATTTAGAATATAACACCTTATTTCCAACTTCTACATCCATAGGAACTCTCTTTCCTTCAACCATTGCGCCTGGTCCTATTGCAACTACCTTAGCTTCTTGAGGTTGTTCCTTTGCACTTCCCGTTAAAAGTATTCCACTCTTTGTAGTTGTTTCAGCTTCTAATTTTTGTATTACTACTCTATCACCTAATGGTTTTATATTCATAAATAAACCCTCCTATATTTTCATTATTAGCACTCTATCAGATAGAGTGCTAACACCTTTATACTTATAATATAATTTTAACTGTAATCTTTCAACAATTACTTTCTATATTATTACCCTACTAGGTTGAAATATTACTAATTATAGTAATTTATTTTTAATTTACTTTGTTTTCCATTAATTTTCTAGTATTTTTAAATCCTTTGTGTAAAATTCTTTTTTTCTGTACCTTAAAAGCTATGAATTTATTGCTTTATTCATAAACTCATAGCTTTCAATTTTAAAATACAAATATTTTATTTATATATTTCAAGTGTACATTTGTAACTTGTAAAATAATTATTTACTTTCTTCTTAAATAATTTATCTTTCTAAATTAATATCTTCAAACTCTTTTAGAGTTATATTCTTAAGAACCGCCTTAATAGTTGTTCCATTATTAATTTTAGTAAATGCTACTTTAGCTCTAAGTGGAGGGACTATTGTTCCTGCGCCATTAATACATCCACCTTCACACATCATACCTTCAATGAAGTTTCCAGGTAATTTACCTAACTTTGCAAGCATCATTGTCTTCTTACAATCTAGACCAGATACCTGAACTGGCTTAAAGTCTACTTTTACTCCACTATCTGTGACATAATTCTTAATAGCTGCAGTTAATCCCCCTGCTGCTCCAAAATTTCTTCCAAATACAGAAGCATCATTAACATTTTCTTCTTCACACTCAAAAGGATTAATATCAAATGCTTCAAATAAAGCAAGCAACTCTTCAAATGTTAATACATAATCAACAGCATCTGCTATTCCAACTCTAACAGCTTCACCCTTCTTAGCTGTACAAGGGCCTATAAATACAACCTTTGCATCAGGATCATTTTTCTTTATAAATCTTGCTGCTGCCACCATTGGAGATACCGTTCCTGAAATTCTATCCTTCTCACTTGGATTGGTTTTTTCTATAAAACTCAAGAAGCCTGGACAACAGGAGTTAGTCATATATTTATCTCCTTTTTCCATTCTCTCAACAAATTCGTTCGCTTCATGAACTGTAACTGCATCTGCCCCTAATGCTGCCTCAACCATATCTTTAAATCCAAGAGATTTTATTGCATTTCTAACTTTACCATAATTCATAGTTGGCCCAAATTGACCTGTTATTGCTGGTGCAACTACGGCATACATTTTTCTATTTCTACCTAATCTCTTAGCAACTGGTACTATTAAACTTTTATCAGAAATAGCTCCAAATGGACATGATCTCATACATGATCCACAGTTAACACAAATTTCTTCCTTTATCATAGCTCTTCTGTCATGAGGATTTATATCTAAAGCACCTGTTGGGCATGCTCTCTTACAAGGCCTCATAACCTCTGATATAGCATCGTAAGGACATGCTTTTTTACATCCTCCACACTCCTTACATAATTCTTGATTTATATATGCTCTTCCATTCACAATTGTTATAGCACCAAAATTACATGCTTCTTTACATCTATGTGCAAGACAATTTCTACATGAATCTGTAACGTTAAACTTATTTATAGGACATCTATCACAAGCTGCTTCTATAACATAAATAATTTGCTCATCTGGTCTTATATCTATTAGCGACTCTTCTGCATTATCACCATTTGCTAAATATCCAGCAGCAAGCTTTGCTCTTTCTAAAACTATAGCTCTTTCTTTGTAAACACAACATCTATATTGAGCTACATCTCCTTTAATAACTTCATAAGGAACCTTTTCAATACTTTCCAAATTAATATCATCATTCTTAGCAAGCCTTGCAACTTCCGTTAATACTTCATGCTTTAATTTCTTTAACTGAGTTTCAAACTTAAACATATCACCACTCCCATCCATTCTGTATACCACTTCTAATTATACAATATTTTGCCATTTTTGACCTTCATTTCATAATATTCTGACAATTTTATTTCTCAAATTTATTTTGCATTATAGTACATATTTTTTGTAGTTTTTTAACTGTTTAACTCATAATAAATATAATAATGATAAATTAATACAAATAAAAAAAGCCTTACGAAATAAATTCATAAGACTAATTTTATAACTCTCTAATAAATCTTACTATCATTCTTTATTATAAAGTCTACTAAAGCATCTTTAATACTCTCTATTAACTCAAAATCAACAATAGACATATTATCCTCTTCACTATGAACAACTCCTACTATTCCATCTTGCCCAATTACTAAAGATGCATCATTATCTTTTCTAAATGACATATGATCACTACTACCTACAATTCTTCCTTCTTTATTACTAGCATATGGAACCATTTCATAATAAACTTTATCTTCATCTAATACTTCAATAAAATCATCATATAGTTCTTGACATAATGGGTTAGTATTTTTTACAGCTAATCCCTCATCTCCTTTTATACCTACACAATCTATATTTATATTATACCAATCTTCATAATCATCCCTGAAATCATTTACAAATTTTAAACTTCCTATTAACCCTAACTCTTCTGCATTAAAAGCTGCAAAAATTATATCATGTTCTGGTTTTTTATTCTTATAATATTTGGCTAAATCCTTAGCAGACTCTAATAATACTGAAATTCCTGAAGCGTTATCAATAGCCCCTTCAATTTTTGTTACTTTTATTTGTGAATTATCATTATTATTAGATGCCTCTTCAAGCTTTTGTCTTATAGTAACATGATCAAAATGAGCAGAAATTACAACTGCTTTAGAGCTATCTTTACCTTTTATAAGTCCAATAATATTATTTACTTCATTATCATTTTCCTCATTTGGATTAAATATAGATCTCATTTCTTTATTTAAAGTAATTTGATGATAAAAACTACCATTATTAAATGCTTCTAACCCAACTTTTTCAAAGTAACTTTTTATAAATTCTGCTGATTTAGTATTTTCATCAGTCCCAACAACTCTAGATAAATATTCATCTGATGTTAGTTCCTTCATTATACTTTCAATATCTAAATTCTTAGGATCTTCATATACTTTATTAGTTATTTGATCACTATTTGAAACTATATCTTTACTATATACATTCTTCTCTATTCCATTAGCACAACCAGTGAAAAGTAAACTTAAAACTAACGTACTAGCTATAATAGATTTTAATTTATTTTTTATATTCATAATAACCTCTCCTAATATATTAAATTCTAGCCATTTCTTTTTATATTAACCATTTCGCCCTATATATATTCTAAATATATTTAGAATATATATAAAAAAATAATATCAATAATAAATTAATACAATCTATTATTGATATTACTACATATAAATTAAAAACTAACTAATTTAGTTATTCTACTTTAATATTGTTTTCCCTTGCATAATAGAATAGATATTGTTGTGCAAGTCCTGCTAGCTCACCAAACTTTTCTCTTCCAAATACTCTTATTTTATTTAATGATACATCCGGTGCTAAATAGAAATGTATCATTGCTCTCTTTATCCAAACATCTACTGGGAATGCTGAATGTTTACTCATTGAGAATAACATTATACAATCAGCTACCTTAGCCCCAACCCCCATAAAGTTTTGTAATGCTTTATGACATTCATCAACAGGTAATGATTTTATATATTCTAAATCAAATTGCTCTAGTTCCTCTGTTAATTCTCCATCATTTTTAGCATCAAGTGCTGCATTTACTTTTTCAATAGTATCTATTATATACTTACTTCTAAAAGATGCTCCTGTTTCTTTTACTTCTTCTAAAGATGCTTCCTTTAATTGCTCTGGAGTTGGAAATGCATAATAAATATTATCTTTATATTCTATCCTATCTCCCCATCTTTCAGATATCTTTTTAATAGTTTTCATTATTGAAGGAATACTATTTCTTGCTGATATTATAAAGCTTATTAACATTTCAAAAGGATCTTGATTTAATATTCTTATACCATATCCAAATTCAACACTTTTCTTTAAAAGCTCATCCTTTGATAACTCTTCTTTTACCTCTTCATAATTAACATCTAAATCAAAGTAATTTTTCCATATTTCATTAAAATCATTCATGTCAGTATTTAGTATAGTTACTGTACTTCCTTCTTGAATAACCTCTATTACTCTTCTATATGCTACTATTATGTAATTAATGTCACTTATTTTTTCCCATCTAAAACATTGTCCACACTCTAGTATCTGTTTTATATTAAAATCTTTAACATTCTCTAATACTATTGAGTTCTCTTTTTCTATTATATTTGTATAATTCATATTTCCACCTCATTATTTATGGTATCTTTTTTAATTTATCATTTATACTTTATTCTTTCTAAGTTTATAATTTTATATTCCAGAGAAAAATATTATTAATTAATAATTTATATTATCTATGCTATATTAATTATCATTACTTTTCAATAGAAAATCCTATAATTAGCTTAAGCCATTATAGTTATACTTACTTATCTATAATGGCTTAAGTTATTATATAAATTTTATCTATTAATTGAATACATCTTCTTATAATCTTCTACTATTTCCTCTAAAACTTCAGCTGATACTCTCATCATTTTCGAGCATCTAGTTTCAAATTCAAAATATTTATCTTTCAACGGAATGCAATCTAATGTTCCCATTCTTCTATTAAACTCACTTAAAAATCTTCCTGTCATTTCTCTTACGTGAGGACTATTATGACCTCTCTCATTAGTAAACATTATACCTAATGCAGCTATTGCTCCAGTTGCAGCCCCACAAGTACTCCCTATTGCCATACCACCACCAAATGATGACATAGTCATTAAGGTTTGTTTAGAAATATTCAAATCATATTCTTCATTCACTGCTACAAGTATACATTCAGCACAATTTAAATCATATTTCTTATCGTAATATTTCATTGTTGTTTCTAATAACATTTAGTTAATCTCTCTTTCTATATAAAACCTAATTTGCTATAAAGTTACATTCTCATTTATAACACTAAATACTTTTTTAAGTAATTGATCCATATTCTTTCCTCTTAAGAATTGCATTTCTATTTCTATTCCACCAGTTAGAAATAATTTAATTTCTGAGTCAATATCAAAATGACCTGCTGTTTCTATTGAATAAGTTACTATCTTATTATAAGGAATTGCATAATACTCTGTCTTCTTGCCTGTAATTCCTTGTTTATCACATATAAGCACCTTTTTATCTGTAAATAACGCTGCATCTCTAACAGTTTTTACAGCAAATAAAGGTCTTTCATTATTACCTACAAATTGCATTAATGATGTTGGAATTTCAATTTCTCCATAAAAATTAAATTCTCTTTTCTTACTATCTTCCATACTATAGCTCCTCCAATCATATATAACTATAATAAAATCTTATTTAAATTATATCATGAAACAATAAAAGGTAACTACCCGTCGATAGTTACCTTTTAAAGTTAAATTAAAGCGTATTCTTAATTTTATTCTTTTTAAATATATAAATCTATGATTTTTTTATAACAGCATATTTACATAAATATCTCTATCCCTTTAGAAATATTTAAAATTCATTTTATTAATTTTTAATATTAATCTTAAGCATTATAGTTGTAGAATCCTCTACCTGACTTTCTACCTAACCATCCAGCTCTAACATATTTTCTTAAAGTGCTACTAGCTCTGTATTTAGTATCTCCTGTTTCATTGTATAAAACATCCATTATAGCTAAACAAACATCTAATCCAATTAAGTCACCTAAAGCTAAAGGTCCCATTGGATGATTTGCACCAAATTTCATAGCTGTATCTATATCTTCAACTGATGCAATTCCTTCTTGTAAAATAAATGAAGCTTCATTAATCATTGGAATAAGGATTCTGTTAACTACAAATCCTGGAGCTTCTGCAACTTCAACTGGTTCTTTTGCAATTGCTAAAGATAATTCTTTAACCGCATCAAAAGTTTCTTGAGAAGTAGCCATACCTCTAATAATTTCAACTAACTTCATAACTGGAGCTGGGTTAAAGAAATGCATTCCTATAACCTTATCTGGTCTGTTAGTGGCTGAAGCAACTTCAGTAATTGATAGAGAAGAAGTATTTGAAGCTAAAATAGTTTCTGGCTTACAAATTCTATCTAACTCTGCAAATATTTCTTTCTTAATTTTCATATTTTCAATTGCTGCTTCAACAACTAAGTCACAGTCTTCAGCTAAATTCATATCAGTAGTTCCTGAGATTCTAGAAAGAATATCTTCCTTAGTTTCTTCAGTAATTTTTCCCTTAGCTACTAATTTAGATAAATTCTTATTGATTCCAGCAATTCCTCTTTCAACAAATTCATCTTTTATATCTCTGACTATAACTTCATAACCTTTTTGAGCAAAAGCTTGCACTATTCCTGCACCCATAGTCCCTGCGCCTAAAACAAAAATCTTTTCCATAATAAACTCTCCCCTTTATTTAGTGAAAACTAAGACTATTAGATAATAGTAACAATATTAATTTTCACTTTTTTAATTCTCAAAATTTATACACATACTTAAAAACTTAATAACATTTTATCCACAATTTTATTTATAAATATAAAATCCTAGGTTATTTTAATTTATAACTACTTATAAAATACAATGGCCATTTATATTTCATAAGTTAAAATGAATATTGTTAAATTACCCTGAACCTCTTTAAATGTATATTAATTAAATATTTCTTACTATTACTACTCTAAAAAATATTAAATGTTTATAATTTACAAGTTAAAACTTCTTCAACATCTGCACTTTCTTTCAATTTACTTATCATTTCTGGAATTACCTTATTTAAATCTCCAACTATTGCATAATCAGCTACCTTCATAATTGGAGCTGTTTCATCTTTATTAATAGCAATTATCATATCTGATTCTTGCATACCTGCAACGTGTTGAATTGCTCCTGAAATACCGCAAGCAACATATATTGTTGGTCTTACAGTCTTACCAGTTTGCCCAACTTGATAACCTCTTTCTATCCATCCCTTATCTACAGCACCTCTAGATGCTCCAACTACTCCGCCTAAAGCATTAGCTAATTCTTGTAGCATACCGAAATTTTCCTTACTTCCAACTCCTCTACCACCAGCAACTATAACTTTAGCCTCACCGATATCAACGATATCTTTATTTGCTTTAACTACTTCTAATACAGTTGTTCTAATGTCTGATGCTTCTAAATCAACATTAACATTTTCTATATTAAAGTTTTCTTTCTTTTCAGTAATCTTTGAGAATACCCCTGGTCTTACTGTAGCCATTTGTGGTCTATGATTTGGACAAGCGATTGTTGCCATTAAGTTACCACCAAATGCTGGTCTTGTAGCAAGTAAATCACCATTAGTTACATCTACTTCTAAAGATGTACAGTCTGCAGTTAATCCTGTTGAAAGTCTTGCTGCAACTCTTGGCCCTAAATCTCTCCCTACAAAAGTAGCCCCAATAAATAATATTCCTGGTTTTCTTTCATTTGCTAAATCACAAATAACCTTTGTATAACCATCCGTAGTATAATTTTCTAATTCTTCATGTTCAGCTACTAATACTTCATCAGCTCCATGCTCGCCTAAAATATCTGCTAAACAAGCTATATTATTTCCTAATAATACTGCAGTAAGATTAACTCCTAACTCATCTGCTAATCTTCTTCCTTCTCCTAAAATTTCTAAAGAAACTTTTTGTAATTCACCATTTCTTTGTTCAGCGAATACCCAAACGCCATTATATTCTGATATATTCATCTCAAAATTCCCTCCTATTATCTTAGATGTAGTGCTTCTCTTTTAATTTTCCTAATACATATGCTACTGCTTCTGGAGCTGATTCTTTAACAATTTCTCCTGCACCCTTAGCTTCTTTAGTCATAGATTTCTTAACCTTTGTTGGAGAACCTTTTAATCCTAATTCTTCAACTGGTACATCAAGATCTGCTGCAGTCATAACTTTAACTTCTTTTTCTGCAGTATCGAAGATATATTGAACATTCATATATCTTGGGTGATTTAATTCTTCAATAGCAGTTAAAAGTACTGGAGTTTGAACTTTAATTAATTCATATCCATCTTCTAATGCTCTATTAACTACTAAACCATCTTCAGTAACTTCTACACCTTGTACATAAGTTACTTGTGGTACATTTAAATGTTCAGCTATTTCTGGACCAACTTGTGCAGTATCCCCATCAATAGCTTGTCTTCCGCCAAAAATTATATCGTATTCTAAATTTTTAATTGCTGATGCAATTGTTTTTGAAGTAGCTAATGTATCAGCTCCTCCAAATGATCTATCTGTTAAAAGGATAGCTTCATCAGCTCCCATACATAATGCTTCTCTTAATGCATTTTTAGCTTGTGGAGGTCCCATGCTGATTACAGTCACGTGTGCCCCATAATTATCTTTTAATTGTAATGCTGCTTCTAAAGCATGCTTATCTTCTGGATTTATAATTGAAGGAACACCATCTCTTATAAGAGTTCCTGTTTTTGGATCTATTTTTACAGCTGTTGTATCTGGTACTTGTTTTAAACAAACTACTATCTTCATTATTAAAGCCCCCTCTTATCTTAATGCAGCGCCTGCGATAACCATCTTTTGAACTTCTGAAGTTCCTTCATAAATTTCAGTTATCTTAGCATCTCTCATCATTCTTTCTACTGGATATTCCTTAGTATATCCATATCCTCCATGGATTTGAACAGCCTTAGTTGTCACATCCATAGCAACTTCAGCCGCAAATAATTTTGCTTTAGCAGCATCTACAGAATATGGAATTTTGTTTTGTTTTGCCCATGCAGCTTTATATACTAATAATTTTGCAGCTTCAATTTTAGTTTCCATATCAGCTATCATCCATTGTAATCCTTGGAATGCTGATAATGGTCTACCAAATTGTTTTCTTTCCTTCATATATTTAACAGCTTCTTCATAAGCTCCTTCTGCTATACCTAAAGCTTGAGCAGCTATACCAATTCTTCCTCCATCAAGAGTTTTCATTGCTATACCAAATCCTTTACCTTCTTTACCAATTAAGTTTTCCTTTGGTACTACACAGTTTTCAAATATAAGCTCTGTTGTAGAAGAAGCTCTAATTCCTAACTTATCTTCTTTCTTACCAATTGAGAATCCTGGGAAATCTTTTTCAACTATGAAAGCTGATATTCCTCTAGTTCCTTGTGATTTATCAGTCATAGCAAATACTATGAAAGTATCTGCAACACCACCATTAGTAATGAATATTTTAGAACCATTTAAAATATAATTATCTCCATCTAAAACTGCTGTAGTTTGTTGCCCTGCAGCATCAGTTCCTGCACCTGGTTCAGTTAAACCAAAAGCACCGATTTTTTCACCTTTTGCAAGTGGTACTAAGTATTTTTCCTTTTGAGCTGGTGTTCCATTTTCATAAATTAATGAAGCACAAAGTGAAGTATGAGCTGAAACTATAACCCCATGTGTTCCACAAGCCTTTGATAATTCTTCAACTGTGATGATATA
The DNA here is from genome assembly GCF_015667795.1 of Clostridium sp. D53t1_180928_C8. Taxonomy (GTDB): domain Bacteria; phylum Bacillota; class Clostridia; order Clostridiales; family Clostridiaceae; genus Clostridium. Next base: position 53,888 of record NZ_JADPEL010000003.1, read on the forward strand.
TGATAATACATCGCCTCCAGCACCTCCTAATTCCTTAGGGAATGGAATACCCATCATGCCTAGCTCTGCCATTTTCTTTACATTTTCCATTGGAAATCTTTCTGTTTCATCAATTTCAGCAGCTATTGGTTTTACTTCATTAACTGCAAATTCTCTAACCATTTGTCTTACTAACTCTTGTTCTCTAGTTAATCCAAAATTCATTGCTTTTTACCTCCCTGCAATACCCTCTTTTATGTGTATAATTACAATTCCTAATTAGAAACCATCTTTTAATTTTTAATCATCGATGCAAGTTTTGCTAACTAAATTAATAATTTAGAGCTTAACTTATGTAAAACACACTCTATTTATATATTTAAATTTTATTAAATAAACTATTTTACTTATTTTTAAAGTTTTTTGCTCTTCTTTCTAAGAAAGCAGCCATTCCTTCAACTTGATCCTCTGAATCAAAGCACTTTCCAAAATCCTCTGCTTCAACTTCTATTGCTTTATCTATATCTACTTGCATTCCTCTATTTATAGCATCCTTACAAAGCTTAACTGCTATTGGAGCATTAGCACAAATAGTAGATGCCATTTTTCTTGCTTCTTCCATCAAATTTTCTAATGGAACAACCTTATTAACTAATCCAATTCTTAAAGCTTCTTCAGCATTAACCATTGAACAAGTATAAATTAATTCTTTAGCCTTACCTAATCCAACTATTCTAGGTAATCTTTGAGTTCCACCAAATCCTGGTGTAATTCCAAGTCCAGCTTCTGGTTGAGCAAATTTTGCCTTTTCTGATGCAATTCTTATATCACATGCCATTGCAAGCTCACATCCTCCACCTAATGCAAATCCAGAGATAGCTGCTATAACAGGCTTGTCTAAATTTTCTAATCTTCTAAATACTTTATTACCTAAAAGTCCAAATTCTTCTCCAGCCTTAGAGTCTAAATCTTTCATTTCTGCTATATCAGCTCCAGCAACAAAAGATTTTTCTCCAGAACCTGTAAGTATTACACAATAAACATTGCTATCATTTTCAATGTTTGTAATAGCTATATCTAAATCCTTTAAAGTTTCTGAATTTAAAGCATTTAATGCCTTTGGTCTATTTATTGTTATAATCGCTAAATTCCCATCCTTTTCAAGAGTTACATTTTTTAACTCTTCTTCCAAAATAACATTTTTGATTTCCATTAAAATTCCTCCCTTATATACCAATTAATCTCATAAATACCCATTTTATTGTTAGATAATTAACAAAGAACCTTAAAAAAAACTCTCTTATTCCTTCTTCTTTGGTTAGAAGATTCTGAATAATCACAACCCACTTATAATTATAATATCTAAATTTATCATTTGCAATTAATATTTTCTTAATTAGTATATAAATTACAATTTTTCAATGTATTTCTTAGAATACGTTTTCTTTTTCCTTTTTTTGTTCTTCTTTTTGATTGTTGAGTTATTAACATTATAAATAAAAATAGCTGTTGCAAATGCAACAGCTATTTTAACTATCTTTCATTAAATATACTAAAGTTAATAAACTTTCAGAAAGATGAACATTTTCTACTTTAACGTCATCAGGAACAACTAAATCTACAGGTGCAAAATTCCAAATTCCCTTAATTCCACCCTTAACTAACATATCACAAACCTTTTGTGCGTTAATTCTAGGAACACATATAATTCCAATATCAATACTATTATCTTGTAAAAATTCAGCTAATGTATCTATATCTTTTATTTCAACATCCCTTATTCTCATTCCTACAAGCTTTGGATTAGCATCAAAAATACATTCAATAGATAAACCTAATTCTGAAAATCTATTATAATTAGCTATAGCCTGACCTAAATTACCTGCTCCAATTATTATTCCAGTATAATCTTTATCTAACCCTAAAATTAAACTTATTTGCTTATATAACTCTTTTACATTATATCCGTATCCTTGTTGTCCAAAATCTCCAAAATTATTTAAATCTTGTCTTATTTGAGAAGCTGTAAATCCAATTTTCTCTCCTAATTCTTTAGATGAAATTCTATCTACATCATTTCTCATCAGCTCTTTCAAATATCTATGGTATTTTGGTAATCTTTTAATTACTGCCATAGAAACACTTTTCTTTTTCTCCATAGTATATGAATCTCCTTAATACACTTCAATAATATTCCTATTCCAATCCAACTTTGATAATATAATAACATACTTTTCATTTTTTATCTATATTTTAATATATAAGTAAAATTTTTTTATTAAAATATCCAAATTTAGTTTTTACTATTTTATTTAATTTTATTAATTTTTATATATGAAATTCTTTTAAAGATTAGTATTTATTTTTATAATTTAAAAAATAGAGACTTATGTATAACTTAGCAGATCAGTTATACATAAGTCTCATATAGAAGCAAAGTCAGATATTATGGACTATCTGACCTATCTACAAGAGTCAAAATGATCTTGTATGCTACGCCCTTACGCCTAAAATGTTCTCGACTTATCTTATTATAATCAAGGTAATATTCTTTGTCAATATTTATCGAATTATTCTCATTGAATTTAAAACAGCTATTAACGTTACCCCTACGTCAGCAAAAACAGCAGCCCACATATTTGTTAACCCCAACACAACTAATATCATTACTATAACCTTAACAACTAATGAAAATATGATATTTTGCCATAGTATTTTATTAGTTCTTCTGGATACTCTTATAGCTTCTGCTATTGCTTCAACTTTATCTTTCATTAAAACAACATCAGCTGCTTCGATAGCCGCATCTGAACCTATACCACCCATAGCTACACCTATATCAGCTCTCGCTAAGACAGGTGCATCATTTATTCCATCACCAACAAATAGAACTTTTCCTTTTGTATCACTTTTATCTAATATATCTTCTACTTTACTCACCTTATCTCCTGGTAAAAGTTCTGAATATACTTCATCAATTCCTATTGCTTTTGCTACTTTTTCTGCAACTGCCTTATTATCACCTGTAAGCATTACAGTTTTCTTTATTCCAGCATTCTTTAAATCGCGTAATGCTACCTCTACATTTTCTTTTATTTCATCTGAAATAACTATATTACCTTTATACTCTCCATTGATAGCAACATGAACTATTGTCCCTATAGAATCTATTTCATCAAATTCTATATTATTAACTTTCATTAATTTAACATTACCAAGTAATATATCATCACCCTTTATAGTAACTTCTATTCCATGACCGGAAATTTCTTTATAATCTTTTATTTCTTCTTTATTTATTTCTTTTCCATAAGCTTTTGCTATTGAAATTGCAATTGGATGATTTGAATGTGATTCTCCCATAGCTGTAACTTCTAATAACTCTTCTTTACTTATATTTTTAGGATTTATTTCAGTTACATTAAATACACCTTTTGTTAAAGTACCTGTTTTATCAAATACTACTATTTCACTATCCTTAAGAGCTTCTAAATAGTTTCCACCTTTAACTAATATACCTTTTTTAGAAGCTGCTCCAATTCCTGAGAAAAATCCTAACGGAATTGAAACTACCAATGCACATGGACAAGAAACAACTAGTAATGATAATGCTCTATATATCCATACTGAAAAAGTTTCTCCTGAAATCAATAATGGAGGTATAATTGCAACTAATACTGCAATTATAACAACTATAGGTGTATATACTTTTGAAAACTTAGTTATAAACTTCTCTGTTGGTGCTTTCTTATTTGAAGCATTTTCAACTAATTCTAATATTCTAGAAACTGTTGATTCTCCAAATTCCTTATTTACCTTAACTTTTAAAACACCATTATTATTTATTGCACCTGATAGTATATCATCACCAACTGTAATTTCACGTGGTACTGATTCTCCTGTTAATGCAGAAGTATCTATAAAACTTCTTCCATCTAAAACAACACCATCTAGTGGAATTCTTTCACCTGGTTTAATAATAATAACTTCATCTATAGCTACATTTTGTGGATCTACCTTTATCTCTTCACCATTTCTTAGAACATTAGCATAATCTGCTCTTATATTCATAAGAGAAGATATAGATTTTCTTGATTTACTTACAGCATATCCTTGGAACATTTCCCCTACCTGATAAAATAGCATAACTGCAACGGCCTCTGGATATTCCCCAATAAAGAACGCCCCCAATGTTGCAATACTCATTAAGAAGTTTTCATCAAATATTTCACCTCTAGAAATATTTTTTATAGCAGTCCAAAGCACTTCCCCACCAATAACTAAATAACTAGATATAAATAATAGTACAGATAGTAAATTTTCATTTCCCTTATAAAGTAATGCAATAATATAAATAATAGTCCCAACTATCAACATTAAATTATCTTTTATATATCCTACTATTCCCTCATTATTATCCTTAACTTCATGACTATGATCATGACCATAATCATGTTCATGACTATGAGTATTTTCATTATGAGATGAATGATTATCAGAACAACAACGGCTCTTACATAACTCTTGATTAATTTTTATTTTTTTGCCTTCTACTTTTTCCTGAACATTTACATGTGGCTCTAGCTTTTTTACTATTGATTTTATTTCATTTATTATTTCTTCCCTCAAATTTTCTTCGTGAGCTTCTACTGTTAATACAGATGTTGAAAAATTAACGGTTGCTTCTTTAACTCCATTTATTTTATTAACCTTACTTTCTATTTTGTTAGCACAATTAGCACAATTTAATCCATCTAAAACTAATTTAATCTCCATACCTATCCTCCTATTTATTTTTTAGTCATATCTATTCAGTGATATGTTTTAATCCTTCATCAAATATATGCTTAATATGTTCATCATCTAGAGAATAATAAATTATCTTTCCAGCTCTTCTAAACTTAACAAGTCTTGCTGATTTTAAAACCCTTAATTGATGTGATATTGCTGATTGACTAACATTTAATAATGCTGATAAATCACATACACACATCTCTTCTTCAAATAATGCGCAAAGTATTTTTATTCTTGTACTATCTCCAAAAACCTTAAATAACTCAGCTAAATCATATAATGTTTCTTCTTGTGGTAAACTATCCTTAACTTTTGCTACTATATCTCCATGTATTACGTTACAGCAACATCTTTCTACTTTATTATCATTATTATTTTCCATGTCCTATTCACTCCTATTATAAGTATTATTTGCATTTATAGTTATAATTATATTTTTAATACCTTTAATGAACATATGAATAATTGTTCATATGTTATATTGTTATTATATGCTTATCCTACTAAATTAGTCAACATTATTTTCCCAAATAATTCTTTTTTTATTTTTTTAATAATAAAACCGTCTAAATTATTTTTATATAAAATTTTAATCTAGACGGTTAATTATTATTTTTTAATGATTATGCTATATTTTTTAAATTATCTTCAAACTTACCTGAAGAGTTCTTTTTTGATTTTCTACTCTCTATTAATTCATTTATAATTTTAATAAATTGAATTATTAAAGTTGGTACAAATGCCAATATATATATTGCTACATATTGATTTAACCTTAAGTTCTCTACTTCAAATAATCCTTGAAGAAATGGTATAAATAGAACAGCATTTAATAATACTAAACCTATTCCAAATGCATACCAAACATATTTATTAGAGAATATACCTAATTTAAATATTGACCCCTTACCTCTGCAATTAAACCCATGAAACAATCTAGCTAAACAAAGTGTTGCAAATGCCATCGTTGAAGCTGTTAAAGGAGTTTTCATTGGATTTCCTGCATAAAAAGCAATTATAGTAAACATACCAATTAATAATCCTTCTAATCCTAATCCAAATAGAAAGTTCTTATTTAAAATAGATTCGTTTTTACTTCTTGGTTTATCCTTTAATAAATCTCTATTAGATTCCTCCATACCTATAGCTATGGCAGGTAAACTATCTGTTAAAAGATTTATAAATAGTAAGTGTACAGCTGCAAAAGGCATTGGTAATGCCATGATTGAAGAGTATAGTACTGCTATTATTCCTGAAGTATTACCTGATAATAAAAATTTTATAGAATTTTTTATATTGCTATAAATACTCCTACCATTAGATACTGATTTTACTATTGTTGCAAAATTATCATCTGTTAAAATTACTGAAGCTGCATCCTTAGAAACTTCTGTACCTGTTATACCCATCGCTATACCTATGTCTGCTTGCTTTAATGCTGGGGCATCATTTACACCATCACCTGTCATAGCAACTATTTGTCCCTTTTCCTGCCATGCTCTTACTATTCTAATTTTATGCTCTGGAGATACTCTCGCATAAACAGATATATGTTCGATATTTTCCTTTAGTTCCTCATCTGACATTTTATCTATTTCTAATCCTTCGATTGCTCTGTCTCCATCTCTTAGTATTCCTATTTCCTTAGCTATAGCTGACGCTGTTATCTTGTGATCACCAGTAATCATTATTGGTTTTATACCAGCCATTATACAATCTTCAACAGCTTGTTTACTTTCTTCTCTTGGTGGATCAATCATTGAAATTAGCCCTATAAAAGTATAGCTATATTCATCATCTAAAGTTAATTCTTTAATCTCATCTAATTCTTTATATGCAAATGATAATACTCTTAATCCTGACTCTGACAACCTCCTATTAACATCTAATATTTCTGATTTATCACTATTAGTTAATTCTCTAACACCATCTGAAGTCATTATAAATTTAACTCTATCTAAAATAACATCCAAAGCGCCTTTAGTAAACATTACATTTTTATTATCAATTTTATGCAATGTACTCATTAGTTTTCTATCAGAATCAAATGGAATTTCAGCTAATCTCTTATATTCATTTCTTAATTCCAATTCATTTATTAAAGTATCGTGTCCTAAGTTTACTAATGCAACTTCTGTTGGATCTCCAATTTCTTTTCCATCAATGGAAGTTGAATCATTACATAAAATAGAGTTTTTAACTAAATATTCTTGAACTTTATTATCTAATGAAACTTCACAGCCATTAATTAATTTACCATCAACATATATTTTTCTAACAGTCATTTTATTTTGAGTTAAGGTACCTGTTTTATCTGAACATATTATAGAAACTGACCCTAAACCTTCAACTGCTCTAAGTTTTTTAATTATTGCATTTTCCTTAGCCATCTTTTGAGTTCCTAATGCTAAAACAATAGTAACTATAGAACTTAAAGCCTCTGGAATAGCAGCAACTGCTAAAGCAACAGCAAACATTAATGAATCAAGAACTGGCATATTTCTATATAAAGATAATCCAAATACAATTGCACATATAATTAATATTATAATAGCAAGCTTTTTACTAAAATCGTCTAAGCTAACTTGAAGTGGAGTTTTCTTTTCTTGAGTTTCTTCCATAAGAGTAGCTATTTTACCTATTTCAGTTTTCATTCCTGTACTTGTAACAGTTACTAAAGCTCTACCATAGGTTACTAATGAACCAGAGAACACCATATTTTTTTGATCTCCTAATGCTACCTCTTCACTATCTATCTTATCAATGATTTTATCTACACTTAAAGACTCTCCTGTAAGTGAACTTTCATTTACTTGTAAAGAATAACTTTCAATTATCCTACCATCAGCAATTATTAAATCTCCAGCTTCTAAAACTAAAATATCACCTGGTACCACATCTCTTGATTGAATTTCTATCTTTTTACCATCTCTTATTACCTTTGCACAGGGTGCTGATAAAGCCTTTAATGAATCTAAAGATTGCTCTGCCTTAAAATGCTGAACTGTACCTAATATAGCATTTAAAATTATTACAGTAAAAATAACAATAGTACTTTCTACATTGTTACTTAGCATAGAAATTATTCCTGCTGCAATTAAAATGAATATTAATAAATCCTTAAATTGACTAAAGAATACTTGTAGTATACTTTTCTTCTTTTTTTGATTCAATTCATTGAACCCATATGAGTCCAAATTCTCCTTTGCTTGTTCATTACTTAATCCCTCTTTTGATACATTAAAGCCCTTTAATGTATCTTCTACAGTTTTACAAAAATACTTTTCCATAAAATCCTCCTTACTTTAAATAATAAATTTTATAACTTGGAAAACTTTTTTATTTATTAATAAAAAAGAGACCCTTAATATAATCCTCAAACTTAAGTAAAATAACTTAAGGATTATATTAAAAGTCTCGTAACCAAAATGGTATATAACACCAGGCATAAACCGCGATTGTTGATGCTATATTTTTTACTACTCCCCTTTAATAGAGATATTTTGTTTTATAGGAGTTATTATATGCCAACAAATTTAATTTGTCAATTATTTACTATATTATTTTAAAATTAATTTTAAGAAAAATATAATACTTCATAAAAAATTATATTTTTCTCAAAATTATGAATATATTGTATTTAACTATTTGTATTTTTATGGTATAATTAATTCATAAACCTACCAGGCAAAAATAGGTTTGAAACAGGGGTAGTCTGCTAGTACTCCTGTTTTTGCATTTATTTAAATAAATTGAAAACTTTTTGTAAACGTTTAAAGGAATTATTTAATTTTTATCGAAATATATATATATAAATATTAAAATCTATTAATTAAATTTATAAGTGAGGGGTTAATATGGAAGGTATTTACAAACATAATAACGATTGCTTTGATGTGTATATAAGTGATAAGAGTATAACTGATACTGATGAATTTTTAGGAAAAGTACTAAAATATTTACAAAACAATGGATTTTCTATTTCTTTAAAAGGCTTCGATAAATATAATCGTCCACTAGTTGAAATTAATGGACTAATTCATACAGCAGATAAAAATTTTGCTTGTTGCCTTGTTGAAAGATTTATTAATGTTAAACATGAAATAATTTTAAAAGAAAATCTAGATAGATTTAACAAAATTCATAGTTTTATGCAATAATAATTATTGTATATTACATTTTTAATAATTAGAACGCATCGTTATAGCGCCCGATGCGTTTTTTATTTGTTATATCCTAAAATAAAAAGCCGGTTTTTACCGACTTTAAAAATATAATTTATTAATTTTATACAAGATATTGTATTAAAAGTGTCGCTAATCCTAAGAAGAAGAAAAATCCTAATACATCAGTAAATGTTGTTACAAATATAGATGATGCTAAAGCCGGATCAACTTTAAATTTCTTTAATATTATTGGTACTAAATAACCCGTAATTGTAGCTACTACCATATTTAAAATCATAGCTATTCCTATTATTATTCCAAATATAAAGTTTCCTTCCCATAAAAATCCTAAAACTCCAATTATAAGTCCTATAGCTATTCCTGTTAATAGTCCAACTCCAACTTCTTTTAAAAATACTTTTTTCATATTTTTAAAGCTTAATTCTCCTAAAGCTAATCCTCTTACTATAATTGTTAAGGTTTGTGTTCCTGCATTGCCACCCATTCCTGTAACAATAGGCATAAATGTAGCTAGTGAAACAACAGCCTGAATAGTCCCCTCAAATGCTCCCACAACTGCTGATGCCAAAATCGCTGTAAATAAATTTACTATTAACCAAGGTAATCTACTTTTTACTGATTCACTAAGTTTCCCATCAACTTTTTCACCTTCATCAATTCCACCTAAACGATGAATATCTTCAGTAGTTTCATCTCTTAATATTTGCATCGCATCATCAACAGTTACAACACCAAGTAATCTATTTGAATTATCAATTACTGGCATAGTTAAATATCCATACTTTTCAAATCTATGTCCAACCTCTTCTTGATCTGTATTAAATAATATTCCTTCAACTTTAGTATGCGCTACTTCTGAAATCCTAGTTTCAAAGCTAGTTGTTACCAATTCTTTTAAAGATACTACTCCTTTAAGCTTATCAAAATTATCTACAACATATAAGTCATATATATTTTCATTTTCATCTCCATATTTTTGCAAATACTTTAATGTTTGTTCCACAGTCATATTTTCTTTAAGAGCAACAAACTCTGTAGCCATTATACCGGCAGCAGTATTAGGATCATAACTTAATAATTGTCTAACCTTTCTAGCATCTTCATCTGTCATTTTTTCTAATATCTTATTGGATTGTTCTTCATCCAACATACCAAGTAAATCTGTTAATTCATCTGATGACATTTCTTCTATAATATTCTTTTGTTTATTTTCAGAGAATTCCATTAATATATCATACTTTTCTTCATTTTCAGCCTCATCGATTATATCTGCAATTAACTCCTCCGGTAATCTACATAAAATATCACTTTTATCATCTGGACATTCACGTAATATATCAAGAATATCAACTGGATGAATATTCTCATAATACTTAATTATACTTACTTGTGGTGCATGCAATAAAAATTTTCTTAACTCTTCTTTATTCATATTTAACTTCATAGCTATTCCTCCTACCTTTTATATAGGAAAAAGCATGCTAAAACTTATAAATAGTACATCGAAGTTAAAACACTAAAAAAATTTTACTTTTAAAATTAGTGGTATTAACAGCTAAATTCCCATATATCATATATTTAATTTTTCCAATAATTAAACTTTTACTCAGATACGAGTCCATTAAATACCACCTCCTATTTACACACAAAAAAAGACTCTTTGTCCCTACAAACAAAAAGCCTTGTTAAATCTTACTTCTTAAATTGTAGAGCTTTAGCACTATAAAGCGTAGACTATAATAAATAATAGTCAGCTACATTAAAAATCACCTTAGCGATGATTCCTGTTAACCCATTGGAATCTCTAGATTTTTCTGGGCAGCAGCATTTTTCCTTATAGGAGCCTCACCTAACAAATTATTTAATTTTTATCTACTAATTTATACTATGCCTATAATTTAAATTTGTCAATTAAATAAATTCTATAATTCCTTTACCTAATTTCCCAATTCTAGCTAAAGAGTATACATCATATCCTTTTTGATCTAAAACTCTTCTTCCTGGTTGGAATGATTTTTCTATTACTATTCCTATACCTGCAACCTTCGCTCCAGCTTCCTCAACTAATCTAATTGCTCCTAATGCAGCTTCTCCATTTGCTAAAAAGTCATCTATAATTAATATATTGTCTTCTGGTGAAATATAATTTTTCGATAATGTTAATTCATAATCAGAGCCCTTTGTAAATGAGTGTACTGTTGTTTGATATACTTCTCCATTTAAAATTTTAGAACTTTGCTTCTTTAATGTAACCATTGGAAGCTCCATCTGCATTGCTGTCATTACTGTAGGTGCAATTCCTGAACTTTCAATTGTAAATATTTTAGTTATTCCATGATTCTTATAGTATTCCTTAAAACAAGTTCCTATTTCATACATTAGCCTTGCATCCACTCCATGATTTAAAAAAGAATCAACTTTTAATACTGTTTCACTTAACGCTCTACCCTCTTGTAATATACGTTCCTTTAAAATATCCATTATCTCTTCTCTCCTCAACAACATTTTTATTTTAAAAAATAAACACCTCATATAAATTGAGGTGTTGATAATACTTATATTTATGCTTATAAATATAAAAACATAAATTCAACTCCTCGTAGTCTACTGTTTTACGGTCAGTAGGTAGAAACTTTCGGACCAATTACCGATTTTATACGAGATTTTTACAAATTCACTTATTGGTATTATACCACGAACATTGTTCTTGTAAATATATATTTTATTTGCACTTATATTTAAGTTTTATTATTGCTAATATTAATAAAAAACTTCGTAATACTATTAAATAAAAGTATTACGAAGTTATAATTAATAACTACAAATTATAGTAGTTTTATCTTCTATATTATTATAAATAGCTTCAGCTACACTATATGGCATATTAACACATCCATGAGATCCATTTGTTTTATAAATAGATCCTCCAAAACTACCTCTCCAACTTGCATCATGAAGACCTATTCCACCATTAAATGGCATCCAGAAACTTACTGGTGATGCATATCCGTCTCCTCTTAATACAAAATCTTTAGCCTTCCAGTCTAATCTATATACACCTGAAGGAGTTGCATTTCCTTTACTTACATTTCCAGTAACTACATTTCCTTGAGTAATTAACTCACCATTTTTATAATAAACAACTGTTTGATTACTTAAATTTACCTCAACAAAAGTATTTATTACATAATCATCAGTTGCATTTGGTGTTTTAAATGTTAAATCTTTTGTTATTTCTTTACCACTATTTATAGCTTCAACTATTTCACTAATAATTGTATCTCTATCTATATAATATATTCCTGATGTTGTGCTAACTTTTATAGCTTCTCCAGACCATCTAGTAAAATCTCTATAACTACCTAAATAATCATATTTACTTCCTAAAGTATTTATATATTCTCTAATAGCATCCTCATTTAACGTAACATTAAAATCCCCATCTATATTTATCCATGTATTTATCAGACTAGAATCTATTATAATTTGTTCCCCTGAAGTATTATAAATAACTTTTGCCTTAATATATTTATCAGCAGTATTTTTAGCTTTAACTACTACATCTGTTTCACTCGTATATTTAGGCTCTTCATAACACCCTTCTTTATCTAAATCTAAAACATTATTTATATTTTGAATATGAGTTAAAACCTTTGAATAAAATTCATCATATTTCACTTTATTTCCTCTATCTTCTTTTATAACTTCATATCCACCATCTGTATAATTAATATATGCATTTACAGGGTCCTTCATGTTTTCTTCATTTAAACATTGAAGATTACCTAATACTTGCTTTAATAATACATCATCATAATAAATTCCATCAGTGATTGTATATTCATTATTTTTGAATATATACTTAATCCATAAAAAAGGATTTTGCTTTTCTAATAACTCATCTATTCCATTAGAAAAATCATAATTTAAACTAATATCTGTTCCCTTTAGCTCTTCAGTACTATCATCTCTCGCATTAATAGTTAATACATAATCACTTGCTTTTTTAGCCATCACCTCTTGAGCCGACTTATCACTCTTTCCAGTAACATTAACCCCATTTATATATGTTCTAAAAAAGAAGTGACTATTAAAATATGCAGCCATTATTAAATATATTGCTAATAAGCTACCTACTACTATTCCTGCTGATATAAAAATTTTCTTATTTTTTTTATCCTTTATAGTTTTTTCATTCACTTCTACAGTTGCCATTTCAACAGTTCTTTCTATCTCTTTAGTTTTTATTGAATTATCTAAACTAACCTGATCTTCAACTATTTTGTTAAGCTCGTCTATATATTTAGAATACTCATTAATACTAAGTTTATTTGCAAATAACACAATACGTTCTTTTGCTTTACTTACATCTTCCTTAGTTTTAACCGATAAACTCCTATAATACTCATCTAACAGGTTATTTTTATATTCACGAATATTATTATATCCTAAAAACTCACATAAGTCTTCTAATTGATTGCCTTTATCTCCATATTTATATAATAAAGCTTTATATATATTTTCATTATATGGGTTTAATTTTATTATTTCTTTTATGGTATTTAATTCTTCCCCTTTTGAAATTTTATTTTCTAATAAATTTTTAATTAACCTATTAGATTTACTTATATCCTCAACACTATTATATGCTGATACCTTGTCCACATTATTTTCATTTAAAATATCTATTACTGCAAAGTTAATATTAAATATACTTTCTATCATAGAATTAATTAATTTATTTATAATTTCTAAAGAAATATCATTTTTAACTTTTTCCTTCTCTAAAACTATATCTTTTTCCTTCAATTTAAAAGGCCTTTTTATTAATTCAGAGTTAATATTTAACTTAGCATATATTACATCACCTGAATTATTCGGGTCTTTATTATTGTTCTTTATTTCATCTAAAGTCTTTTCCCATGTACAATAACTATTTAGATAGTATTTTTTATTAAATGTATCATTATCAATTTCAGTTATTCCAAACTCATTAATAATTTTTATTCCTTTAGAAATATAACCTTCTAAGTATTCATATCCAAAACTTTCCCCATCTTTTAATAATTGTTCAATACTATTAAATTTCTTTGTACATTCTTCAGTAAATGTCGGAATTGAATTAAACGCTTCTTGTAAAAATTTTGCTCTTATCTCATTTAGCTTAATAAATTCATCTGGAAAATAAATATCCCCATTTAGCACTTTAAAGTTCATACTTTCCTCCCATACCATTAACACTAAATAGTTAACGAATTAACCCTTTTTATTTCTGCATCTTTCATTATAATATTAATATTTTGTTAATTTATTACAATTTTAACACAAAAAACTTCTATTTCATATATAATTTTAAAAATAATACTACTTATTTTCCCTAAAAACATTTTATTTCAAGAATAAATGTCCAAATGCATATCCCGCATATATAAATGCAAAATTCCATATAGTAATACCTATTGTTGAATATAAAGCAAATTGTATAAACTTAACATTAAATGTACCTGCAACTAAAGATATTAATGTTCTAGCAACAGGTATAATTCTAGATATAAGAATACCAATATTTCCATATTTATCTATATACATAAAAGTCTTGTCTATAGCCCTTTTAGATTTAGGAAACCGCTTTTCCCATTTGTTTAAAATAGGTTTTCCACAATAATGCCCTAAAGCATATAAAACAAAGCTTCCTAAAAGTCCAGCAATCACTGATATTATAAGAGTATATATAAAATTCAATCCATCTGCTTTAATCAATATACCTGCAGCAGGCATTATTAATCCTGCTGGTAAACCTGGCAAATTTAGATATTCTAAAAAAACTATAATACCTAAAAATATATATCCGTATTTCCCCATATATTGAAGTATATCATTTATATTAGTCATACCTTCAATCTCCTTTAAATAAACTTCTTTATATTTAAGAAAGTCTTCCTAAAAACAATATTACAGTTAATAATCCACATAAAAATCCTATTATTCCACCTCCAATAACATCTGAAGGATAATGTACACCTAAATAAATTCTTGAAAAAGCAATTAAACTTGCTAGTAATATTATTTCTAAAGAAGCCGCATTGTCCGTTTCTATAAAAACAGCAGCTACTGCAAAAGATGATGCAGTATGTCCTGATGGAAATGAATAAGTAATTGGTCTTGATATTAAAAGTTCTTTATCATTATCATCATAAAACGGTCGTTTTCTTTTTACAATATGTTTTATTATTCCTTCACCTAAAATAGTCGTAATTATAAGTGCTATAAGTATCATTTGTCCTAATACCCTATAATCCTTTTTTGTCATTAACAAAACAGACATTATTATCCATATAATCCCTAAGTTCCCCGCTGAAGTTATAATAGGCATTATCTTATCAAAAGTTTTGTTTCTAAAATTAACATTTATCCATCTTAAAATAGTATTATCTATCTTCTTAAAATTTTTTATCATTTTCTTCTCTCTTTCAATAGTTTTAGTTATTAAATTTCATTATTTATATTCTTTCCAGCATATATAAGCTGTATTCATTTGTTTTTCTTAATAAAAAATGTGATATAAACTTGTATTTAAACAATTTTATATCACATTTATAAATATAATTATTCACTTAATATTTTTTCAGGTAATAAATATGCTCCTAACATAAATAATACACCTAAAATTAATAGTCCAATATATCCAACATTAACTACAGCTGGATATTTATCACTTATATTAAATAAAGTTATTTTTCCATAATCTAAACTGTTGAATAATCCCAATTCTTTAAAATATCCATATGAAATAGAAAAGGTAAAAGCTCCAAATAATCCACCAATAACTCCACTAATTGCCTTTTTAATTCCAAAAACTCCACCAAGGGATCCAAAGCAAGTTCCAGGACAAGTCCCCGCTAATCCAAATCCAATTCCAAATATTAATCCACCAATTATAACACCAAGATTCATAGACTTAATGCTTAAATGTGAAATATCAAATATACCTAACATTGCTGAAATAGATAATAATATACTTGAAAAACCTATAGCAAATAAAATTATTTTTGCTAATGATAAATCTTCTAATCTTAACATCTTTGATATATTACTAAACCCAGTAGCCCCCACATAATATAAAGCAAATCCAAAAAAAACACCTAACAATATTGCAAGTATAATATTCATCTATATTCACCTACTAAACCTTTCTAGTTCTAATTTTCTTAACAATTATGGCTGTTGGTATTCCTACTGCAAAAACAGCAGCTGCAAATACATATCCACTTATACTACCTTGCATCATACCACTCATCATATGTCCACTAGTACATCCATCAGCCATTCTTGCTCCAAATAATAATATAAATCCACCAATGAACGGTATTAAATACGTATTTATAAATGGATTGTTTCTTCCTAATTTACAATTTTCATTTTGCTCATCTTCTTTTCTTTTTATCCTTTTATTTCTTAATAATAAATAGCCTATAAAACTTCCAACTGGTATTGAAAGCACAAAAATATTTCCATAATTAATAGGTTCTTTAATTTTTTTAGCTATTTCTCCACCATTTTTATCATAGTATGCATTAGTACTTTTATATCCACTTTCTCTTGAATTATCTACTGTAATAATATTTTTATCTATGCTACTTTGAATAATTCCTGAAAATACCGAAAACTCTGTTGAAACACCTATAGGTTTAACAAGAAATACTGCAAGAAAAAAAGATAACCCAAGTATTATTGCTCCTTTTATCCAAGTATTACTTTTCATATATTATTCCTCCTAAACAAATTATCTATCTTACTTTAGTAAGTATATACTTCCTAGTAAATTTATTTTGTAACTATATCACAAATTTATTTTCTCTATACATAATAGTGTTACCTAAACTTTAAATTAAATAAAAAAATCTCAGCAATCAAAATTTTAGATTACTGAGATTGATATTATCTTACGCTGTTACTACATTATTCATTTTTTCACTTGTAACTTTATCCTCTTTTAAAACTAAATTTAGTACTAAAGCTACTATAGTTCCAATAGAAATTCCTGATGAAAATACCATCTTGATTCCTTCTGGTAACTGAGCAATAAAGTCTGGTCTAAATGTTACTCCTAAACCTAATCCAATAGATGTAGCAATTATTAATAAACTACGTTCTGTAAGTTTAACCTTACTTAAAGTCTTTATACCAGCAGCTGCCACTGTACCAAACATAACTATTCCAACTCCCCCTAAAACAGGTTGTGGTATTTGAGTTACTAATGCTGCAACCTTAGGTAAAAATCCAAGTACAACTAATATTATACCAGCCATAACAGCTACATATTTACTAGCAACCTTAGTTAATGATATAACTCCAACATTTTGGCTAAATGATGTATTAGGGAATGAACCAACTACTCCACCAATTATACTACCTACACCATCTGCTAAAACACCTGCACCAACTTGTTCCTCTTTCATATCTATATTAGAACTTTCTCCAACTGCCTTTAAGCATCCAACAGTTTCAATTGTAGTTACAAAATATGCTGGTAAAAATGCTAATAATGCTTTAAAATCAAAAGTTACTCCATACTCAAATATCTTAGGAATCGAAATCCAGCTTGCTTCTTTAACAGCATTAAAATCAACCATTCCTAACGGAATACAAATAATATATCCAACAATCATTCCTATAAGTATAGACGCACTACTTATTATACCTTTTCCATATCTATTTAATATAAGTGTTATTACTAATACAAATCCTGCTATTCCTATATTTCTTAAGCTACCATAATCTGAAGCTCCTACTCCTCCTGCAGCCCAATCTATAGCTACTGGTAATAAAGTTAATCCAATTAAGCATACAACTGTACCTGTTACTAATGGTGGAAATAACTTCATTAATGGTTTTATAAAGAAACTTAATATAATTTCTAAAAATGCTCCTAGGATAGTTGCACCAATTATTCCTGGTAACCCAAGAACTGATCCTACTGAAATGGATGGAGATACAAACGTAAAGTCTGTTCCCATTATACAAGCAACTCTTGATCCTACTTTTCCAATTCCCTTAGCTTGTATTATAGTTGCTATTCCAGATGCTAAAATTGTTGCACTTATTAACGCCGTAGTAGTTGTTGCATCTAATCCAAGTGCACTTGCTATTACTAATGGAACTACTATTATTCCACCAAATGCTGCAAATATATGCTGAATTCCAAATAAAATTTTCTTTGGTAAGCTTGGATTATCATCAACCCCATAAGTTAAATTAATATCCGTTTCATAATTCTTTTCACATTTCATTAGGTTATCTTCCTCTCATCTTTGTATTAGTATTTCTAATAACTATAAACTTCCCTTTTATATCTAATCGGTTATTACTAAATTTTAGTAAATATTTCATACAACATACCTACCATGTAAATTGTGTCCTAAAAAAACAACGTCTCAAAACAAATTGAGGCGTTGCTATAAATTCAAATCTTATTAACTCTGCAACTCCTCGTAGTCTACTAATTTAAGGTTAATAGGTAGAAACATTCGGACCATATTACCGATTATATACGAGATTTTTTCATCTTACATACGTATTATATCACGAACATTGTATATGTCAATATTAATTTTTGTTTGTATTTTATTCATTCCATAATTGTGATGTATAAATTCCTTTATGCCCGGATACAAAAACCGCTATTATACAAACCATCATTGCAAAAACTATATCATTAGCTCCAAAAAGCTCCACATACATCATAAAACAGGCTATAGGTGCATTAGTTGCACCAGAAAAAACTCCAACAAACCCTAATGCTGCTGCAAATGCAAAAGGAACTCCAAATGTATGTGATAAAGTTGCTCCAAGAGTAGCTCCAATAACAAATAAAGGCGTAACTTCACCACCCTGATATCCAGCCCCCAAGCAAAGAGTTGTTAATATAAGTTTTATTATGAATGCCAAATAAGGAACATTACCCTCAAATGCATCACTTAATAATCCAAGGCTTAAATTATTATACAATCTATTTCCTAAAATTAATGTTGCTATTACCATTAAGGTTCCACCTACAAATATCTTTAAATAAGAATTTTTGCAGTACTTTCCTAATACCTTTTTAAACCAATGAGTCATATATACAAATAATCTGCTTGCTAACCCAAAACAAATTGCCATTACAATTACTTTTAATACCATTATTAATGAAAAAGCTTCAACTGGTGGTATTTTATAATGGCTATGCTTTACACCTAAAAGCTTAACAACGGCATTCCCAGTAATAGAAGCTATTATTGCTGAAACCATAGAGTTATAACTTAGACTACCTATATTAGCTATTTCTAAAGCAAAGATTGTTCCTGTAATAGGTGTCCCATAAACTGATGAAAATCCTGCCGCAACACCACTTATTAACAAAATTTTCTTTTCATCTACTGTACTTTTAAAACTTCTAGCTAAAGAACTTCCTACTGTTCCCCCTATTTGTACTCCTGAACCCTCTCTACCTACTGATCCACCAAAAAGATGAGTTAATATAGTCCCTAAAAAAACTAAAGGAGCCATAATAAATTTTATTTCTTCTTTACTACCATTTATATCTTCTATTATTAAATTATTTCCCTTTTGAGAATTATCACCAAACTTTGTATAAAGATAAGTCATAAAAACTCCTGATAAAGGTAAAATAAATATTAACCAATAATATTTTAAATTTAAATCAACAGCTTTTTCTAATAGTATTAAAAATATACCTATGAATAATCCTGAAATTCCACCTATTAATATAGATATTAAAGCTAACTTTATTATTGTAGTACTTTTCATTTGTTTCACTCCTTTACCCTCTTACTTATTAAGTTTCCCTAAACAAACAAATAATACCTATAAACAGAATGGTTTTAAAACTAATATTATTCCAATATTAGTTTTATTGAAATATATATTTGCTTATGATATAATCAAGAACTGTAGGGAATGAAGTTCTCCCTTGATAATTATCAAAACCGCTTATTATAGCTAATGACTTCTACAACTTTTTTTGTTGTAGAAATCATTAGCTTTTTTTTATTTACAACTGAAATATAAAATTCAGTTCTTCATCAAATTTAAATACAACTTTAAGGAGAATTATTATGTTAACGAAAGTTTTTTTAATCATTTTAAGTCTATTTTTAATTGGACTTTTAGCAAATTATGCAGGAAAGCTAGTAGAATTTATAAAACTTCCATCACTTATAGGAATGATTTTACTAGGTATGTTTATAGGTCCTTCATTTTTAAATGTTATTCCAAAAATAACATTAGATATAGCACCATATATTAAAGATATTGCATTAGTAACAGTATTATTTATAGGAGGACTAGGAATAAGCTTAAATCAAATGAAGAAAATAGGTAGACCTGCTGTTTTATTAAGCGTTATTCCTGCTACTTTAGAAGGATTAACTATTGCTCTTTTATCTATGATATTTTTAAAATTCACCTTTGTACAAGGAGCTATTTTAGGCTTTATAATTGCTGCTGTAAGTCCAGCTGTTTTAGTTCCTTCAATGGTTGATTTAATAAAAAGAAAAATTGGACAAGATAAGGCAATACCACAAATGCTTTTAGTAGGTGCTTCTGCAGATGATACAGTTGCAATTACCTTATTTACAACATTTTTAGGCATTTATATGTCTGGTGTAAGTGGAAAATCAGTATCTATTTCTAAAGAACTTATATCAATTCCTCTTACTATACTTATAAGTATTGCTATTGGATGGCTTCTTTCCCTTTTAACTAAAGGTATTTTAAAATCTATAAATAATAATGTATTTAGGGTGACTTTTGCTTTATTTATTTGTTTATTAATTAGATTTGTAGAAAATAATTTTCATTTAGAAATGTTTAATTCTTTATTAACTATAATGATTTATGGATTTTTCTTAAGAACTTATTTAGATGATCTGGCTAAAAAAATTCAAGATGGAATTAATGTTATTTGGAAGTATGGAAAATTATATTTATTTACCTTTGTAGGTATGGCCATTAATCCAAGTCTTGTTGGCGAATACCTATGGATTGGTATAGGAATGCTTATTATATCTTTAACTGTACGTTCTATAGGTGTAGTTATTTCATTAATAGGTACTGATTTATCATTTAAAGAAAGAGTTTTTTGTGTAATTGCATATTTACCTAAAGCAACTGTCCAATCAGCAAAAGCTGGAATACCTCTTCAAATGGGAGTTGTTGGTGGAGAAATAATGCAAGCTATCGCTATTTTAAGTGTTTTAGTAACTGCTCCAATTGGTGCTATTGGTATAAAAGTTACATCTTCAAAATTATTAAACCAAGGAAATAATAATGATGAAATAGCAATCTAGAGTTAGATTTATATTTACTTTTATCCTTATATATTCATAACATAATAAAAGTAACAAATTAAAATCATTAGAATTTAATTTGTTACTTTTATTTAAACTATCTAAATTTTTTCATATTATTAATTAATTCTTTAGTTTGTATGTTACCTGATTTTTTATATGCAAGTAAACAAGCACCTAAATGTGGTGGTAATTCTGGTGGCATAAGTTTTACATTATACTTATTTAACTTATTTATTATAGGGTCTAATATTAAATCACCAGACTTAAATACACCACCCGTATATGAAACTAAAATTTCCTTATCACCTTTAAAATTACTTATAAGAACCTTTATTATTTCCGCTAATTCATCTCCAGCTTCTTTAAAAACTCTTATAGCATTTTCATCATTTTTTAATGCTGCTACAAAACAAAAATATGCTAATTTTGCAATTTCCCCTCTATCATTTTTAATTTTCTCATTTAAAAATGTAATTATTTCATTTTCATCTTTTAAATTTAGCTCTTTCATGAATACATCATAAAGAGCTCCTTTTTTAAGTCTTCCATCACATTCTTTACTGAAAGTTTGTATAGCTTTTTTTCCTATCCAAAAAGCTGATCCCTCATCTCCAACAGAAGCTCCCCAGCCTCCGCATCTCTCTACCTTATCACCATTTATTGAAAGTCCAATAGACCCTGTACCAGCAATTATGTTTATACCATCGTTACCACTTAAGGCACCTGCTATAGCTACTCTAACATCACTATCTATAGTATAGTCTAAACCTTTAAATACTTCTGCAACAGTAGCTTCTATTTTAGGTTTAGCCTCTTTAACCTTTCCATAGCCTGCTAATCCTAAAAATGAATGCTTAATTTCTTTTCTAGAAATATTAGATTCATCAATAATATATTTTAAACCATTCTTTAAAAGTTCTTTAATCCCATCAAACCCTATTTGATTAAAATGACAAGTCCCCATAGTTATTGAATGTATAACCACTCCATTTTTATCCATTAAAGTAAAGGTAGTCTTAGTACCTCCACCATCAACCCCTAAAAAATACATACTATATCTCCTTATTTAGTTTCTTTAAAACTGAATTTTTGCCATGGTTTAATATAATCTAATATAAATATTTCTTCTTCTCTTATATGACCTACCACATTTGATTTCCCACTATTAACCATATCATTTAATGCAATTTGAACTTCTCCTGCATAATGACCATATTCACTACTTTCTATTATTATATCTCCTCTTTTTATTACTTCTGGAGCATTGAATAATGCAAAATAATGTCCCTTATATTTAACACGACTTTGAGTAGATCTTAAGAAATTATCAGATACATCTCCTCTATTAAAATGCATTTCTTCAAAAAGAATTTTTCTTTCGATTTCTGGTGTATTTTCATTTAATGTTATATCAAATGTAACCATATCTTTTCTCATTGATCCAATAGCTTGTAATTCTTCATCTGTTGGATAACAATTTGAAATTATAATATCATTTATATTCCCTAAAGCAATTAAATGCTTAGCTTGAACATCTATAGGTAGATTTCTATGTAGTTCTAAAGTTGGTAATCCATATGTTACAGGCCATGGTCCAAATGTATCTTCTTTTTGACTTGTTATAAATGCTGCTGTTCTTAAACCATACTTTGTAAAGTTTTCTGTACATTTCATAAAATGATCAAAATTTAATCCACTATAATTATGAGGATAGAAATTATGACATCCAATTAAATTATCCTTATTAGGCATATAATCCATTATTGTATCTATATAATGAGTATTATTACTCATATTTATTTCTATTTTTAAACCTTGTGGATTAAATGTCATTAGTGATTCTTCTGAGCCAGTAAATCCAGCATCTAATCTTAATCCATCAGCTCCGATTTCTTTAAAGAAACTTAAGTCATTATAACTAATTCCTAAGTTTTCAAATACTCTTGGACTTACATCCACTATTATTTCAAATCCCTTTGCTTTTGCATATTCATTAGTAACCTTAAATTTTCTAACTATTTCTTCCTTACTTTCCTCTACTGATAAAAGACAAGAGAAAATTCTTGAAAATCCTTGTTTTGCAGCTCTATCTATATAATTTAAAATTTCTTTTTCTGTCGATTTTTCCTGATATATTGATATTCCTAATTTCCCCATTTCATTTCTCCTTTTATTACTTTTACAATGTTAATTATTTATATTTTATATAATTAAAGTGATGAATTTATTATTCATCACTTTATATCATTTATTAAATAACTATTCTCTATTCTTCTAAATTATAAAGTTAATTTACTAACTCTAACATTTAGAATTCATTTATGTTTACTATTTATTACTTTCCTAATAATTCATTAACTTGCTTAAATAATTTTGGTCCACCTAATGGGCTATAAGCTTGTGGTTGAATTAAAGCACATGGAACTCCAGCACTACTAGCTGCTTCCTTTAATATCTCAAATCTATGTCTGATTTGTGGAGCAACCATTGATACATCCCATCCATTTTTAACTTCTTGTTCAAATTCTTGAGTACTTACTGCAAGAACTTCCATTTCAACGCCATTCTTTTCAGCTTCCTTTTTTAATGCATTTACTGCTATTGCACTTGACATTCCTTGTGAACAAACAAATAATACTTTCATCTCTAGTCCTCCTAAAATTAAGCTCTTTTGAAATCATTTTCAACTTACTTAAATTATAATACCTTTTTAAAACTTTTGCAATATATTTTTTTATTTTTTTAACTATTTTAACGAAATTTTATTTCACTAAGTGATATCTCATTTTATTTAAAATACTATTTTAAAAGCTTTTTTAATTCCTTGTGTCACGACTTTACTATCATGATTTCCATCAATATAATATTTCTTAATGTGAATATTATTTTCTTCGCAATAGTCTACAAACTTATAGCAATTAGAAATATCTACTATCTCATCTTGTAAGCCATGAATTAATATATAATTATTTTTATTTAAATTTTCTACATTTCTAAACCAGCTATTATTAATCCATTTCTCTTCATCAAAAGGCTTTCCAAAAGCACACATTTTTCTAACACTAGCTTCTACTGGTGGAATTGGGTTCCATATTGCTGGTGAAATTAATATTATATTTTCAAATAAATCTGGATACTTTAATGATAATCTTAAAGCTCCAAATGCACCCATTGAGACTCCTCCTAATGTAAGTGTTTTTATATTAATACACTCTGTTAAAAATGGAAGTAAATCATTTATTATTGCTTTTTCTACCTTACCTAAATAATAAGAGTTAAAACCATTTGGTAATATAACTATTTTATCTTTATACTTTTCCATTATTTCATTAAGTGGAACTCTATCAACTAAGGTTCTATTATTTCCATTAGTACCGTGTAGTAATATTACCACATCATATTCTTTATTTTTTAAATAATTATCTGGATAATATGCTGTAAAGCACCAATCCATTTCTAGTTCTGCTGAATATATAAAATTAGTTGTAATCATATTTTTACTCCTGTACACTTAACTTTTATTGTTCTCCTTGAAATATTCTACTTTATAAAAAAAGAAGACTCATAAAGTCTTCTTTCTATCTAAATTTAAGCCGCTTGTTCTTCTTCTCCTAATTCTTCAGCTAATAGCTTATTGTCATACATTTTAAAGAATGGATAATAAATTACAATTGAAACTATTGTTAAAATTACACCTAATAACGCTGCTGTCCAACTACCACCTGTAGCCATAAATGCAAATATTGGTGCAGGTAATGTCCATGGAGCAGCTATATACATAGCTGGAACAAATCCTGAAACTGTTGCTGCCCAAGCTATTATTATATTTACTATTGGAGCAAGAATAAATGGTATTA
This sequence comes from Clostridium sp. D53t1_180928_C8, assembly GCF_015667795.1. Classification (GTDB taxonomy): domain Bacteria; phylum Bacillota; class Clostridia; order Clostridiales; family Clostridiaceae; genus Clostridium. The sequence goes on from NZ_JADPEL010000003.1 coordinate 79,058, forward strand.
TAAGTATTGGATTTAATACTATTGGAGCTCCGAACATAATTGGTTCATTAATATTAAATATTGCTGGTATTACCGTAGTTTTTCCTAACATCTTTCCATACTTTGATTTAGCTCTTAGTGCTAAAAGTATTGCTAGACCTAAAGTTGCACCTGCTCCCCCTATCATAACAAATCCTTGGAAGAATTGTTCTGGGAATATATGTGGTGCCGCTTGTCCTGCTGCAACTGCTGCTGAATTACCATCTAATAATGTTAACCATAAAGGTCTTGCTAATGATCCTATAATACTCATTCCATGGATACCAAATGACCAGAAAAATCCTATTAAAGTAGAAATTAATATTGCTGATGGTAATGTATCTGTAGCACTTACTAATGGAGATACTACTTTACCAATTATTCCATGCCAGTCAATTCCTAAGAAGTATGTAAATATTGCAAAGAATGTAATTATAATTGCTGCTGGTGTTAATGCTTCAAAGCTTCTTGATACTGATGGTGGAACTTGATCTGGCATTTTTATAACTATATTTTTAGTTTTAGTAAATCTTAATACTTCAACTGCAAATATAGATGTTAAAATTGCAACGAACATTCCGCCACCACCAAGGTTTGCCATAGGCATTGCCCATCCCATACCTTCAACTGTTTGTGGTACTAATGTTAATAAAAATGATGTAGCTGCTAAAGTTCCTCCAGTAACTCCATCAAGGTTATAAGATTTAGCTAAGCTATATCCTATTCCCCAAGCTGCATATAAAGACATTATATACATTGTCATTCTATATGGTAAAAGTATTGTTCCTGAATGTTCACTTAACCATGTTTTTATTGCCGTTCCCTCTGGGAATGGGAATAAAGCTATTATTAAAAATAAACTTCCAACTATTATAAGCGGTAAAGTTGAAATTATACCGTCTCTTACTGCTCTTAAGTGACGCTGCTCAGCTAATTTAGCCATAGGTGTAGAAAGTTTTTCATCTAAAAACGTACTTAACTTTTCTAACATTTTGTTTCCCCCTCGTTTCTTACATTTATGAAATGGTTTTCTTCTGTTTACAATTTCATTTTATCATCTCGCGAAATTGTTTGCAATATTTTTTTGAAATATTTATTATTTTTTTGAAATATTATTTCCCGATTCTTTTATTACACATATACACTCATAATTAACCATAAGAATCCTATTATGCAAAAAGATACTGAAAAAATTAAATATGTATACCAAAACTTTTTACAATAACCTATTTTACTTTCAATAAAATATCTTGAATATGCTACAGCATAACTTGTAATTAAGGTGTTTGCTATTATAGCAGTAACCTCAAAGCTTAATCCAACAAATTGTAAAATCATAGGTATAATTAAAGTAGCTATAACCGCTGCACCTACTATTAATAAAGCACTTTTAAATCCAAATGTAGGTATGTCATAATCTGTTTTAGTTCTTCTCATATCTCCCACAGGCATTTTAAAGCCTTGTTGATTGTTTTTTAAATTTTTCTTTTCATTTGTTAATTTATTTGCACTCATTTTACACGCTCCTAATTGGACTTGGTGTGATATTACCTAATATAACCTTCTCCCGTGCGCCAGTTGCACTTGGTACATTAGAAAAATTATTATGTAAAGTTTCATTTCCTAATATAACAAAAGCAATAGCTTCCTTTGCATCTGAAGATAAACCAATTTCATCTTGAGTAACTATATTTATATTAGGCAATTCATATCTTAAATATTCTAATAAAGTTTTATTATGTGCACCTCCACCACCAATAATGATTTTATCTAATTGAATTTTATCCATTACGAAATTTTTATAATTTTCAGCAATAGACTTTGCTGTGAACATAGTTACTGTAGCTAAAATATCTTCCGGCTTTTTATTTTTATATTTTTTTAATAATTCCTCTACAAACTGCTGTCCAAAATCTTCTCTTCCTGTAGTTTTAGGTGGAAGTAATTTAATATATGAATGAGACATTAGATTATCTAACATATCATTTTGAATCTCACCTGTAGCTGCAATCTTTCCATCATTATCATAGTTCAATTTAAATAATCTTTGACATAACTCATCGATTATCATATTTCCTGGTCCTGTATCAAACGCAAATATACTATTAATATCTCCATCTTTAGGGATAACAGTAACGTTTCCTATTCCTCCAATGTTTTGAAGTGCTACATTTTCTTTTTCACTTCCATAAAGAATATATTCACTATATGGAACTAATGGAGCCCCTTCTCCACCTGATGCCATATCCATAACCCTAAAATTAGATATAACCTTTATACCTGTTTCATAAGCTATAACTGCTGGTTCTCCTATTTGTAATGTTGATGATATAAAACTATCCCTATTTTTAGGTAAATGATATATTGTCTGACCATGAGATGCTATAAACGCTAATCTTTCCAAGTCTATATGAGCATTATCACATACTTTTTTAGTAGCTTCAGCAAATAAATATCCTAGTTTAAAATTTAAACTACATATTAAATCTACTGATGAATCTTGCTCTGAACAAGCCTTCTTAATTTCATCTTTTATATCCGAAGGTATTGATATAGTTATAAATTTAATTAATTCAAGCTTAGTATTCTTCCCAACTCCATTAATTTTAACTAAAGCTGCATCTATTCCATCTAAAGATGTCCCTGACATTAATCCTACTGCGTACATAACACCCTCCATTTAATTTTAATATCCAAATTTTACATAAATATTATAGATTTTATGTATATAAAAAGGATTGTTTAAAACAACCCCCTTTAAATTTATTATAGCTTAGCTAATTTAGTATCTATTATTTTATACATTTTAATCATTTTTTCGATTAAGTTTCTAGCTTCAATAGCTGTCATTAAGTGATCTTGAGCGTGTACGAAAAGAACTGAAACCTCTGTGTGTTCTCCTCTAGCCTCTGCTTGAATTATATCTGTTTGAACTTTATGGGCTTGATTTAAAGCTTCATCTGACTCCTTTAATAATCTTTCTGCTTCTTCAAAATTGCCCTTTTCTGCTGCTTCTAAAGCTTCATATGCTAACCCTTTAGCTGTTCCACCTGTACTGATTATTTCAAAAATTATTAATTCCATTTGTTCTGTCATTTTAACTTCCTCCTATGCATTAACACTTTCTAAAGCTTTTCTTATATTGTTATCGTTTTTATTTAAAGCATCTATACTTTGTTTTTTATTTAAATTTGATAATATCATAAATATTGAAAGACGAACGTCATCTTCAGTAATATTCATATATTCTTCTGCAACATCTCTTGTACAACCTGTACATTTCATTATTATTCCCTTAGCTCTTTCAACAAGTTTTTCATTTGTTGCTTTTACATCTATCATAAGATTTCCATAAACTTTCCCTAATTTAATCATTACTCCTGTTGAAATCATATTAAGAACCATTTTTTGAGCTGTTCCAGATTTCATTCTTGTTGATCCTGTTACTACCTCTGCACCTACTACTACTTCAATAGGATACTCTGCACATTTCGAAATTTCCGAACCATTTACACAAGAAACTGCTCCTGTTCCAGCACCTACTAATTTAGCATATTCAAGTCCACCAATAACATATGGCGTTCTTCCTGATGCAGCTAAACCTATAACCATATCTTTTTCAGTTAAATTTATATCTTTTAAATCTTCAACTGCTAATTCTTTAGAATCTTCTGCACCTTCTTTAGCTTTAAACATAGCCTCTCTTCCACCAGCCATTATTCCTTGAACTAACCCAAAATCGACTCCATAAGTTGGAGGACATTCTGAAGCATCTAAAACCCCTAACCTTCCTGATGTTCCAGCACCTATATAAATTAATCTTCCACCGTTCTTTATTCTATTAAAAGTTTCATCCACAGCCCTAGCTATGTCAGGAATAACTTTTTCAACAGCTAATGCTACTTTTTTATCTTCATTATTTATAGTAGTAATCATATCTATAGTAGATAAACTATCAATATTCTTAGTATTCTCATTTACTTGTTCTGTATCCAACCCTTGTAAATTTATTTTCATTACTGTCACCCCCACTTTTATGTTAATCTTATTATATATGGTTTCAAATAAAATTTCAATATTTTTTATTTTTTTTAGAAATTTTATTTCTGTAAACATATTCTAAAACTGTTTTTGTCCATATTTTATATAAAGTTATAAAAACTAATACCAAATAAAAGGCTATATTAAATTATCTATAAATATAGATATGATTTAATATAGCCTTTTAGTAATATATTTTTTATTTTAAGTTATTTGATACTATGTACAATATCTCTTGTTGTTTTAATATACTCTTTAGTCTTACCAAAATCATTTTTAGCAACTCCTAAGTATAATATATCAATTATTGTTAATGCATCTATTCTTGAAGTTATAGCACCAACCCTTAATTCTTTTTCATAATTTGGTAAATATATAGTATAATCTGCAATTTTAGATAGTGAATTTTTATTATATCTAGTAATAGCTATAGTTTCCGCCCCATTTTCTTTTGCTAACTTTAAAGGAAGATTAACTTCTTTTGTTTCTCCACTATAACTTATTCCTATTGCTATATCACCCTTTTCAATATGCACAGCAGATGATATTTGGGTATGTGGATCCATTTGATATAAAGTACTTTTATTTATTCTAAGAAGCTTTTGTTGTAAATCCATTGCAACTAATCCTGAAGCACCTATTCCAAACAAATAAATTCTTTTAGATTTAGTCATAGCTTCTATAGCATTTTTTATAGTATCAGTATTCATTAGTTCCATAGTTTCTTCAATACTTGATATATTAGAAACCTTAACTTTTCTTATTATATCTTTTATAGTATCATCTTCATTTATAATTACACTAGTATCATTTTCCTTCTCATCTCTATCTTTCGCTAAATCTACCTTTAACGCAGTAAAACCCTTATATCCAAGAGTTTTTGAAAACCTAACAACTGCTGCTGGTGAAATGTCAGCTTTATCAGATAAATCCTGAGCTGATAAACCTATAACCTCATCTTTATTTTTAAGAATGTACTCTGCTAATTTTCTTTCCGTATTTGTAAAACTATTAAACCCTTCTTTAATCTTAAATATGCAACTCATAAAATCACCTTTCATTAGTTTTATTTATATTTATATCTTATAATGCTATCTAATTATACTTTAATTCTTCCCCCTATTATAAACTTTATATTTAAATATTATCTTTTAAAGCTATTTTCTGCAATATTTATATATATTTTTATCCAAATAAAAAAGTGATAAATTGAATTTACTATTAAAACCCAATTTATCACTTTTAAATTAACATTAAATAAACGCTCCAAATTCAGGACTATCATTAATATCATTAAGCAAATGCTTAATTTCTTGATCCTTGTCTTTATCCATAACTAGGATAACATCTCCTGCATCAACAACTACTATATCCTTAACTCCAAAACCAATAATAAGCTTCTCATCTCCTCCAAATATGGAGCAATTCTCACAGTCTTGGATATAAACGTTATTACTTATCTTATTATTTCTATATTCATTTAAATATCTGCTTAAAGCACTAAAACTTCCAATATCATCCCACTTAAAAGTTCCTTTAATTACATATGCCTTTCTAGTTCTTTGCATTACTCCAAAATCTATAGAAATACCGTCTATTTTTTCGTATTCTTCAATAGTTACTTCCTCTTCATCTTCTTCACCTAAATGCTGATATATATTCATTAATGACTTATACATCTTAGGTAAATATTTTTCGATTTCTCTTAATATAACATCTGCTCTAAAAACAAACATACCTGAATTCCATAGATAAGTTCCTTTTAATAAAAAATCCTTAGCTACTTCAATATTAGGTTTTTCCGTAAATCTTGCAATTCTATATGCTTGAGATGCAGATGCTATTCTTTCCCCCATCTCAATATATCCATAACCAGTCTCAGGCCTAGTTGGAGTAATTCCTATTGTAACTATTCCTCTACGTCTATTAGCTATTTCAATAGCTTCTGATAGTGTATCTAAATAATCCTTTTGACCTTCAATATGATGATCAGAAGGTAAAACCACCATTACAGCATCATTATCTTTTTTTAATAACTTAATAGCTGATAGCCCTATACAAGTAGCAGTTTCTTTATTCGCTGGTTCAGTAAATATATTTTCAGAATTAACGTCTGATAACTCACCTCTTATTTTTTCTAAATAATCCTTGTTAGTTACCACATAAATATTATCCTTCTTAATTAAAGGAGTAATTCTTTCAACTGTATTTACTAAAAAGCTTTTATTATTAATAACCTTTAAAAATTGTTTAGGTTGATTTGCCCTTGATAAAGGATATAGCCTTGTACCTTTTCCTCCAGCTAAAATTAGCGCGTATATCACAAAATTCCACTCCACGTAGTACTATGATTTATTATATGAGTGCCTTTTGCCAATTGTGAAATCATAATATTATTTCATTACCTTCTTTAAGATATTTATTTTTTCCTTATAAGGCGCAAATCTTATATTAAATTCTACAAATGTCCCCCTTTTCATTACTGACCTTTTATGGGTAAAAGTATCAAAACTCGCTTTACCATGATAGTTTCCAATACCACTATTTCCAACCCCCCCAAATGGTAAATTTCCATTAGCAACATGAATTATAGTATCATTTATAGTTACCCCCCCTGAAGTGGTAGCTCTTAAAATATAATTAATATTTTTCTTATTTTCTGAAAAATAATATAGAGCTAATGGTTTTTCTCTTCTATTAATAAAATCTATTATGTTTTCTATATTATCAAATTCTATAACTGGTAATATAGGACCAAATATTTCTTCAGTCATTACAGCTGAATTAACATCAGTATTAACTAATATTGTAGGTTCCATATATAACTCTAAATTATCAAAGCTACCACCATAATATACTTCACTATCTTTAATATAATTACTTAATCTATTCAATGAGTTGTTATTAACTATACGTGGGTAATCTGGACTATTTTTTACTTCTTCCCCAAATTGTTTATGTATTTCATTAATAATTAATTTTAATAACTTTTCTTTAATATTTTTATGAACGCATAAATAATCAGGAGCGACACAAGTCTGACCTGCATTTAAAAACTTTCCCCAAACTATTCTTTTAGCCGCAAGTTCAAGTTTTGCATCGTTATCTACTATACATGGACTTTTCCCACCCAGCTCAAGTGTTATAGGTGTTAAGTTTTTAGCTGCTTTTTCCATAATTATTTTTCCAACTCTAACACTCCCAGTAAAGAATATATAATCAAATGGTAATTCTAACAAATACGAAACTGCTTCTTTTCCTTCTAAAGGACTAACTACCTTTAAATACTCTTCTTCAAAATTCTCATTAATTATTTCTTCCAATAATATTGATATATTTTTTGTGTTTTCTGATGGCTTTATTATGGCTGTATTACCAGCAGAAATAGCTCCAATTAATGGAGCTATTACTAATTGGAAGGGATAGTTAAACGGACCTATAATTAAAGTTACACCATAAGGTTCCTTATATATATAACTTTTAGAAGGATAATATATTATTGATGATTTTTTTCTTTCTATCCTTGCCCACTTTTTAATATTTTTTATATGCACATTAATTTCGTCATATACAATGCCAATTTCAGTTGCATAACTTTCAAAATTAGATTTTCCTAAATCTTTATTCAACGCTTCTAAAATTTTATTTTCATTTACCTTTATTACTTCTTTTAATTTTCTTAAATTATCTATTCTAAAATTAATATCATTTGTTTTTCCTAAATAAAAAAATTCCTTTTGCTTATTAAATACTGACTTTATATCATTCATATTCTAAACCTCTTATTTTGAAAATTTATATTATATTTTACCATAATTAAAATTTCCTTCAAGAAGCTTATTAGAAATAATAAATTCTGATATACCTGATGCATATGGTGCTATTTCATATAATCCAAAATAAACTACAAGAGTATTATTTTTTATATAGAAATTTTGATTATCATTTATCCCATTAAATCCATCCTTCCCTGTAAAATATCTATCTGGATCCTTACTTATCTGTCTTCTTATTTCATTGTTAATTACATCTTTATAATTGAAATCTTCTTTAAAAATATCTTTTAGCTGCAACTCTTTGCCACTTACCTTTTCTATGTTATAAGAAATTCTATTTGTTATACCATGAGCTCCTCCTGAAAACTGATAGTAATCTATATAAAAGCTAATTATATCTGAATTATTGGTAACTTTATATCTAGCATATAATTGATATGATATTAATGGTGCAGGGGTATCTTTAAAGTATTCATCTGCAATTTCTTTAACTTCATTAATCCAATTTTCTGTCCACTTTACAATCTTATTATTAATTACCTCTTGTTGCTTTTCATTTTCCACACCATTTATTTGTGGAATAACTACATTAATATCTAAATAGTTATTTTTAGACTTATATACTTTATCCACAATTTGAATATTAGTTTTATCTTCATTTAATTCACTAGTTTTCAACATAGCCTGTGGATAACTTAAACTACTTATCAACAATACTAATACTACTAAAAACCACATTTTTAGCCACTTCATAAAATATCCCTCCTCTATATTCGCTAAAATTTACATTTATTTTATTATTATCTACAATAAAGGTAATAATTATTAACTTACCTATCAACATTTTTTTAACAAGTTATCCACAGGTGCCTGTGGATTATGTGTGTAACCTCTATTTTTTGTTAATTTTATAAATATATTTCATATTTATATTTTATTTCATATTGATTTTATCCACAGCCTATATATAGTATTAATAAAATCTCTATAATCTAAACCCTAAATATAAAAATAAACCATAACACAATAGTAAATTTATTTTTATCATTGTATTATGGTTTCAATTGACTATTTATTTAATTGTTCTTCTTCATCAACATCTTTGGTTTTTCCTGATGTTGATATTAGATTATTTAATCCCTTTAACTCTTTATAAGTTAAATCTCTCCATTCACCCATTCTTAATTCGCCTAGATTTATATTCATAATTCTAACTCTTTTTAGCTTTACAACTTCATACCCTAACGCTTCACACATTCTTCTTATCTGTCTATTTAAACCTTGTGTTAATATTATTCTAAAAGTATTATTACCTTCTTTTTTAACATAACACTTCTTAGTAACTTGCCCTAAAATTTTAATTCCATTACTCATTCTTCTTACAAATTCTTCATTTATAGGTTTATTTACAGTTACTATATATTCTTTTTCATGATTATTCCCAGCTCGTAATATCTTATTAACTATATCGCCATCATTAGTCATTAATATTAACCCTTGAGAGTCCTTATCTAGTCTTCCTATTGGAAATATCCTTTTTTTATGATTTACAAAATCAACTATATTTCCTTTAACTTTATGCTCTGTTGTACAAGTAATTCCCACTGGCTTGTTTAATACTATATAAACTAAATCTTCTTCTTTAGAAATTAACTTACCATTTACTTTAACTATTTGACCCTTTGATACTTTAGTTCCCATAGTAGCTTTAACACCATCAATAGTTACTACTCCATTTTCTATTAACTTATCTGCCTCTCTTCTTGAACAAAAGCCTGATTCACTTATATACTTATTTAATCTAACCGTATCTCCTCTATCATTATGAACAATTACATTTTTATTTTTTATCGACTTTTGTTTCATATTTACCTTCCTTTGTTTAGTTTAACTTTAAATTTAATTATTTATTTTACTACTCTTAACTTAATCTAATTTATGTTCAGATCCTGAATTATTAAATCTCACTTTTAAATCTTTTTTATAAATAAGATCTGCTGTTTCATCAAGACTATTATGTTTTAAAGCTTTCCCAGTAATTGTTACAACTATTCCTGAACTCTTTATCATTTCATTTTCATTAGCATACTCTATAATTTTGCATATAGCTTTATCAACATTATTATCTAAAATACTAGTTTCTTCAATTAATATTTTTCCCTTTTCAGTAGATGCGCTAATATTTAAGACTCTATTAAATCCGTTTATTTCTAATCTAATCTGTGAAGTGGTTTCTACTACCACAGTGCTAACCACATTATTATATTTATATACTACAGATAAAATAAAAATTAATGTAAAAACAGATATAATAGATATATATAATTTATAATCTTTTAAACTCTTTTTTTCTAGTGCTTTTATTTCTTCACCGTTAGAATAACACTCTTTTATTTTTAACTTTTTAAACTCACCAAGAGAAGTAATAACAATAGCATTTTTCTTATTGCTTTCTAAAACAACTCCACTAACCCCTATTTTCTCTTCATATTCAATTATATCTTTTCCTAAATCTTCGTCAGTATTTTCAACTATTTGAATATACTCTTGTAAATTTTTATAATTTGGATTACCAAATATTAATGTATATGCAATTATATATTCTCTATACTTTTCAAGATATTTTTTGTCAACTCTAGTTAATATATGTAAAGTATCAACTGGAATATCTTCTTTATTTATAAAATCATCATATAATTCAATATTACTAGTTATAAACATTGCTATATTTAATAACTCATTTCTAGTTGAATAACTTACGTTATCCTTAACTAAATCTCTTATTAAAACTTTATATTTTAATAATTCTGAAGCAAGTGTTGTTATTTGTTGTTTTCTTGATTCTATTATCTCATCACTGATCAATATTAATGGTTTTATTGAAGAAAATCTGTATTTATTATTATGAAACTTGTCCATTTAATCCTCCAACCCTTACAAGTCTTCTTTTCCTATTAATTTTCCTGTTACTATTACTCTTCTTTTAGATCCTATAGTACATGTTACTAAAGTCATTTTTTCATAATCTGCAGCTTCTAAAACTTCAACTTGGTCTGGCTCTACTATAAAGCTATTATCTACTTCATAGGTATATCTTCCATCTTTAGTAGTAACGATTACCTCATCACCAGACTTAACCTTATATAAATTTATAAAAGCATCTGTAAAATCTGACACTCTATGTCCTGCTACTGCAAAGTTACCTACTTGTCCTGGCATTGCTGACTCTGGAAATCTACCTAAAAAATACTTAATTACATCTTCTGTAATCCCATCAACTATTGGTTGTTTTAATTTAATTGATGGTATTTCCATAATAGCTACTGGCGTATATCCGTTTATCGGTTCTAAGCTTACTGGTTCACTACTATCTGGATTTTTAGCTTCTGCAAGTTGACTTTCAAACACTTCTAACAATTCATTTTGCTTATTAGATGTAACTATCTTTTTATAAGCTACATTACCAATTATTCCTACTCCTATAAGTATTAATATAACTCCAACTACTCTCCTGAATTTTCCCACTGAATCCACCCCTAATTAATATTATTTTTTTAAATTTGTACATATATATTTTTTTCTACATATATTATAACATAAAGCATTAAAAAAACATTAATACATTTTAATGTAAATTATATGGGGGAGTTTATGAAATATAATAAAGATAATGTGATTTACATCGATTTCATATTCAAAAGAAAAAAAATTACTTCTAAAGCATTTTTATTTTTCTATAAGCTTTACTCAAGGTTTATAACAATATTACCAAATGGACTAACACTATCCCGAAAAAAGAAGACAACTTCATATAACAATAGAAAGACTTCAAACTATTAATTATAAATATCCCATTTTTGTTATATCCATTTTTCATCTTTATGTTAAAATATATTTAAAAAAATTAATGAGGTGATTTAATGAGAATAGGAATGGGATATGACGTACATAAGTTAGTTGAAAATAGAAATTTAATTCTTGGAGGGGTTAATATACCTTATGAACTTGGATTATTGGGACATTCTGATGCCGATGTTTTGCTACATGCAATAATGGATTCTTTACTTGGCGCTTCTGCATTAGGTGATATTGGCAAGCATTTTCCCGATACCGATCCTAAATATAAAGGCATATCTAGTATAGAGTTATTAAAACATGTCGGAAAATTATTAAATGAACATAACTATAAAATTGGAAATATAGATGCAACAATAATTGCTCAAAAGCCTAAAATGGCTCCTCATATACCTATAATGAGAGAAAACATTGCATCTGCATTAAATATATCAATAGATCAAATAAATGTTAAAGCAACAACCGAAGAAGGCCTTGGATTCACAGGAGAAGGGCTAGGAATCTCTTCTCAATCCATTTGCCTACTTTTTAATTAAAGAGTTAAGCTTTTAAATATTACTTCTATTGTTCTAAAAAATAAGAGTTACATTTAGTAACTCTTATTTTTTTAGTTAATTTATTGTTAAACAGCTTTTTTTCAATTACTCTTAACATTATTATTCTTTTTTCTATGATACCAAACTATCGCTATAATAGCCGAAATTCCCATTAAATATGGATAAAATAAGTATTTCATTATTGCAAAAGGTGAAAGCGCTGCAAGTCCTGCTGCTGATATAAGCTGCGCTCCGTAAGGTATAACCCCTTGAAATACACATGAAAACATATCCATAATTCCAGCTACTCTCTTAGGTTCAAGTCCTACTTCATCAGATATATCTTTAGCTATAGGTCCTACTGTAACTATAGCAACAGTATTATTAGCTGTGCAGATATCAACTAAACTTACTAAAGCTGCAATTCCAAATTCAGCCCCCATTTTGCTCTTAAACCCTCTTAATCCTTTATTTATTATAAAATCAATTCCACCATTATATTTTATAATCTCTATAGTACCTGCAATTAAAAGTGATATTATTATAAGTTCACTCATTCCACCAATACCATCAGCTATTGCTCCAAAGAAGCCTAATAAATCAAAACTTCCACTAACAAATCCTATAACTCCTGCTATTACTATTCCCCCCAATAAAACAACAATAACATTTAATCCTGCTAATGCTCCTATTATAACTGCGATATAAGGTACTATCTTAATTAAACTATAATCTAATGCTTCAACAGTAGTTATTGAGGCATCTTTTGTTATTAATACAAATATAAGTGCTGTAATAATTGCAGCTGGTAATACTATTTTGAAGTTCATTTTAAACTTGTCCTTCATTTCACAACCTTGAGTTCTAGTCGCTGCAATTGTTGTATCTGAAATCATAGATAAATTATCACCAAACATCGCTCCACAAACTACTGATGCAACTGCAACTGCTGTAATTATTCCTGTTTTTTCTGCAACTCCAACTGCAATTGGTACTAATGCAACTATTGTTCCCATCGATGTTCCAACTGACAACGATATGAAACAAGCAATTATAAATATTCCTGCAATCATTATATTACTTGGAAGTATTGATAAACCTAAATTTACCGTTGAATCAACTGCTCCCATTGACTTTGCAACTTGTGCAAATGCTCCTGCAAGTATAAAAATTAACACCATTAAAATAATATTAGTATTTCCTGCACCCTTACAGAATATTTCTACTTTATCTTCAAATTTTACTTTTCTATTCATAAGTAATGCAACTAATGTTGCTGCTAAAAATGGCACTATTACTGACACAGCATAAAAATCCTTAGCTAATAAAGCTGATGCTACATAAACAATTATAAATACAAGCAGCGGTAATAATGCCCATCCATTCCCTCTTTTGTTCATTATTAATTCCTCCTAAATTATTTTTTTCAATAAAAAAAAGCTCCTGAGAAACTCAGAAGCATAAAATTCTAAACTACATATATTTCTCTCATCTATCAGGATTTAGCACCACATTAATACAGCCATCAATTAGTAATTTTTAGTTAGTAGTCCATGAATGAAATTCTAAAAAATTTCCTTCACTTTAACTACCCACTATTAACTTCTAATTAGTAACTGTTAATAGGTTGCCGGGCTTCATAGGGCCAGTCCCTCCACCACTCTTGATAAGTATTCTTTTAAGTAAAACTCCAAATTTTAAATTTGGTTAGTCAAACTTACATCTCCCATTTAAAAGAAGATGATTATATATTACATGTTAACAAATTAATAATTTTATGTCAACAAAAAAGTTTTTTCCATAAAATTTTACCTATAAATTTTATCTTTTATTAATTACATATATATTTAAAATTTATTTATAAAAAATAAAAGGAAGTAATTAAATTACTTCCTTTTATGGTGCGCCATCACGGGTTCGAACCGGGGACACCCTGATTAAGAGTCAGGTGCTCTACCAACTGAGCTAATAGCGCATAAAAAATCAAATAAATGGAGCGGGTAGTGGGAATCGAACCCACCTTTCCAGCTTGGAAGGCTGGAGTATTACCGATATACGATACCCGCATATTCTCGACAGTATTAATTATAATAAATAGTAATAATACTGTCAAGGCATTTTATATTACTTCCGTAAGACTTTTTTGTAATATTTTTCTAAAAATCTCACCAGCTTTTTTATTAGTTGTTGCATGCTTACATATGTGTAACCATGTTTCCATGTCTTCATTAGTTTTCTTCTTAAACTCATCTTCGCTACTTGACATATAGTTTGATTCAATTACAAACTTTCCTAACTCATCAGGTTTTTCAAATATCTTTAAATATAAGAATTCCCTACTATCTCCATACCAAGTTCTATTAAAGTCTCTTGCAAATTTTTTTATTTCTCTCATTAATTTATTCTTAGGTAAATCCCAACATTTTTTAATCATATCAACATGCTTTCTCATGTTTTCAGCTTCTTCTTTAGTAATTTTTTTATTTCTTTCACCATCACTTATTATTTGTTCTACAGATTTTATAGGAATCGATTGAATTGATCCTTCTTTAGAGTTAATCCATATATAAAAAGCTTCTGGTAAAAAAGAATATTGAATATAACCTATTAGAGCTCTAATATCTGGTAAATACCCCCAAATATTACTTAATCCATTTTCTTTGCAAAAAATTAATGTGTGAATATAAAGGCTTTTATCTGTCGGCATTTTATTCATAAGCATATGTCCTCTAATAGTTCTATTTTCACTAATTAGTTCTTTCCAATAATCAAGGGAATTATAATTTTGCCTCACATTATCACCTTTCTTCATAATTTTTAATATAATATACTATATATTAATACTAACACTTTATAGCAAAACTAATCAATAGTAAGGGCTTAAAGTTATGTAAGTTTGATATTTCACACAATTTAGATTATAATATAATAAAAGGATTAAAGGGGGCAATCCATTGTACAATTGTGAGATATGTGGCGATAAGGCGGATATTCATCATATAGTTCATAGAAGTGAAGGCGGTTTTGACATTGAGGTAAACTACAAGTATTTATGTGCTTTACATCATAGAGGTAAAAACGGTCCGCATCAGAATCAATTTGTTGATCTTCAATATAAAATTGATATGCAAACTAAATTGTACAGCATTCTGCCAAAAGAGTATTATTCTCCAAAAGAAATATCACAACTTTTAGGTATTCATAATAACTCTTTAAAGAGATTATTAAAAAACCTAAAAAGATATAAAGAAGGTTATAAAAAAGAGGATATAATTTTTACTTTAATGGGTTGTGTCAGATATACTGTAGATACTTTAGAAGAACTTGCTCTAGATTTGTTAATAGATGTTCTTTAAGATTAAATTTTTGAAATTATAGTAGTATGTAATAAGTTATCTTATTCTACTACTTTTTTTATAATAAAATAAAAAAAGCTGTGTAATACACAGCTTAAAATTGGAGCGGGTAGTGGGAATCGAACCCACCTTTCCAGCTTGGAAGGCTGGAGTATTACCGATATACGATACCCGCAAGTACATTTTTATTATAAAATCAATATTTAATATTGTCAATATATTCTTTTAAAAAATTTATAAGCGAAAGACGGGGCTCGAACCCGCAATATCCACCTTGGGAAGGTGACGCTCTACCATTGAGCCACTTTCGCAAAATAAAAATGGTGCAGATAAAGGGAGTCGAACCCTTACGCCATTGGCGCTAGATCCTAAGTCTAGTGCGTCTGCCAATTCCGCCATATCTGCAATTAATAACTTTATTTAAATTTTACCATATTTTACATTAAATTTCAATTATAATTAACTCTTTTTATTTATAATTCCATATTAAGTTGTACAAAAGACTCTCCTAAAGGTTTTCTAAATTCGTAAGTATTACACCTTTCCTTATCACCTATTATTAATAATCTTCTATCACTTATTATTGTAAATCTATTAAAAAATCCTTCTTTATTATTTCTCCAATATCTCAAAACCCAATGATTAGACTTACTGGAGAAGTATTGAAGCCAATCATAAGAAGAAAATTCAACCCCATCATAATCATGCATAAGATTCACCCCTTAAATCTAATTTATACAATGATATGCTACTTTACTTAATAATATAACCTGTTAATTAAAATATTTTATATTACATTTTATTGACATTAGAAAGCTACATAATTATAATTATTGTTAAGTAAAATTCTAATTATTTTAATTCGATGACGAGACGAGTAAATTAAACCTTCATTTTCAGAGAGAAAATACAGTAGCTGAAAGTATTTTTAAATGAAATTAATTGAAGACTACCTCTGAGAGACTCTAATCCAGTCCGTTGCATCACGTTACGATGTTTACTTAAGTGGTCTATTTTAGACAATTAAGGGTGGAACCGCGGGAATATAATGCTCTCGTCCCTTTTCTATACTATATTTGTATAAGAAAAGCGACGAAGGGCTTTTTTTATACAGTAAATTATTATACTTTTAATTTTAAGACTAATTGTTTGAGTTAAAAATAGCTACACAACACTTTAACTCTTATTGATTAATTCTTAATTATAAACGAAGGGAGATATAAATTATGATAAAAATCACTTTAAAAGATGGCTCAATTAAAGAAGTTGAAAATGGCTCATCAGTTTTAGATGTTGCAAAAGCAATAAGCGAAGGGTTAGCAAGAGTTGCTCAATGTGGAATAGTTAATGGAAATGTTGTTGATTTAAGAACAACATTAAATGAAGATTGCGAATTAGAAATTTGTACTTTTGATTCTCAAGAAGGAAAAAATGCTGTAAGACACAGTGTATCTCACGTTCTTGCTGCTGCAGTTAAAAGATTATATCCAGAAGCTAAAATTGCTATAGGACCATCTATTGAAAATGGATTCTACTATGATTTTGACGTAGAAAAAGCATTTACTTCTGAAGACTTAGATAAAATTGAAGCTGAAATGAAAAAAATAATAAAGGAAAATCCTCAAATCGAAAGATTTGAACTTCCAAGAAACGAAGCTTTAGAGCTTATGAAAGATGAACCATACAAGGTAGAATTAATAAATGATTTACCTGAAGATGAAATTATTTCTTTCTACAAAATAGGTGATTTCACAGATCTTTGCTGTGGTCCTCACGTATTATCATTAAAGAACATCAAAGCAATTAAGCTTATAAGAACTGCTGGTGCTTACTGGAAAGGTGACGAAAAAAATAAGATGCTTTCTAGAATATACGGAACTGCATTCTTAAAGAAAGCTGATTTAGATGCTTATTTAGAAGCTTTAGAAGAAGCTAAAAAAAGAGACCATAACAAATTAGGTAGAGAACTTGGAATATTTACTACTGATGAAAAAGTAGGTCAAGGTCTTCCACTATTCATGCCTAAAGGAGCTAAATTATTCCAAACTCTTCAAAGATGGATTGAAGATGAAGAAGAAAGAAGAGGTTATGTTTTAACTAAGACTCCATTTATGTCTAAAAATGACCTATTTGTTGCTTCTGGTCACTGGAGCCACTATAAAGATGGTATGTTTGTATTAGGTGATGAAGAAAAGGATACTGAAGTTATGGCATTAAGACCAATGACTTGCCCATTCCAATTCACAGTTTACAATGCAGAGCAACATAGTTATAGAGATCTTCCTATAAGATATGCTGAAACTTCTACTCTATTTAGAAAAGAATCATCTGGAGAAATGCATGGTTTAACTAGAGTTAGACAATTTACTTTATCAGAAGGTCATATTATCTGTACTCCTGAACAATTAGAAGAAGAATTTAAGAGTGTTGTTGATTTAATAAATTACGTTATGGAAACTTTAGGAATATCTGAAGATATTTCTTACAGATTCTCTAAATGGGATCCAACAAATACTGAAAAATATATCAACAATCCAGAAGCTTGGGAAGCTACTCAAAATCAAATGAGAACTATATTAGATCATTTAAATATAGATTATGTTGAGGCTGAAGGTGAAGCTGCATTCTATGGGCCAAAATTAGATATCCAATCTAAGAACGTTCACGGAAAAGAAGATACAATAATCACTGTTCAAATTGACTTTGCTTTAGGTGAAAGACTTGGTATGACTTATATCGATAAAGATGGCGAAAAGAAAATACCGTTCGTTATTCATAGATCATCAATTGGATGTTATGAAAGAACTATCGCTACTTTAATCGAAAAATATGCTGGTGCATTCCCAACTTGGATGTCTCCAGTTCAAGCTAAGGTTCTTCCCCTTTCTGATAAGTATGCTGTCTATGCTGATGAAGTAGTTGAAGCTTTAAGAAAAAATGGTGTAAGAGTTGAAGCTGACCACAGAACAGAAAAAATTGGTTATAAAATTAGAGAGGCTAGACTTGAAAGAGTTCCTTATATTCTAGTTGTTGGAGAAAAAGAAACAGCAAATAATGAAGTTTCTGTAAGAAGTAGAAAAAATGATGATGAGGGCGCAATGGCTTTAGATGCTTTTGTTTCTAGAATAACTACTGAAATAGCTAACAAAGAAAGATAATTAAAATAAAATAAGGGACTATCGTATTATTGGATTAAATCCATAAGTGATAGTTCCTTATTTATCTTAACTTTTATTTATATACATAAAAATCAGTTAAAAGCCATGAATCATTATATTTTATAAAATTATAAGTTTGAATACATATATCATCACTAGCATTTATCTGTTTACTATAAACTGCTTTTAATGTTGTTTCAGTTTGTTCTATTTTTATATCATCATATTCTAATGATATTTGGCTACAACATCCAAAATTTCCACATACTATATATAATTGCCCTTCTTTCTCAATAGTATGATTCTCTATCAAATCATAAATCGTATCATTCGTACAATATTCAGATAAATCTTCAATACTTTGTTGTCTTGTTTTATACTTATATGAAGGTGCAAAATTTCTTTCTCCCTCTACTATAATATTGTCTAAATCTAAATTTATACTATCAATTACACTATCAACTGCATTCTTAGCTCTCAATGAAAGCTCTCTTATCTCTTTCTCTGTAAGTTGTCTATATTCAACACTTAAGTTAACAATAAAACTTCTACCATATTGTTCATTTACACCTTCATAAATAAAACTACCAGTGTTATTAGTGTTAACCTCTTTTTCACTCCAAAATATTGGAACACTAATATCTTTACCATTTACATTTATTATACCTTCAACTGGTAATTCATATTTATCTCCTTGTACTACTGTATAGTTATACTGAATCTTTTCAAACTTATTCTTTATATCCGTAATAATTGTATTCATATTATCTATATCAACCTTATTATCTATAGCCATTTTTACTATATTATAAGCATCATCTAATCTATTATACTTAATATATTCATCCTTTATTTCTATATATAAATCTTTATTACCCTTGTCCATTAGTATTGCTTTTTCATATAAGCTTTTTGCATCATCAAAGCTATTTTGCTCTAAATATTCATTTGCCTTTCTTTTTAAAACATATACTTCCTCTTCTTCTGCTTTTATATCCTCTCTAACATTTTCAGATATGACCACTTCCTTCGCTGTTGGAATTACTTCTTCTAAAGATCCAATAGCTAAATAACCTAATAAAATTACTGATATAACTTGTATAATTGCTCTTTTTTTCATTTTATTTATTCCTCCTTGTTCTTTATATTTACATTATATAAAGTAAAAATTTCTAAATTTTACAATGTTGTTTCCAACTTATTTCTAAAACAAGGAATCTTTATATTAACAATAATTTTTTCTCCATTAGTTATAGTAATTTCTCCATCATGATCCTTAACTATTTCACTACATAGATATAATCCTAATCCCCTACTATCTTCATCTTTATAATTATCATTTCTAACAAAAGGATCAAATATAGAATTATAAATTTCTCTTGGTATAACATTTCCATTATTTATAACTTCTATATAATAATAATCATCATTTACATAAGAATTTACATAAACCGTATTCGAATTAACAGTATATTTTATAGCATTATCCAATAAATTAATAATTAACTCTCTAATTTTATTTACCCTTCCATTAATCATTCCTCTATTTATATTTCTCTTTATTTTGATTCCATATTTATTTGCTTTTATTTGCATATCATCACAAATTTGATTAATAACTTCATATATATCTACATTTACTATATTTTCATCTATTGTTGATACACCTTTTGATATCTTTATCAAATCCAAAACTAGTAAATTTAATCTTTGACTTTCAGAATATATTCTTTCTATAGATTTTTTCTTAAATTCCTCACTATCTACAATATTATCCTTAATCATTTCAGAGTAACCTATTATTGCTGTTAAAGGCGTTTTTATTTCATGTGTTACATTATCAAAAAATTGCTTTCTACTTTTTTCAAGGGTTTCTACTTTTTCTTTTTCCTTTTTTATTGTATTAATTTGCTGTTTTATTTTGCTATTCATACTATTAAATTCTTTTGATACTATTGCAATCTCATCATTACCTTTATACGAAATAGACATGCCATAATTCCCATCTCCAACTTCCTTTATTGCTTTAGTAAGTATTGTTATAGGTTGTGTAACTCTACTAGCTATAAAGTACGACAATATTAATATTAACAGAAATATTATTACAACTACTAATCTAATAAACATAATTGTTTTATTGTATTGTGAGTATGTATCATCAAAGTTTTTTTCTAAATGTAATACACCTAAACTTTGTCCATTTATAAATATTAAGTATGTTAAATATCCATCAATTCCTTTATTAGTATATTTTAAATTAGCAATTACCTCACCCTCTAACGCCTTTAAATATAAAGTATCCATACTATCAATATCCTTTTTTATATTACTTATGTATACATTATTATCTAGTCCTATAATCTTAGAATTACTTTCATAATTTAAGGATATATAATTATTTAAATACTCAGATTCTTGTAATAATAACATCTTTTTATCTAATGATGGATCAATAGTTAATCTGTATTTTATGGCCTCCCTAGTACTCTTCATTATTTCTTCTAAAGAATTTATTATATTGCTTTCCATATCTTTTTTTAAAATTGTAGATATAGAAAAATTCATAACTACTCCTAACACTATAAGAATAGTTAAAATTCCAACTATTATCTTATACTTTATTTTCATTATATCTCCTCATAACATATCCAATACCAAATACAGTTTCTATTATAGATTTAGAATTTCCTTCATCTAATTTACTTCTTAATCTTCTAACATGAATATCTATAGTTCTTAAATCTCCATCATATGTAAATTCCCATACATTATCTAATAGCTCTTCTCTTGAAAATACTCTATCTCTATTTTGAGATAAAAATTCTAACAACTGATATTCCTTAGGTTTTAAAATAACCTCTTTAGAGTTTTTCATAACAGTTCTACTCTCATAATTAATTTTTATATCTGAAGTTAAACTCACAAAAATTGTTTTTGATTGCTCACTATATTTTTCTACTCTTCTTAAGGCTATCTTTACTCTAGTTAATACTTCTTTAATATGAAATGGCTTTGTTATATAATCATCTGCTCCTAACTCTAATCCCAACACTTTGTCAAAAACATCATTTCTAGCAGTAAGCATTATTATAGGAATACCATAATCACTATTAATAAATTTGCATAAATCAAATCCACTTTCATCCGGCAAGTTTATATCAAGTAATGTTAAATCAGGTAAAAAAGTACTTAATAGTCCTCTACCCTCTTTCCCATTAAATGCACTTTTTACTATATATCCTTCTACTCTTAAAGAGTTTATAAGAATATCATTTATACTTTCATCATCTTCAATTACTAAAATTTTATTATGCAACGTATTACCCTCCATTGTTTCTAATTAATACCTATTATACCAAATTATAATAAAATTTAAACTTTAGTTTTTAATCTTAAACATTATTTAATTTTTATTTTCAGTTATAATTAACATAAAAATTATTAATTTGTATAGTATTATATATATGTGTAAAATATCAAATAAAAAAGGATTGATAAATTTTGAATAGAAGTGAAAATAATAATATAAATTTAACTAAAAAAGAAATTGAAAGCTGCAGGCATAAATCTGAAAAAAAGTGGTATGGAATATTATTATTTATTAATTTTTCTATAATAATTGCAGTTATAATTTTTTGTATAATTAATATATCCAGCTATAATACTTTGCCTAATACCATAATAGAATCATTTTTAAATCCTTCTTCATATGCAGATATAATAATGTCTCCTAGTTCTGCTTTAAATAACTTTCCAACTGAATTACAACTTTTATTGACAGGAATTGTTGCAATAATTGCTTTTCCTTTTGGAATAAATCTTTATTATGCCAAATATAGATCAAGGGCAATAAAAATTACCGAAAACAATTTTCCAGAAGTTTATAACAATATAGCCAAATTTTCTCATAAAATAGATTTAAAAAAAGTTCCTGAAGCACTTTTAATTCAACAAAATGGTGTAATGAATGCATTTTCAGCATTTATAATCCGTAAACAATATATTGAAATTGATAGTGATTTATTTGAAATTGCTTATAGAGAATATAATGATTTAGAATCTATTAATTTTATAATTGCTCATGAATTAGCTCACATTAAATATAAACATGCTACTTTTTACTATAACTTATTTATTATGTTTTCTACTATAATTCCTATAATAGGTAGTACTGCTTCAAGAGCTAGAGAATATAGTTGTGATAGATTAGCCCAAAAGATTACAGGTAATACTGGTGTAGAGGCCATATTTTCCTTATTTGCAGGTAAACATCTTTATAAAAGAATTGATGTTTATGATTATATAAATAATAGTAATGATATAAATGGCTTTTTTGTATGGTGTAATAATTTAATAAGTTCTCATCCTATATTACCAAAAAGAATTAGAGCTTTAATAAATAGTGAAGATAGTGGAGAGCTATACTAGTAGAAAATCTCAAATGGAAAATAGAACTAAAATTACATAAGAAAAAAAGGTTAATGTAATCTGCACATTACATTAACCTTTTTTCTTTTCACACAACTTTTTAAATTCAACAGTGGCTTATAAATAATACAAGATATAATTTTTATAGAAAGTTTAATCCTTAAAGGAAAGATGATTTTACCTAGTTTTTAGAATAATACTCTACAACTAAAACTTCATTAATTTCTATCGGAACTTCACTTCTTTGAGGTAGTCTTTCTAAAACTCCAGAAAAATCAGCTTCATTTTTACTTAAGTATGGTAATACATTAAGTATATTTGACTCAAAGTTTTCTTTGAACATAGCATTTTTTTGAGACTTTTCTCTTAGCTTTATTTCATCTCCAACTGAAACCTTGAATGATGGAATATCTACCTTTTTACTATTAACTAAAATATGACCATGCACAACCATTTGTCTTGCCTGTCTTATAGAATTTGCAAATCCTAATCTATAAACTATATTATCTAATCTGCATTCTAATAAATTAATTAAAGCATGCCCTGTTAATTCTTTTGACTTAGATGCTTTTTCAAAGTAATTAGCGAATTGCTTTTCCATTACTCCATAATAAGCTCTTAATCTTTGCTTTTCTAGTAATTGAGTACCATAGTCAGAAAGTTTTTTATCATTTCTTGCTGTACCTTTGGCAGATCTTTTCATTGCCTTTGGGTGTCCACAAACATTTAAGCCTAATCTTCTGCACTGCTTAAATCTCGGGCCCATCATCTTTGCCATACAATCATCTCCTTAAATTATTCTTAAGCCTAAATATAATATATCATATAAATTCACCTTTGTAAATGATAATCATTATCATTATTGAATTTTATTTTATATATGTCATTCCCGTGCAAAATAAAACAAGGTAATAAACAATAAAATATTAATACTTTATTGTTTATTACCTTATTTAAGCAACAATTAGCTTCTTGGCATTCTTATAATAATTCTCATTTTGCAATTTTTCAATAAACTTTTCTACATAAGCTTCAGAAGTACATTCAATATAAATAGCTACTTCTCCATCTATAGTCTTATCTATAATTTTTATATTATTAAAAGTCTCTCTACACCTATTTATAACTTCTTCCCTATCTAAAGTATTTATTCTTAAAATACAATTACATGTCTTACTAGCAAATTTAATTACATTTGCCTCTTCTTTATTAAAACTATCAACATCAGTAAATCTACTATTAATAATATCATTTAAATCACTATAAACAGCACTTCCTGTAGGTAATTTCCCTGCACCCTTACCTACAAATAATAATTCTCCTATTTCATCCCCATTTAAAATAACTGCATTAACTTCATTATTTATTTTAGCTAATATACTTTCCTCATCTACCAATATAGGTTTTACTGAAGTATATATTCCACTTTTACATTTAAAAGCCTCTGCAACAAGTTTAATTTTACAGTTTAACTTATTTGCATATTTAAAATCAGCCTCATCAATATCAGTAATTCCTTCTACTGATATATCATTCCATTCAAATTTTTTATCAAAAGCTAAACTTGATAATATTGCAAGCTTTCTAGCAGCATCATATCCCATAACATCTGATTCTGGATTAGCTTCTGCAAAACCAAGCTCTTGTGCCTCTTTTAGTGCTTCTTCATAAGATAAACTTTCTCCATCCATTTTAGTCAATATAAAATTTGTTGTTCCATTCAATATTGCTTTTATACTGTTTATACCATTTCCATAAAGACTTTCAGTTAATGGTTTTATTATAGGAATTCCACCAGCCACTGCCGCTTCAAATTTTAATGAAACATTATTCTCTTTAGCTAATTGAAATAATTCATGCCCAAATGTAGCTATTAAATCCTTATTTGCTGTAATTACATGTTTCTTTAATGATAATGCTTTTTTTACATAATCATAAGCTGGATGAAGTCCGCCCATTACTTCTATTACAACATCATTTTCTATTGAAAAAAATTCTTCTACATTAGTAGTAATAACATCACTATGACTTGAACTAATATGCTTTTCTTTATCTCTCACTAAAATACTTGTAATAATTATTTCATTTTCACCATTGTTTTCCCTATTTTTATCTATTAATTCAATAAGCCCACTACCTACTACTCCATATCCCATAATAGCTACTTTAGTCATTATTATTTCCTCCACTCAATTATTATATTGCTTTTAATGCATCATTAATGTCGTTAATTAAATCTTTTGTGTCCTCTATTCCAACGGAAAGTCTAAGCATATCAGGAGTAACTCCACTTGACCTTTGTTCATCCTCTCCTAATTGACTATGAGTAGTAGTAGCTGGATGTAAAAGACAACTCCTTGCATCTCCTAAAGTTACAGCTAAAGCTATTAAATTTAATGCCCTACTAAATTTTTTAGCTTCTTCAATTCCACCCTTAACTCCAAATGTTAAAAGTCCACTTCCTCCATTTTTAAGATATTTTTTAGCTAAGTCATAAGATTTACTTCCTTCAAGCAATGGATAATTAACCCATGATACCTTTTCTTGTATTGTTAACCACTGTGCAATTTCTAAAGCATTTTTAGAGTGTCTCTCCATTCTTAAATGTAAAGTTTCTAATCCTAAATTAGTTAAGTATGCATTAAATGGACTCATGCATGCTCCTAAATCCCTAAGTAATGTTACTCTTAACTTAACTATATATGCAGCATCACCAAATGTTTCAACATACTTTACTCCATGGTAACTTGGATCTGGTAAAACTAAATCATCAAATTTACCATTTGTCCAATCAAAGTTTCCTCCATCTACAACTATTCCACCAATAGTCTGAGCATGCCCCTCTGAGTATTTTGTTGTTGAATGTACAACAACATTAACTCCATGCTCAAATGGATTGCAATGATATGGTGTAGCAACCGTATTATCCACTATAAATGGTACTTGAAGCTTTTTAGCCACTGATGAAAACTTATCAAAATCTAAAACATTTAAACCTGGGTTACCTATTGTTTCTCCATAAACAACCTTAGTATTTTCTTTAGCTTTAGATAAAATTTCTTTTTCTGATGCATCTGGATCTACAAAAGTAACTTCTATTCCTAGATTTTTAAGATGTACGGTAAATAAATTAACTGTTCCACCATATAAAGATGATACTGAAATTACATGATCTCCTGCTTTACAAACATTTAAAATTGCATATAAAATTGCTGATTGTCCTGAAGCTGTTGCTACAGCTCCAACTCCACCTTCCAGCTTTGCATATTTCTCTTCCAACGCCCCAACTGTTGGATTAGAAATTCTGCTATATAAATGACCTTCAGCCTTTAAATCAAATAAAGCTGCTAATGTATCTGGATCATCATACTTATAAGTTGCACTTTGATAAATTGGTAAAACCCTTGGATCCCCTGATTTTGGTTGATATCCTCCATGAATTCCTACTGTTCCTTTACCTAAATTAATTGCCATAAATAAATCCCCCTTTTTAATAGCTAGGAGTTAGTAGTTTTTAGTTAAATTAAAACTTACTCCTACTGTCTTTTAAGTTTTATTTTTAATACTTATTGCTCTTTTATTAATTTATAATGGAAAAAATATTAGCCTTTATTCTAAATGTTTTAATTTTGTGTACAAAAAAAAGCTATTTCTTATTATCCTTTATAGATAATGAGAAATAGCTAAATAAGCTTATTTATTAATATATACTCTCATTTCTCAGGTTAAACCTGCAGGATTTAGCACCAGCATTAATAATTTTTAATTTTAGTTATTAATTACTAGTTATTGATCAAATTCTACCGAATTTCTAAAATATAAAAATTAAAATAATTTTTATACTAACTACTAACTTCTAACTGTTAACTTATAACTATCAACAGGTTGCTAGGTTTCTCAGGGCCAGTCCCTCCACCATTCTTAATAAAAGATTTTTTATTTAATTGTTATCTTTATTATACACATTTGGAATATTTTTTCAAGTGTTTTATTTTTTATTTTGTTTTAATCATTATAAATTCATCATTGGTTATTATTCCATTAACTTTAATATCATGACTTTCACTTTCAATACTTTTCACTAATTGAAAATCATATGCTAATGATATTCTATTACTTATGTCCTTAATTTGTGAAACATATTTATCATAATATCCTCCACCATAACCTATCCTATTACCAACTCTATCAAATGCTACACCTGGCATTATTATTAAATCAAACTCTCTCCCTATTTTATTTTTTCCCACACTTTTAGGTTCAAGTATACCCCAGTTATCCACACTCATGTTATTTAAACTATTAATCTTTATTGCTATCATTTCTTTATTAACTTTATCAGTTTTTGGTACATAAATTTCCTTATTATCATTTAAAGCATATTTTATAAACTTTTTAGTATCTACTTCAGATCCAAAACTTACATAAGTAAATATTTTTTTTGACTTATTATAAATATCGCTATTTATTAACTGTTTAAATATTAATTCATCATAGTTTTCTTTTATTTCTAAAGATAAACAATTTCTCTTTTTTATTATTTCTTTTCTTATCTTTGTCTTTTCCATAGTTAATTCCCCTTAAATATAGCTATTTATTCGAAATTTAAAGTCTAACTAGCTACTTCCTTTTCTCCTTCTAAAGTATATAAACTATAAAATTTACCTTTTTTCTTTATAAGTTCATCAAACTTCCCTCTTTCAGCAATATTTCCCTCATCCATAACTATAATCTCATCATATCTATTTAAAACACTATCTATTAACTTGTGAGTTACAGTAATTACTGTTAAGTTGTCTATTTTTAATAATGTATCTTCAATCTCAAAAGCTGTTTTGCTGTCAAGAGCTGACGTACCTTCATCAAGCAAAAGTATTGGTGTATTTTGAATTAATGATCTTGCTATGGCTACTCTTTGTTTTTGCCCACCAGATAAATTATTACCATTTTCACCTATTTCAGAATCCATTCCTTTAGGTAAAATATCTAGGAACTCACTAACACCACTATTTTCTATAGCTTTTTCTAAAACATCTTCACTAAAGTTTTTTCCTAGAATAATATTTTCTTTTAAAGTTTTATCAAACATATATACATTTTGATGAATAATAGACATTTGATTATTAATTGAATTTTTATCTAAATTATTATACTCATAACCATCAAAGGCTATTTCACCCTTAAAGTCTTCATAATAACCTAATAATAATTTTAATAAAGTTGATTTCCCACTACCACTGCGTCCAACAATAGCATATTTTTTATCTTTTTCAAACTTTACAGACAATCCATCTAATACATTTCTATCTTCATTATAAGCAAAAGTAATATCTTTTAATTCAATATTCTTATTAAAACTTTCAAGTTTTACATTATCTTTACTATCTTTATATTCATTAATTATATCTAAGAGTTTTATATTTACATCTTTCATTCCTTTTACTAAGGTAACTTTGCTTACTATCCAAGTTATTGGCCAGCAAATTCCATTAGCTAATTGAACTACAGCAAATAAAGTGCCTACTGTTAATTGTCCTTTAATTAAGAAATATCCACCTAAAGCTATAGTTGAAACTTGAGACATTATTCCTAAAAACATTGATAAAGCTTGTGATATTCCTTGTATATGATTAGCTTTAAACTTTAAGTTTTCTACTGTACTATTTGCATCAAGAAACTCTTCTGTCATATTATCAACAATATTATATGATTTAATTACTTCATATCCTGAAAATATATCTTTAATTTTAGTAGTAAATATACTATTTTGCTTACTAACATTATCTTGCCTTTTAGACGTTGGTGCTCCTAATATTGCTGGAACTAAAAATAATAATGCTGAAGTAGCACATACAACTAATGTTATCCATGGATTAATCCATAAAAGAAGTGCTGTAGTACCAACAAAAATTACTATATCTCCAATCATCTCAAGATATGGAACTAAATATTTAGTTTCCACCATATTAATATCATTAGTTAATTGCGATATATATTCTGCTGTATTTTCACTATTAAAATCTTTATAATTTTTTCTTAATATTCCTCTAAATATATCTTCTTTAAAATCAGTTAAAGTTTTCTTAATATAAATAAATTGAGTTGTTTTATTCAAATAATCATTTATACCTTCAACAACAAAAAATATAACTGAAAATATTAATATATTAATAAACCCACTTACATCCTTATTCATAGCCCTATCTACTATCTGCTGAATTAAAATTGCAACTAATACCTGCATAATAGCTCCAAAAGTTCTAAAAAGCACTGTTGTTACAAGCCATCCCTTATACTTTAAAATATAATCTCTCATAAATTTTCTACCCCTTATAATATAATTAAATATTTATTTTTTCCTATATTGCCATTATATCAGCTTAATTTTTTTTATAAACCCAATTACTGTAAAAGGTTAATATAAGATTATAAGAGGTTAATATTTTTTATTAAAATGTATAATCATTAAACCATTTAAACTTATTTAAAATATACAAAAAAGAATTAAGTCAAATTTAACTTAACTCTTTTTTATATAACGATTATTTTAATAGTGAAATTTTTGTATCAATTACTTCTGGCTCTCTTTTAAATAAGAATTCCCCTTTTCTAACAGAACAATTAATTCCAACTCTTTCTAATATTGCATCAAATTCATTTTTTGCATTTAATACTATAAAGTTAGCGTCCTTACCTTCTGATATACCATATTTATCTTCTATATGAAGAGTTTTTGCACCGTTTATTGTAATTAAATCTAAGGCATTTTTAATTTCTTCAAATGACATCATATGACAAATATGAATTCCTGCATCAAGAATATTCATTAAGTTTCCATTTCCTAATGGATACCATGGATCTGAAATTGAATCTTGTGCAAAACAAACATTAATACCTGCATCATTTAACTCTTTAACTCTTGTAAGACCCCTTCTTTTTGGATATGTATCATATCTTCCTTGTAAATGAATATTTTCAGTTGGACATGATATAAAATTAAGTTTTGATAATGCTAAAAGTTTAAATAGTTTAAAAGTATATGCATTATTATAAGAACCCATAGCACAAGTATGGCTTGCTGTTGTAAGTTCTCCTATCCCATTCATGTAAGATTCAGCAGCTAATAGTTCAAGAAATCTTGATTGTTCATCATCTGTTTCATCACAGTGAATATCAATTAACTTGTTATATTTAATAGCAAGTTCTACAGCTTTCTTAACAGACTTTTCTCCCATTTCTCTTGTAAATTCGAAATGAGGTATTGCACCTACTACATCAGCACCCATTTTTAACGCTTCTTCTACTAATTTATCTCCATCTTTATATGAATACATTCCTTCTTGTGGAAACGCTATAATTTGTATATCAACTACATCTTTTACTTCCTCTTTTAACTCCATAATTGCTTTTAAACAAGTAAGCTTTGGGTCTGTTACATCTACATGTGTTCTAAGATATTGAGTTCCATATAAAATTTCTTTTTTTAGTGCAATTCTAGCTCTGTCTTTTATTTCATCTATTGTCATATTTGATTTTGTCTCAGACCATCTTTGAATTCCTTCGAAAAGAGTCCCAGTTCCATTATTTGCACCAGCCATACGAGCTGTATACACATAATCTAAATGGATATGTGGATCAACATAAGGTGGAACAACTAAATTCCCCTCTAAATTATAAGTCTCTACATCTTTATATTTTTCTGAAAGATCTGGACCTATTTCTTTATATACTCCATTTTCAACAAGTAAATCAACTAATTTTTCATTTCCTTTTAGCCTTGCATTTTTAAACAGTATTACTTTCATTCTAATAATCCCCCTCATATTGTTTTTAGCTATTCATTAGCAACATCCAAAGTTTACCATGAAAGAATGCGCTAGTCATTGTACAAACCATACAATAATCATTTACTATGACTGTGCACATAAAGAACATATTTTTATGGATTTATTTGTATTTTTTGTACATTGTAATGTAATATTTTCCAAGTATATACTAATAGTGCACTACAGATTCAAAAAAATAGAAACTGATTGTGTAAAATACTTAATTAAATTTTTTTAACTTAAAAGGGGATGTTATTATGTACGAAAATTTTAAAATGAAGAACATGACATGGCAAGAATTTGCTAAGAAAAAGGATGATGTAATTATATTACCAGTAGGTGCTACAGAGCAACATGGCCCTCATCTACCAACTTGCGTAGATGCTGTATTAGCAGAAGAATTTGCTTATCGTATAGCAGAAAAAATTAATGGTGTAGTTGCTCCAACTCTTTCATATGGATATAAATCAAAACCATTAAGTGGCGGTGGTCCATTATTCCCAGGAACTATTGATTTAAACGGAGCTACATTACAAGCTTTAGTAATGGATATAATTGATGAATTTGTTCGTGATGGATTTACAAAAATATTCATTTTAAGTGCTCACTTTGAAAATGAAGCATTTATTGTAGAAGCTATGGATCTATGTTCTGCAAAATACGGAGACAAAGTAAAAATTCTTCTTACTAACTGGTGGGATCCAATGTCACCAGACGTAATTGATAAAGTTTTTGATGAAGTTCCATTCCCAGGATGGGCTTTAGAACATGCTGCTGTTACAGAAACATCATTAATGATGTATTTTGCACCTGAGCTTGTTAGAGAAGATAAAATATTAGATACAGAAAACGCTAGTCCAGCAACTTACTTTAGATATCCTATAGAAAAGGGTATAGTTCCTGAAAATGGAACACTTGCATCAGCTAAATCATCTTCAGCTGCAAGAGGAAAAATAATTGTAGACGACGTTATTCCAAACATACTAAAAATAGTTGAGGAAGCATTCAAATAAATATTTTAGAAAGAAATAGGTAAATTTATGAAATTAAAAGGAATAGTTCTAACAATGCTATCTTCTATTACATTTGGTTTTGCCTTTACATTAGGGCCTATGACCTATGGTGCTGGAGGAAGTAATCCTGTAACATTAACTTTTTTAAGAAACTTTTTAAGTTTACCCTTTTTATTACTAATAGTTTTATTTTTGAAAATTGATTTAAGAATAACAAAAAAACAACTTAAAAACTTAGTAATATTAGGATTTATAGGTAATGCAATAACAACATTAATGCTTAATATAGCTTTTGCTCATATAGATGTTGGAATAGTAACTCCAATTCACTTTACTTATCCTATATTTGTAACACTTGGATGTGTACTATTCTTCCACGAAAAACTAAGCAAACAAAAAATTATAGCTTTAATTATAGCTATGTGTGGTATAGGATGTTTCTTTATTGAATCATTAAATTCTGCTTCTTTTAGTTCATCTACATTACTTGGATTAATCTTAGCAGTAGCTTCAGGAGCATTCTATGCATTCTATATTATATTTATGGACAAAAGTGGTTTAAAAAGCGAATCTCCATTTAAAATAACATTCTATGTAGCAATAGCTTCAAGTATAGGTATGTTTTTATATGGTATTTCTACCAAACAACTTGTTTTATATTCTTTAACAACTAAATCATGGATTATATCTGCAATATTTGCATTTCTATGTACAGTTGTTGCCCTATCCTTGCTACAAGTTGGTATAAAATATATTGGAGCAAGTGAAGCAGCCGTTATAAGTACTTTTGAACCTATAACAAGCGTAATATTTGGAATATTATTATTAAATGAAAGTATAACACCACTAAAAATTGTTGCCTGTATATTAATTTTTGCAGGAGTCTTAATATTATCTTTTGCCAAAGATAAGAAATCAGAGATTAAACAGGAATTAGAAGTTTAAAATAAGCCCCTATGTATTATCATAGGGGCTTCTAATTTATAAATTAATAAATTCATAAATTAATATGCTATTAAAAAGTTCTAAATCTATCATCGCATCGTCTAAATCTATTTTCAAAAGATCCTTAATTGTTGATAGTCTATAAATCAATGTATTTCTATGAATAAAAAGTTCTTGTGATGTTTTTAATAAATGTCTATTATTTTGAAAATAACATTTTAAAGTTCCCATCAAATCCATCCCATGATTTTTATCATGTTCTAAAATAGGACCCAAGTTTTCATAACAATATTGTTTAATTTCCTTAATATCAGCAACCTCTACTAACCATCTAATAATTCCTAGCTCTTTATATTTAATAATTTTTGAATCCCTATGACATATATCAATCATAGATAAAGCTTTAAAAGCCTCTTTATAACTTATTTTTATATCAGATTTTGACTCTCTTATACGACTAAAACTCAAACTAATTTTTGCTTCTGAATATCTAGGACTTACAAGATTAAATACAGCCTCAACAGTATCTAATGACTTTTCCGCTTCATTATAATTATTAGAAAATATTAAAAACATTAAACTATTTGCATATTCCATAGGAATTAACGTTTCATTTTCTATATTTAATGCTTCTTCTAATGAATGCATTATATACTTACTTATTTCTTCTAAGTCATATGAAGTATTAGATAAATTTTGTATTTTAAATATACATACATAGTGGAAAGGCCTTAATTTTATATTATAAAATTCTGCTAGAGCTTGTATATTTTCTTGCGAATTATCTTGAGAAAAAATAATTGATTCTAAAAAACGCTTTCCATTCTTATTTTCTTCTTGATTTTGTTCTGATTTAAACAGAATTTCTTGTGTAATATCTATTAATTTAACATCCCAAGGCATTATGAAAATAGGAAAATTCTCTTCATTTGCCTTATCTATTACATTTTTAGGTATACTATTTATATGCTTGTCCTCAATCAAAATTACAATTCCAGAAAGCTTTTTATGAATACATTCTTCTATCAATAATAAAAAACTATTATCATCTTTTCTTATATCTGTGTAAATAACAAATATTAATTCTCCCCCATAAAGCCACTGTGAAATTGATTCTGTCATTCTTACATAAGGCCAAGAAATTTCACGATTTAATCCATTTTCACCAGCCAGCACTTTTGCTCTTGAAAAATTTTTAAGCTGAAGTAAATCTCTGCAACAAAGAGCCATAAAAGCATTCCTTCTTTCTTCATAAAAAATAATTATTTTCTAATTATATTACAAATTTCAAATTGGTACAATTTATTATATTTTACTATTTAATACTAACGCCCTAATTTTTTTCAAATTATATGTAATAAACCATATCACAAATAAGTGATATGGTTTATTACATATAATTATAAAATTTTAATTAATATTATGTCTCTTAATATTGATGCAGCTGCATTTTTTGTACCAGAAGCCCCTCCAATTATACTTATATCGCCTAATGTATCTGTTTTGAAATAAATTCCTTTATTTTTATAATCAACAAAATAAAGAGGATGATTTTCATCAATTTCAATTAATTTTACATAAGCGGTTATTTCATCATTTAAACTCTCCACTTTACCAACTAATTTTATTTTTTTATTTTTCTTTTTAAGTATTCTTAAGTCCTCTAGTTTTACTTCTGTAATTCCTTCAACTTCTATATCCTTTAAGCTTATATTAGTTTCCTTAATCACATTAGATAATATTATTATTTTACAAGCAGTATCATATCCTAATACATCTAAACATGGATTTGCCTCTGCAATACCACACTCCTGTGCATCTTTTAAAGCTTCTTCATAAGTAATATCATTGTTCATCATTTTACTTAATATATAATTTGTTGTTCCATTTAATATACCTTCGATAGACTTAATTTCACTTCCTGCGATATCATATATTCCTCCATTAATTGAAGGTAATGCTCCACCTGTTGTACAACCAACTTTAAGCTCTACTGAATTTTTATGAGCAATTTCTTTTAACTCATTATACTTTAATATTATAGGTCCTTTATTTCCTGTAACTACATTTATTTTATTTTCTAAAGCTTTTTTTATATGAGTTAATCCTGGTTCTCCTGTCTCTATATTGGTTGATGTTAATTCTATTAAAGTATCTATATCATTATTGTTAATAATATCTTTAATATTTAAATTAGACTTCCATAATAAATGCTCTTTAATATTTCTATTATCTTCAATAAACTCAACAACTTCATCTAAATTAATTCCTTTTTGATCGTATAATCCACCATCACTTTTTATTATGTATTTTATTTTTATATCTAACTCATACTTTTCTAAAATATAATCCTTTTTATCTGTAAGTAGTTTTATTAGTGCTTGTCCTACTCCACCAAATCCTATTAACCCTATATTCATAATTCACCCCAAAATTTTATAATAAAAGCACTTACCCCTTAAGGTAAATGCTCGTTACTTAACATTATATATTAATTATACCAATTTCTATTGATTATATCCATTTGTATCACTATTTAAAATATATCTCTTAGCTTGTTTTCGCCTTTCCTTAAGATTAAAAATCTTAAAACAAGTAATCATCATTATTATTCCTATCAATGGAAGTGCAATAAACAATATATTTGTCCACATTTCAGTTGTTGGATAATAAACAAAATTAACTAAAAGATTATTAGTAAAATGCATTATCATACATAAATAAATTGATCTAGTATAATAAAATACAGTTCCTATTATTAAACCTAATAAAAACGCATTAATACCTTGTGGTATATTTAAATGTGCTATTCCAAAGATTAAAGCTGAATAAACAATAGCTTTTTTACTATTATATTTATTTATTAATCCTTTTAATAATATTCCTCTATATAATATCTCCTCAAAAATAGGTGCTATTATACAACTTTCTATTAAAAGAATTACCATTGGTAATGAATCAAAATATTCCATCGCTGACTCAAACATTTCCCCAGTAGGAATTGAAAACAATATATAATCAAACCATCCATAGGTTATTAATATATATGAAATAATTAATAATGATCCAATTAAATAATCTAATTTTCTTACTTTAAAGTTATTAGTAATTTCATTTTGTAAAACAAATTTGTTATTTATAAATACAATAATTACCAAAATAGCTCCAAATTGATAAATACAAGATAATAAGGTTGATATAGTATACCAAAAATCACTATAAGTATTAATTCCAAAGTTGCTTAATACCATATAAAATGCGTCTGTTGGAGTATTTAAAAACATAACTACTATATCAAATAAAAATGATAAACCTAATGCCTGCCAAAAATTAATTGCTTTTATTTCGATTCTTTCTTTATTCAGATACTTAAAATAATTTATACTCATAAAATCCTTTTCCTTTTACATTAATATCTTTATTTTATTTTATTCTCCATTTAATGTAAACATTATTATAAAAATTAAAAAGCTAGATTAACTAGCTTTTTAATTTTACTTATCTATCCTTGATTCAAAAGTAGCACATTCAGTTTGTATTTCTGACAAAGCATATGCACCTTCTATACTTATGTTATTAGCCTCACATTTTTGATTATTATTGTATATACAATTTTCAGCTTCACATACTATATTTAATGAATTTTTAGGTGTTTGTGTATTGTTAGTAAGTCCACCTTCTTTTCTTCTAAAGTTTTCACAGCTTGTAAAGTTTGCAGTAATAGTATTTTTACCTGCAACCCTAATAGCTTCTCTACAACATAAGTTATTTTGATTATGAGTACATGTATTAACGCTACACATTAAATTATTCATTTTCTAATCCTCCAATAAAATAATATTTCAGATAATATTATTTTATTAATACTCATTTTTTATACTTTGCATAAAGCTAAACTAATTTATAAATGATATATTTAGTGCTTTATATTTAGTAATTAGTTAACTTTTTCTCTAACCCACTTTATTTTTTACTTATATTAGATTAAAATTATTAGTAATAGTCAAAATATATGTTATAAATGTTCTATGTTTAGGAGATAATTATTTTTTATAGAATAATTTTAAATTCTTATGTAAATATTTTTAACTTAAATTAAGCGTTAATAGGAGAGGTAAGATATGTCAACTGAAATTAATTCTTCTAATTTTATAAGAAATATAATAGTAGATGATTTAGAAAACGGAAAACACAAAGAAATAATAACACGTTTCCCACCAGAACCAAACGGATACCTTCATATAGGTCATGCAAAATCAATTCTTTTAAACTTTGGTTTAGCTGAAGAATTCAGCGGTAAAACTCACCTTAGATTTGATGACACTAATCCAGTAAAAGAAGATACTGAATATGTTGAATCAATTAAAGAAGATGTTAAATGGCTTGGAGGCAATTGGGATGAACTTTACTTTGCATCAGATTATTTTGATACAATGTATAACAAAGCTATTCTTTTAATAAAAAAAGGGCTAGCTTATGTTTGTGATTTAACTCCAGAAGAAGCTAAAGAATATAGAGGAACTTTAACTCAACCTGGTAAAGAAAGTCCTTATAGAAGTAGAACTGTAGAAGAAAATTTAGATCTATTTGAAAGAATGAAAAATGGTGAATTTAAAGATGGAGAAAAGGTCTTAAGAGCTAAAATTGATATGACTTCTCCTAATATGAATATGAGAGATCCTATTATCTATAGAATTGCCCATGCAACGCATCATAACACAGGAGATAAGTGGTGTATTTATCCTATGTATGACTTTGCTCATCCATTAGAAGATGCTATAGAAAATGTAACTCACTCTATTTGTACTTTAGAATTCGAAGATCATAGACCCTTATATGATTGGGTTGTTAAAGAATGTGAAATGGAAGCTCAACCTAGACAAATTGAATTTGCTAGATTAAACATGACCAATACAGTTATGAGTAAAAGAAAACTTAAACAATTAGTTGATGAAGGTATTGTTGATGGATGGGATGACCCAAGAATGCCTACTATCTCTGGTTTAAGAAGAAGAGGATGTACTCCTGAAAGTTTAAAGAATTTCTGTGCAGCTATAGGTGTTGCTAAGGCTAACTCTACTGTAGATTCTCAAATGCTTGACTACTTCATAAGAGAGGACTTACAAACAAAAGCTCCTAATGCAATGGCAGTTTTAAGACCATTAAAATTAGTTATCACTAACTACCCAGAAGGTCAAACTGAAATGCTTGAAGTCAGTAATAATGCAAAAGATGAATCTTTCGGTAAGAGACTTATTCCATTCTCAAGAGAATTATATGTTGAGCAAGAAGACTTTATGGAAGTTCCAGTAAAGAAATATTTCAGATTATTCCCTGGTAATGAAGTTAGATTAATGGGAGCTTACTTTGTTAAATGTAACGAAGTAATTAAAGATGAAAATGGTAATGTAACTGAAATTCACTGTACTTACGATCCTGAAACTAAGAGTGGTTCTGGATTTACAGGAAGAAAAGTTAAAGGAACAATTCATTGGGTAGATGCTAATAACTGTGTTCCTGCTGAATTCAGATTATATGAACCATTAATCTTAGATGATGCACCTGAAAATGAAGGTAAACATTTCTTAGAACAAATAAATCCAAACTCTATGGAAATTTTACAAGGATTTATTGAGCCAACAGCTATAGAAAATGCTAAACCTCAAGATAAATTCCAAATGGTTAGAAATGGATTTTTTAATGTAGATACTAAGTATACTACATCAGAAAAATTAGTATTTAACAGAATAGTTTCTTTAAAATCTTCATTTAAATTAAAATAAGAGAAAGGCATTTTGCCTTTCTCTTATTTTAATTAGGTATAGTGAGTGTCTTTGAGGTTTCATACACAGTAATTTTTATAATCAGGTACACACAAGTCGTTACTTATATAATTATTTTTTTATGGTTCCTCTATCTTCTTGAAATCCATAATCACCAGTTAAATCATTTAATAAATTACAATCACAATCTACATCCCAATATTCTGGAGTTAAATAATTATTTTGAATTTTATCGGTATAAGAATATTTTTTATTATCATTTATCCCATTGGTCTGTCCTCCTAACACTCTTATCAATATTAGTTTGCACTATATTAATAAATTAATACTAGAAGTTATTTGTAAGAATGTATTTAATTTTTTAGACTAATAATAAAATTTAAAACTACTTTCCTTTATTTTCACATTTACATTTATCAGTAACAGTTGATGTCGCACTTGCAGGTGATGCCCATTGATTATTTCCGGCAGATTTTACTGCTCCACTACATCCACAACTGCAACTTGAAGTGCATTTTTCACTACCGTCCTTATGACATCCACATTCTGAATGTTTATTCATTGCATTTCCCTCCAATGTCCTATTAAATTTAGTCCTGATACAGCCAAGTCTAAACTTAGTTCTACCACCACTACAATAATAGTTTGTACATTTCTCCTTCTTTGATACTATGTATTAATTGTTCTCATTAGCAGAGTAATCTCAATTTTTCCTATAATCTAAATTAATTTATTTTTTATCCAATATAAATTAATTTTAGTATATATCTTAATATTTTTGCAAAATTAAAAACTCTCTATTTTTATAGAGAGTTTTTAATTTAAAATATATTTTATTGCATAGAGTTTTGATTTGAATTTTGTTGAGCTTTTTTGTATGCATCAATGTTAGAATCAATTTGAGCACTACTCATTCCATTTTGCATAGCATTTTGGTTATTATAGCTACTTTGCATACTATTTTGTTGTTGTTGTTGTGAATTGTTATTCATGCTTTGTTGAGCATTACTATTCATAGCTGAATTAGTTTGATTTTGTTTATTCATAATAATACCTCCAAATATATTTTTCGGTATTATTTTATGAATTTTACTTTATATAATACATGGCAATAATTTCTTAAAAATATAATAAATAAGAGTTAAGGATAAAATCCTTAACTCTTATATGTTATATTTCTAAAAATTTATTAAATCTTTCTCTAACTTTTTCTTCTCCCATAATTTGCATTATAGTATAAAGATCAGGAGTATTTGCCCTATGTGATAATGCAGCTCTAACAGCTCCAGCAACGTCAGAAATCATTCCTTTGTATGCATCTGGATTAGCCTTGTATTCTTTTCTATTTGCACAATATCCAAGCTCTGCTCCAATTACTTTTAATTCTTCAAACCAGTTTTCTT
This sequence comes from Clostridium sp. D53t1_180928_C8, assembly GCF_015667795.1. Taxonomy (GTDB): domain Bacteria; phylum Bacillota; class Clostridia; order Clostridiales; family Clostridiaceae; genus Clostridium. Next base: position 119,196 of record NZ_JADPEL010000003.1, read on the forward strand.
GGCTTCCTATATTGAAAGTAAACTTCTTAGCATATTCTTTAATTACAGCTTTAGCATTTTCTAATGATAAAGTTTTTGGTAACTCAACATTTTCTGCTGTTTCATTATAGAATAATTCATCAAAGAAGTAGAATATTTTATCTTTAACTTCATCCCATTTAGCAAAGTCTTTTCTTGGTTTTGGACCTTCTTTATCTATATTAAATATTTCTCTAGACATAGCTTCATTTGAAGTTACTAAGTTGTACATTTCTTCATCATATTTCTTTGCCCATGTTGTATATTGTTCATATACTTTATCAGCTGGCATTCTAGCTATAACATCTTTAGAAACGTCATTTAACTTAACTAAATCAAATAATGCTCCACTCTTACTCATTTTTTCTAAAGCAACATGGAATTCATAATAAGCAGATGTTGGATTTTCTGCTCTCCATTCTTCATAGCTAGAGTTTACTATATTTAATAAGTATTCTATAACACATACTACTGGATATCCAACTTCATTATAGTAAGAAACTGCTGCTTCAGCATCTTTTCTCTTAGAAAGCTTTCTCTTAGATCCTCCTTCTTGTTTCATTATAGTTGGGATATGAGCATAGTTTGGTCTTTCAAATCCTAACACCTCAAATAATTGAACGTGTATTGGAAGTGATGATAACCACTCCTCTCCTCTTATTACATCTGTAGTTCTCATTAGGTAATCATCAATTGCATGTGCAAAGTGATATGTAGGAAGTCCATCACCCTTTATTAAAACTACATCTTGATTATTTTCTGGGAATGATATATCTCCCTTTATTAAATCATGGAATTCTACTCTATTTTCTATATTTCCTGGTGATTTTAATCTTAAGATATAAGTTTCACCATTGTTTATTCTTGCTATAGCTTCTTCTTCAGTAATATTTCTGTATTTAGCATATTCTCCATAGTATCCTGGAGTGATTTTATTAGCTATTTGCTCTTCTCTTAAAGCCGCTAATTCTTCTGGAGTACAGAAATCTGGGTAAGCTAATCCTTTTAATAATAAATCCTTAGCAAAAGTTCTGTAAATTTCAGCCCTTTCGCTTTGTCTATATGGGCCATATTCACCTTTTGATGTTTCTTGCCCAGTCATACCTTCACTAAAGTCCATTCCGAAGTTATGCATAGTTGCAATTGTATCTTCTATTGCCCCTTCAACTTCTCTCTTTTGATCTGTATCTTCTATTCTTAAATAGAAAATCCCTTCACTTTGACTTGCTAATCTTTCATTGATTAATGCAGCGAAAACTCCACCTATATGTTGGAATCCTGTTGGTGATGGTGCATATCTAGTTACCCTAGCACCTTCTTTTAAGTTTCTTTTTGGATATTTTGCTATATAATATTCTCTATCATGTTCAACATTAGGGAATATTATCTCAGCTAACTTTTCAAATGCCATACTATTCTCTCCTTTATATATAATGTAAATAAATAATTTCGTCGCTGGGACGCATATATTTATCTCCAATAAAAAAAGCCTTTCATCCAATTAAATTAGGACGAAAGACTATATTTCCGCGTTACCACCTAAATTGACTAATATAAATTAGCCCACTCAAATTATATATTCATTTTTATTGCTCCAAGGTTTCCTTCAATAGTTTTAAGTTTTAGGCTCACACCACTCCTAAATCGCTTTAAAATAAAAATCTATTTACTGCTCCTCTTCAACACAATTATTATAACTGTTATTTACAAATTACAGATTAATTATACAGATTGAAATTATTATTGTAAAGTATTAATACTTAATAGCTTTCTATTCGTAGTCTAAAAAGACAATCAATATTTAATTTCATATATTGATTGTCTTTAGAAATTTACTGGATCCCTGTAACCCAATTATCTTACAGCAAAATATATTATAAATAATCCTGCTAAAAAATACATAACTGGATGAACTTTTTTAGCTTTTCCTTTAAATATCATAAGAACTACATATGATAAGAATCCACATGCTATACCTTCACCTATACTATAAGTTAAAGGCATCAATATTACAGTAAAAAATGCTGAAATCGAAACTTCTGGTTTATCCCATTCAATTTCTCTAAGATTACTACACATTAATGAACCAACTATAATAAGTGCTGGTGCTGTTACTGCTGAAGTAATTACTGTTAATAATGGTGAGAAAAATAGTGAAATTAAAAATAAAATTCCTACTACAACACTAGAAAATCCTGTTTTAGCCCCTACTGCTACACCCGATAATGATTCAACATACGAAGTAGTATTAGTAGTTCCAAATATTGATCCTATACAAGTTGCAATTGAATCTGCAAGTAATGCCTTAGAACCACCTTCAACTGAACCATCTTTTTTAAGTAATCCAACCTTTGAACCAACTGCAACTAATGTACCAGCTGTATCAAAGAAATCCATAAATAAGAACGTAAATATAACTAATATCATTTGTGGATTAAATATATTTCCTATATTTTTAAGTGCAACCCCAAATGTAGGTGCCATTGATGGTGGCATAGATATTATTGAAGTTGGAAGATCAATTAATCCAAATATCATTCCAACAACTACTGTTGCTGCCATTCCTATGAATATCGCTATATTAGACCCTCTAACCATTAATATTGCCATTACTATAAGTCCAAATATTGAAAGTAATACTGTTGGATTTGTTAAATCTCCAAGTCCTACAAAAGTTGCTTGATTTGCTACAACTATTCCTGCATTTTTTAATCCAATAAACGCTATAAATAATCCAATCCCTGCGCTTACCGCAAATTTTAAGTTTGTTGGTATTGCTTTAATAACTAACTCTCTTAAACCTGTTGCTGATATTATTAAGAATATAATTCCTGATGCAAGTACACCTGATAATGCAGTTTGCCATGAAATATCCATTCCTATACAAACACTATATGTAAAGAAAGCATTTAATCCAACTCCAGGAGCTAGTCCCATTGGAAATTTTGCAAATATCCCCATTATTAATGTTCCAATTGCTGCAGCTACAGCTGTTGCAACAAACACACTTTTTTCTGGCATTCCAGCATCAGCTAAAACGCTAGGAATTAAAAACAATGCATATGCCATTGTTAAAAATGTTGTTATTCCTGCTATTGTTTCTGTTTTTAAATTAGTTTTTTTATCTTGAAAATTAAAGTAATTAGATATGAAATTTACCATCTGTTTACTCCTCCATGCATTTATTTAGGTAATCGCAATATTTATCGCATGTTGAGTATAAAGGTTAATATGTAAGATTATTTAATTTTTATTTATATGCTTAATATAAGAATTAAGATTTCTTATCAAAATCATTTTATATAAGACATATCGTAGTCAAATCATTTATGGTGACTTGGTAGAAACTGTTGGACCCTATTTCCAACTTTATACGATAAACACGATTACTTTTATACAATTATAAGAATAATATTAATATAAAGTTCGTGGTTTGTCCATATATTTCGCCAAAATTCCATAATTTACTTCGCATTTTTCTATATAATGTTCGTGTTTTAAAAAAAGAATGCATTTTACAAAAGTAGAATACATTCTTTTTAAAATACTTATATTAATATTTTTTATACTTTTCTAATTTATCTTTTTCTTTTTTCTTTTCTCTTATTCTTGTTGTTATAGCCCATATTACTAATCCTATAGAACCTATAATTATTATTACATAAATCACCAATATAAGTACTGGTATTATCATAACATCCATTTACTTTCCACCTATTCTACAACTACAGCTGTTCCATATGCAACCATTTCTGCCGCTCCAGCTGCAACTGCTGAAGACATAAGTTTCATTCCTATTATTGCATTAGCACCCATAGCTTCCGCTTCATCTACCATTCTTCCAATAGCAATTTGCCTTGCTTCAATTAACATTTCATTATAGCCTGACATTTCTCCACCAACTAAATTTTTAAAGCTAGCCGTAATATCTCTACCTATATTTTTGCACCTAACTGTGCTTCCTTTTACCAATCCCTTTATTTCTTTAATTTCTTTTCCTGGAACATTTTCAATAGTTAAAATTAGCATAATAATATCTCCTTTGTAAACATTTAAATTCTTATTATATTAAATTCATTATCACAAAATAAGTTATCAATTACCTTATAATAAATTATACTTTATCTTTTTTCTATTTGACAATCCTTGCATATAAATTTTTTAAATTAAATTATATATTTAATTTTAATTTACCTAAATAATATAGCTATCATAGAAACTAGACAAATAGCTACATATAATACCATTCCCAAATTTATCCAAGTTATATTAAATTCAGTTCCTTTTTCTAATTTAATTTCACCATCTAATAAAACTATACTTTTTCTATTTTTTATTAGTAATACTAATCCTATAATTACAATAACTAATAATACAGTACCAACTCCACCTACAAGAGCTATGTTAGATCCATCTCCAATTAAAGCTGGTAAAATAACACTTCCCATTATATTTACAGCTATATGAAGGATTATTGAATATTTTATTGTTCCTGTTTTTAATGTTACATATGCGAATATTAATCCTAATGCTACTGCATAAAAAAATTGTGAAAAGTTTGCATGAAAGAACCCGAATAAAACCGCAGTTGTTATTATTGCAATTTTGTCCCCATACCCTCTTAGCTTATTAAGCATTACCCCTCTAAACATTATTTCTTCAATTATAGGTGATAATATTCCAACAAAAATTAATGACCAAATCCAATTGCTTCCTTCAATAACTCCCACTAAGGGATTTACTACTTCACTACCTTTAATGACTGCTATTAACATCATAATAAGATTAGTTAAAAGATTAATTATATATACCATACTATACGACATAAAAAATAATTTTATAATTTTAGTAATTTCTAATGTCTTACTTTCTCTTTTAGCAGATTCCGGTAATTTTTTTACCATAAAATAAAATACAGGGAATCCAATTAAATAAAAGCTTACTGCAATTCCTACATAACTTATCCAAGGAGCTGTTAATACCTCTTGGTTAACTACGCTAATAATTCCAAAAAATACTCCTTGTATAATATTAACTAATACCATTGATGTAAAAACAGCAAGTCCTATTTTGCTAAATACCTTTTTATGATTTACCTTAGTTTGTAATTCCATATACCCATCTCCTTATAATATATATTTTCATTATATATTCTTCATTTTACCATTTATGTATTATTTTATAAACATTTTTAAGATAACTTTGTATTTTAATACAAAAAAGGAATTACATTTTTATACTATAAATGTAATTCCCTCTTTAATATAACCCTAATTTATTAATCTAATTTCTTAGTATCAATCCAAGACATCATTTCTCTTAATTCTTTACCAACTTTTTCAATTGGATGTTCTGCTTCCATTCTTCTTACTGCATTAAACTGTGGTCTACCAACTTGGTTTTCCATTAACCAATTTCTAGCAAAAGTACCATCCTGAATTTCAGTTAATACTTTCTTCATCTCCTTTTTAGTTTCATCAGTAACAATTCTGTTACCAATCATGTAATCACCATATTCAGCAGTATCAGAAATTGAATATCTCATAGCAGCCATACCACCTTGATACATTAAATCAACTATAAGCTTCATTTCATGTAAACATTCAAAGTAAGCATTTTCTGGAGCATATCCTGCTTCAACTAAAGTTTCAAATCCAGCCTTAATAAGCGCTGTACAACCACCACAAAGAACTGCTTGTTCTCCAAATAAGTCTGTTTCAGTTTCATCTTTGAATGTAGTTTCTAATACTCCAGCTCTTGCCCCACCAATTCCATTTGAATAAGCTAAAGCTAAATCTTTTGCATGTCCTGTATAGTCTTGTTGTACTGCTATTAAACAAGGAACTCCTGATCCTTCAGTATAAGTCCTTCTTACCATATGTCCTGGTCCCTTTGGAGCAACCATAAATACATCAATATTTGAAGGTGGAACTATTTGTCCATAATGAATATTAAATCCATGAGCAAATGCTAAAGCATTTCCTTCCTCTAAATTTGCAGCTATTTCCTCTTTATAAACCTTAGCTGCTTTTTCGTCTGGTAGTAATACCATAACAACATCTGACATTTTTGTCGCTTTAGCAACAGTAGAAACTTGTAGTCCTGCTTCTCTCGCTCTATCAGCCGATTTGCTTCCTTCATATAATCCTACTACTACATCTATTCCACTTTCATGAAGATTTAATGCATGTGCATGTCCTTGGCTACCATAACCAATTACTGCAACTCTTTTTCCTTTTAATAAATCTAAATTTGTGTCCTTTTCATAAAACATTTTTGCCATCTTTATACCCCCGATTTATTTATTATTTTTATTTATTAAAAATTGCTACCATTATTCCTATGATAGAAATTTAGACTAACATTCTAAGTCTTCTTCATTTATTATTTGATGAATTGGAGCCCCTGGGGCAACCATAGGAAATACCTTTTTATCACTATCTATTCTATAATCAATTATTACAGGCTTATTAACTGCTAAAGCCTCTTTTAATACGCTATCTAATTCTTCCCTTTTTTCAACCCTAAATCCAACACCACCAAAGGCTTCTGCTAATTTTACAAAATCAGTTGCCCTATCTAAAGTTGTTTGTGAATATCTCGCTTCATAAAATAAGCTTTGCCATTGCCTAACCATTCCTAACGCATTATTATTCATTACAATAACTTTAATAGGAATATTATATTTAACCGCAGTAGCAAACTCATTGCAATTCATACCAAAGCTACCATCGCCAGCAATATTAAATACAGTTTTATCTGGATTAGCAACTTTAACCCCTATTGAAGCACCTAAACCAAAGCCCATTGTTCCAAGCCCACCTGATGATATTAAAGTTCTAGGAGTTTTAAAATTAAAATACTGAGCTGTCCACATTTGATGTTGTCCAACTTCTGTTGTTATAATAAAATCTCCTTTATCCATATCACTAAGCTTTTCAAATAGAAATCTTGGTGTTAATTCTTCTCCATCATCACTATTACTCTTAGTTACTGCTAACAATTTTAATTCTTCTACAGTATTTAACCATTCTTTATTTTTCTTTTCATTTAATAAAGGTATTAGATTTTGTAATGCAACTTTTATGTCTCCAATAATAAATGAATCAACTTTTACATTTTTATTTACTTCAGCAGGATCAACATCTATTTGTATCACCTTAGCATTATTAATAAACTCTCTATCACTTATTACTCTGTCACTAAACCTTGCCCCTAAAGCAATTATCAAATCACATTTCGTTGCTAAAATATTAGATGCATTACTTCCATGCATACCTATCATCCCTGTATTTAATCTATGCTCAGAAGGAATTGCTCCTCTACACATTAATGTTGTTGCCACTGGTGCATTTAATTTTTCAGCAAAATTTATTAACTCTTCTGTAGAGTCCGAATTAATAACTCCTCCCCCTGCATAAATAAGAGGTTTTGATGATTCATTTATATATTTTGCAACTTCATTTAAAGCACCTTCTGTTATATGTTTAGTTTTAGGATTAACTTCTAATGGTTTTAAATCCTTATACTCAGTTTTATCAACTGTTATATCTTTTGGTATATCAATTAAAACAGGTCCTGGTCTTCCTTCTCTTGCAATAAAAAATGCTTTTCTAATTGTTTCTTGTAAATTATTAATATCCTTAACTATGAAATTATGCTTTGTTATTGGCATTGTTATACCTGTTATATCAACCTCTTGAAAGCTATCCTTTCCAAGTAAATCCTTTGGAACATTACCTGTTATAGCAACTAAAGGAACTGAATCCATATATGCTGTTGCTATTCCTGTAACAAGATTTGTTGCCCCTGGTCCTGATGTTGCTATACAAACACCAACTCGTCCAGTTGATCTTGCATATCCATCTGCAGCATGTGCTGCACTTTGCTCATGACAGGATAAATAATGTTTTATTTTATCTTTATATTTATATAAATAATCGTAGATATTTAATACAGATCCTCCAGGATATCCAAAAACAATATCAACACCCTCGTCTAGTAAAGACTTAACAAGAATTTCTGCCCCTGTTAATAACATTAAAAGCCCCCCTTATTTTAGTTAATTCTAACTATTTATACACTGCTCCTGTACTTGCTGAACTTACTAACTTAGCATATCTTGATAAATAACCTTCTTTAACTTTTGGTTCTACTGGTTTTAACACTTCCTTACGCTTAGTTAACTCTTCATCACTTACAAGTAAGTCTAAATTTCCATTTAATATATCTATAGCAATAATATCCCCATCTTGAACTAATGCAATATTTCCACCTTCAGCTGCTTCTGGTGATACATGTCCTATTGCTGCTCCTTTTGTTGCCCCACTGAATCTACCATCTGTAATAAGTGCTACTGATTTATCTAGACCCATTCCACAAATTGCTGATGTTGGTGATAACATTTCTCTCATTCCAGGCCCACCCTTTGGACCCTCATATCTTATTACTACAACATCACCTTCAACTATTTTTTTACCTAATATAGCTTCTATTGCTTCCTCTTCAGAGTTAAAAACCTTTGCTGGTCCTTGATGTTTTAACATCTCTTTAAGTACTGCTGACCTTTTAACTACAGCACCATCTAAAGCTAAATTCCCCTTTAAAACTGCAATTCCACCAGTTTCACTATATGGTTCTTCAATATGTCTTATTACTGAGTAATCTAATACCTTAGCATTTTCTATATTTTCCCCAACAGTTTTTCCTGTTGCTGTAATACATTTTAAATTTAATAAATTCTTTTTATTTAATTCACTCATTACAGCTCTTATCCCGCCTGATGCATATAAATCTTCTATATGAGTGTCAGATGCCGGTGCTAATTTACAAAGATTAGGAACTTTAGCTGACATTGCATTTATAATATCTAAATTTATAGGTATTTTTGCTTCATTTGAAATAGCAGTTAAATGTAAAACACTGTTTGTTGAACATCCAAGTGCCATATCTACTGTTAATGCATTCTTTATAGCTTCTTCATTCACTATATCTCTTGGCTTTATATCCTTTTTCAGAAGATTCATTATAGCCATACCAGCATATTTTGCTAATCTTATTCTTTCTGAATAAACAGCTGGTATAGTTCCATTACCAGGTAGCGCTAATCCTAAAACTTCACATAAACAATTCATAGAATTTGCAGTAAACATACCTGAACATGATCCACATGTAGGACATGCTTTTTCTTCTAATTCTTCTAAATCAGATTCTAACATTAATCCACTTTCCACAGCTCCTACTGCTTCAAACATCGTTGATAATGAAACTTCTTTATCTTTAAATTTACCTGCTAACATTGGTCCACCACTAACAACTACTGATGGTATATTTACTCTTAAAGAAGCCATAACCATTCCCGGAACTATCTTATCGCAATTTGGTATAAATACTAGTGCATCAAATGCATGAGCCTTTGCCATACATTCAATAGAATCAGCTATAAGCTCTCTTGTAGCTAAAGAATACTTCATTCCCTCATGTCCCATCGCAATACCATCACATACTCCTATAGTAGGAAATACTAATGGTGTTCCACCAGACATCAATACGCCTTTTTTTACCCCCTCAACTATTTTATCTAAGTTCACATGACCCGGAATTATATCATTTTGAGATGTAACAATCCCTATTAAAGGCTTATTTATTTCTTCATCAGTTAATCCTGATGCTTTAAATAAAGATCTATGTGGAGCTTTTGTTACTCCCTTTTTTACTACATCACTTCTCATTTACATCACCCCTAAAATTAGTTTCAAGCTTCAAGATTGTCGCTATCTAACTACTAACTATATTAAATTTTCTCTAAAACAAGCGCTCCCATTTCCTTAGTTCCAATAAGCTTAGTACCTTCACTATTAATATCTCCAGTTCTATACCCATCTTCTAAAACCTTAACTACTGAATCTTCTATATCCTTTGCTTCATTCTCTAAATTAAAGCTATATCTTAACATCATAGCTGTAGAAAGAATTGTTGCTAATGGATTTGCAATTCCCTTCCCTGCAATATCAGGTGCAGAACCATGTATCGGCTCATACATTCCTAAAGTTCCTTCTCCTAAAGATGCTGAAGGTAACATCCCTATTGATCCTGTAATCATAGATGCTTCATCTGATAATATATCTCCAAACATATTTGAAGTAACAATAACATCAAATTGTTTAGGATCCTTAACTAACTGCATAGAAGCATTATCAATATATAAATGATTAACCTCTACTTCTGGATAATCTTTAGACATTTGCTCTACTACGCCTCTCCATAATCTAGAACTCTCTAATATATTAGCCTTATCAACACTTGTTAATTTTTTATTTCTCTTCATTGCCGTATCAAAGCCTATTCTTACTATTCTTTCAATCTCTTCAATGTTATATCTTTCAGTATCATATGCTGAAACTATACCATCAACAACTTCTCTACCTCTCTCACCAAAGTAAATTCCTCCAGTAAGTTCTCTTACAACACAAATATCTATTCCATCACCTATTATGCTATCTTTTAGTGGAGATGCTTCTTTTAATGCTTTATACAAAAGTGCCGGTCTCAAATTACAATATAAATTTAATCCCCCTCTTAACCCTAACAATGCTTGTTCCGGTCTTACTTTTGAATTAGGATCATCCCATTTTGGTCCTCCAACAGCTCCTAAAAGTACTGCATCACTTTTTTTACATACTTCCAAAGTTTTATCTGGCAATGGTGTTCCTAAAGTATCTATTGCACATCCACCTGCTTGTAAAAATTCAAATTCAAAAGTATGATTATATTTTTCCCCAATCTTATTTAATACCTTTATTGACTCATCTATAACTTCTGGTCCTATTCCGTCTCCTGGTATAACTGCTATATTAAAATTCATAGTTGCTCCCCCTTAATTCCATTTTGAGTTAAGTAAACATAATAATATTGCACTTAACTTTTATTTATTGCTTAATATAGTATTTCAATTAGTATTTCTTATATTTACTTAGAGTTTTTAATATATCCTATAAGCCCATTACTATTTATTATTTTTTGCATAAACTCTGGGAATGCTTCACCTTGATATTCTTCATTTTTAGTTATATTTTTAATGACTCCAGTATCAAAATTAACTTCTAATTCATCTCCAGCTTCTATACTTTTAACTGCTTTATCACACTCTAGTATCGGTAATCCTATATTAATAGAATTCCTATAAAAAATTCTTGCAAAAGTTGATGCTATAACACAGCTAACTCCACTTTCCTTTATTGCTATAGGTGCATGTTCTCTAGATGAACCACATCCAAAATTTTTCTTTGCAACCATTATATCTCCTTGTTGTACATTTTTAGCAAAATCTAAATCTATATCCTCCATACAATGTGCTGCTAATTCCTTTGGATCTGATGTATTTAAGTACCTTGCTGGTATAATTACATCTGTATCTACATTATCCCCATATTTAAAAACTCTTCCTGTTGCTTTCATATTTATTTACCCCCTTAAAGTGTTTCTGGATTAGTTATTTTTCCCGTTATTGCTGAAGCTGCTGCAACTGCCGGACTTGATAAGTAAACTTCTGATTCAACATGTCCCATTCTACCTACAAAGTTTCTATTGGTAGTTGAAATCGCTCTTTCACCTTTAGCTAGTATACCCATATGACCTCCTAGACATGGCCCACATGTTGGTGTTGAAACCACCGCTCCTGCTTCTACTAAATCCTTTATTATACCTTCTTCTAAGGCTTGTAAATAAATTTTTTGAGTTCCAGGAAAGACTATACATCTAACTCTTTTATTTACCTTTTTACCTTTTAATATATCTCTTGCAACTCTTAAATCTGAAATTCTTCCATTTGTACAAGAACCTATTACTGCTTGATCAATTTCTATATTACCAACTTCATCAATAGTTCTCGTATTATCAGGTAAATGCGGGAAGGAAACTGTTGGTCTTAAAGTAGTTAAATCTATTTCATAGACTTCATCATATTCAGCATCTTCATCCGCTTCATATACTGTCCATTCTTTCTTTCCATGTTCCTTTAAATATTCAACTGTCTTTTCATCTACTGGGAATATTCCATTTTTCCCACCTGCTTCAATAGCCATATTTGCCATTGTAAATCTATCATCCATTGATAAATACTCTAAGCCATCACCAAAAAACTCCATTGATTTATATAATGCTCCATCAACACCTATCATTCCAATGATATGAAGAATTACATCTTTACCACTAACCCATTTTGACGGTTTTCCTTTTAAAACAAACTTTAATGCTGAAGGAACCTTAAACCAACATTTTCCTGTAGCCATTCCAGCAGCCATATCAGTTGAACCAATTCCAGTTGAAAAAGCTCCTAAAGCTCCATAGGTACAAGTATGAGAATCTGCCCCAATAACTACATCTCCTGCAACTACTAATCCCTTTTCTGGTAATAAACAATGTTCTATTCCCATTTCCCCTATTTCAAAGAAATTAGTTATACCTTTTTCTCTTGAAAATTCTCTTATAAATTTACATTGTTCTGCAGCCTTTATATCTTTATTAGGAGTAAAATGATCTGGAACTATTGCTATTTTTTCTTTATCAAATACTTTTTTTACTCCAAACTTTTCAAACTCCTTTACTGCAACTGGTGAAGTAATATCATTTCCTAATACTAAATCTAAATTTGCTTCTATTAATTGTCCTGCTTTTACATTTTCTAATCCTGCATGTGCTGCTAATATTTTTTGTGTCATTGTCATTGCCATAAGTGTTTCCCCCTTTAAAAATATGCTTTTGCTTTTCTTTCAATATCTTTTATTAGCTTATACTCTATTGAATCAACTAATGCAATCCAACTTGCTTGAATTACATCTTTAGATACCCCAACTGTACTCCAGCTTTCATTGCTATCTGTACTTTCTATTAATACTCTAACCTTTGCACCTGTAGTGCTTTCAGAATCTAAAACTCTAACTTTATAATCAACTAATTTTACTTCTTTTAATTCTGGATAAAATACTTCTAACGCTTTTCTAAGAGCCTTATCTAAAGCATTTACTGGACCATCACCTTCTGCTGCTGTCATTTCGGTTTTTCCATCTACAGTTATATTAATTAATGCAGTTGAACTAAATTCACCATTATTCCAAGGATTTTCTCCTATAGTTTTAAAGTGATTTAATTTAAAGAATGGTTTGTACTTTCCTATAGTTTTTCTTATTAATAATTCCACTGTACCTTCAGCACCTTCAAATTGATATCCCTCATATTCTAATTCTTTTAATCGCTTAGTTACATTTTTAACTTCTTCACCATCTTTTTTTACATTCGGGAAAATTTTGTGTATTTCTTGTAAAACTGTACTTTTACCACTTACCTCTGATAACAAAAATCTCCTTTTATTTCCAACCACCTCTGGTTTTATATGCTCATAAGATTGTGGTGTCTTACAAATAGCATCTATATGCATTCCACCCTTATGAGCAAATGCCGCTTTTCCTATGTATGGAGTACAATCTTCTAACTGAATATTAGATATCTCAGAAATATATCTAGCCTTTGCCGTTAAATCCTGTAAATATTTTTTTGATCTTATGCCATAATTCATTTTTAAAGCTATTGTTGGAATTACTGTGCTTAAATTAGTATTTCCACAACGCTCACCTACTCCAACAAAAGTTCCTTGAATATGTGATACTCCCGACTCTATTGATATTATTGAATTGGCAACTGCCATTCCGATATCATTATGACAGTGTATTCCTATCATGTTTCCAAATAAACTTTCAACCTCAGCAGTTATATCTCTTATTTCATTTGGTAAAGTTCCACCGTTAGTATCACATAAAACTAAAGTTCTTGCCCCAGCATCTTTTGCTACTTTTAATGTTGAAAGTGCATATTTACTATTTTCCTTATATCCATCAAAAAAATGTTCTGCATCAAATATCACTTGTTTATTATTTTCTTTAAAATATTTTATAGTGTCCTCTATCATTTTTAGATTTTCTTCTAAAGCTGTTTTTAATATATCTGTAACCTGAAAAGCTGAAGCTTTTCCAAATATTGATACAAATTCTGTTTTTGCCCTTATTAAGCTTTTTATATTTAAATCATCTTCAATCTTTATATCCGGCTTACGTGTTGAACCAAAAGCTACTAATTTAGAATTATTTAATTTTATATCTTTAATTACATTAAAAAATTCCATATCTTTTGGATTTGATCCTGGATTTCCAGCTTCAATATAATCAATTCCTATCTCATCTAAAGCCTTAACTATTTTCAACTTATCTTCTAGTGAGAATGATATACCTTGCCCTTGCGCACCATCTCGCAAGGTAGAATCAAAAATTTCTATATTTCTATCCAAATTTTAAAGCCCCCTTTTTGATAGTTAGTAGTTTTTAGTTAATGATTAAACTTCTAACCTCTAACTAATTGAATATTTCACAGTAGTCTGTTATATCATTAGCGCCCCTTTCTAATGCACAAACGCCTGTCCTTACTAATTCTTTTATTTCATACTCTTCTAAAAGCTTTATAAGAGCACTTATTTTACTTTCATCTCCAGTTAATTCGATAGTCAATGTTTCTGGAGAAATATCTATTATTTTACTTCTAAATATTTTTACTACTTCATTTACTGATGCTCTTTTTTCAGCATCAGCCTTAACCTTTATAAGTACTAGCTCTCTGTACACTGAATTATCAGATTTTAATTTTAATACTCTTAAAACATCCTCTAATTTATTTAGTTGTTTAGTAAACTGTTCTAAAACATCTTCATTACCATTTAAAGTAATAGTCATTCGTGAAATTTCCGGATTTTCAGTTCTCCCAACAGTTAAACTATCAATATTAAACCCTCTTCTTGCAAATAGCCCTGAAACTCTTGTTAGTACTCCTGAAGAATTCCTAACTAAGACAGATAAAACATGTCTTTCCATTTTAATACCCCCAATGAAATAATTTGTAATTATTGAACAAAATGGTTCTAAATTAGGTTAAAAAAATCCCACCCTTAATGATAAAATCATAACGGCGGGATAAAATTCCTCATCATTAATATCACTAGGTTCAAACAAACCCTTGCATTTAACGGTGCTTACCGGTACCCCCTTACTTACCATAAAATAGTGTTCAGGATACAGCTCAAGAGTGATCATTATTTAGTTAAAGTATCCATTCACAGCAACCATGGACTCTCTGAAACTTTTTCTCCAAATAAATATCTCTATCATAGCTTTTATTTCTCAAAAGAACTTCCAAAATATTCTATTGTTAATATATTACTCTCTCTTTTAATACTCTGTCAATACAGTGTTTTTATTTTTAATAAATTCATTTTATTTTTTAACTTTTATTATTTGTTTTTGATATTAAGTTAATATTTTGCCACTTTTATTATCATATTAATATTTCTTTTTAATAATTGATGATTTATTAATAATATTTATACCTATAACATATTAATTAAGAAATCACTCATTTATTTATAATTTATATAAAAAAATAATGCCCATAAGAGCATTATTTTTTTATTATATTTTGCTTAATATTAATTCTACTAAGCTATTTGCCATTTCATTTATTTCTTCTTGATTTTCACCTTCAAGCATAACTCTTACTAAAGGTTCTGTTCCTGATGGTCTTATAAGAACTCTCCCAACACCATTAAGCTTAGCTTCAACTTTGTTTATAGCATCAATTATTTCTTGGTCTTCTAAATAAATATTCTTCTTTTCATTTGGAACCTTAGCATTAACTAATACTTGTGGTAATTCCTTCATAACTCCGGCTAATTCACTGAAAGTTTTTCCACTTTCTTTTAATATAGCTGCAATTTGAAGTGCTGTAACTAATCCATCTCCAGTAGTATTATGATCTAAGAATATTATATGACCTGATTGTTCTCCGCCTAAGATATAATTGTCTTTAAGCATTTCTTCAAGTACATATCTATCTCCAACCTTAGTTTTAACTAAGTTAATACCTTCTCTTTTAGCTGCAATATCTAATCCTAAATTACTCATTACTGTTACTACTAAAGTATCATCATTTAATTTTCCTGATTCTTTTAAAGCTTTTGCACATATTGTTAATAAGAAATCACCATTTATCATATTTCCTTTTTCATCAACAGCTAAACATCTATCTGCATCTCCATCAAAGGCAAATCCAATATCACAATTCTTTCTTACAACATAATCCATTAACTCTTCCATATGAGTTGAACCACAATTTTCATTTATGTTATTTCCATCTGGATTATCATTTATAACATATACCCTAGCACCTAAAGCTCTAAACGCTTTAACTGCAGCCTTGTAAGCAGCACCATTTGCACAATCTAATGCAACTCTAAGACCTTTTAAATCTGTTGTAATTGTGCTCATTGCATAATCTATATACTCTCTTAATGCAGTTTCTTCAGTATATGATCTTCCAACTGCTCCTCCAACAGGACTTGGAACACCCTCAAAATTCTCTTCTATTACTGCTTGTATTTGATCTTCTAATTCATCTGATAATTTATATCCTCTTCCATCAAAGAACTTAATACCATTATATTCAACTGGATTATGAGATGCTGAAATCATAACTCCTGCATCTGCATTATATTTTCTTGTTAAATGAGCTACTGCTGGTGTTGGAACTACGCCTAAAATTACTGCTTCTGCCCCAACTGAAAGAATACCTGCTACTAAAGCTGCTTCTAACATATCTCCTGATATTCTAGTATCTTTAGCAACGAGAATCTTTGGTTTATGTGT
This sequence comes from Clostridium sp. D53t1_180928_C8, assembly GCF_015667795.1. Classification (GTDB taxonomy): domain Bacteria; phylum Bacillota; class Clostridia; order Clostridiales; family Clostridiaceae; genus Clostridium. Next base: position 135,956 of record NZ_JADPEL010000003.1, read on the forward strand.
TCCTTCTGTTAAAACAAATGCACCTGCTCTACCTAAACTGTAAGCTAATTCTGCTGTTAACTCTGTATTAGCTACTCCCCTAACACCATCTGTCCCGAACATTCTACTCATATATAATACCTCGCTTATTTATTTCAATTTAACTCTTATAGTATATCCTTTATTCCGATTTTTTACAATAGCATGTAAGCTAGCATTTACCTTGGTTTACACTTATTTATTCTTAGTATTAATTCTATCTAATACTATATTATATCCACCCTGACCATAATTAAGACACTTATTGACTCTACTTATAGTTGCTGTACTAGCACCTGTTGCTTCTGCTATCTCTGTGTAAACTTTTTTCTCCTTAAGCATATTAGCTACTTGAATTCTTTGAGATATAGCTTTCAATTCTGTAATGGTAGCAATATCCTCAAAAAACATGTAACATTCATCTATATTTTTTAATTCTAAAATTGCCTTAAATAGCATATCTAAGTCATCATTAAAATCTAAATCTTTTAGACCCATATTATCACTCCTATTTTCTATACATCCTTATTTTAACACTTTAGCACACTAAATTTAAGGTGTAATCTATATTTTTCTTAGGTTATTCATAATCTTCTTCTAAACAACAATTTATTTTACCATATTTATCATATGTACTTCTAGTTGGTAATAACCATAGTTCTCCTATTCCGTAATAAACAGTATTAATCTCCTCTATAACTTCATCATTTATTAATCTACCATATTTTTCATATTTTATTTTTATGCTACTACTTCTTAGAATAACTAAATCTTCATTTACTGTTAATTTATCATTAAACAACTTACATCTTATTATTTCTTTTTCTGAAACTGGTAGTTTCAATGCAACAATTCCACTTCCATTAATTCTTATTTCTTTACCATCACCTTTTTCTTCAATAATACTTACTTCTTCATCAGATGCACAAAACATAGAATCATTAATTATTATTTCTTCATCAACTAATTCTATCAATGTAAATTCACTAAAAGTAGTTTTTAATAAAATCTCACCTGTACCTTTAAATATTGTTTTATCTTTATTTGCTATTAACTGCTTAGATTCAAATATTAATTTTTTAATTCCTTTATATTCATGTAATATATCACTTCTTTCAATATATCCCTTCATATAACTCAATTCATTATTTTGTATTTTGGCAGAACTTTCATTTAACAATATTCTTAGCTGTTTAAGTCTTTGTCCACTATTTTGTATAGCTTTAATATTTGTTATACACTCTACGTCATTTATTCCAATAAGCTCATTATATTTTAAGATCTGAAATTTAGTTTCATCACCTAATTGAGCTATTAAAGTTAACTTATTTTTCATTTCAATACTACTTCTCATAATTCCTCCATATAACTAATATTCCATACCATAAATTCTATCCATATTAAACAAAGATTAAACAATTATAAATGGCAAGTAATAAGTTTAAATATTAACTTCTAAACTTATTACTTGCCACTTCATAAGATTTAATACTATCTAAGACTATTTACTAACTCTTCTGACTCCAAGACACTAGTAATTTTTATTCCAAAATTTTGTTGTGCGATAACAACTTGACCATAAGCTATCTTTTTACCATTTACAAGTATTTCAACTTCTTGATTATTTAAAGTATCAAGTTCTATTAAAGACCCTTTTCCTAATTCTAATATCTCACTTAACGCCATCTTGGTTCTTCCTAAAACTGCTGTTATCTCTATTGGTATATCTAATATTCTAGCTATATTCTCATTCATATCTATATCTCCCTATTAATTATATCAGTTATTTCTACACCTTTTTGTATTCCTAAAACGCCAGGTTTTGCCTTATAAGTCTTAGCATCACCTACGCTGACAATAATATCCTCATTTATTCTTTGATCCAAAAGAATAACATCGCCTACTTCTAAATTAAGTAAATCCCTAATACTAACTTTTGCACTTCCAAGATTTGCACAAATATCTACTTCAACATCTTTTACAAATTGAAAAATTTCATTAGATATTATATCATTTCTTTTTTCACTTTCTGTTGACTCATAATCCATCATTTTTACATTTTCAAAGCTATCTACTACTTCTTTCATATTTTCATATGGTATACAAATCCTCATGCATCCAATTATTTCATTTTCTAAATATATATTTATCTGTGAGTTAAATATCATATCATTATTAGTAAGATTTTGATATTGAACTTTATTAGTATGTATCTTTGAAATATCAATTTTTTCATAAGAATGCGGAATATATATTCTCTTTAATAAGTTTTCAAATAAGTATTTAAGTAATTCTAAATCAATATTAGTTGGCTCCCTATCTATCATTTGTACTTTTCCATTGCCACCTAATAGTAAATCAACTATACTTAATACAACAACTTTATCTATAAATAAAGTTAAGTTTTCAACAACAGGTAAAATGCTATATTCTATAACAACAGAATCACCTTTTATTGCTTCAACAAACTCACCATATGTAGTCTGAGCACAACTATTTATAATCATCTTAAAGCTTTCATTTTTTGTTTCATAATTAATTTGCATATTTGAAGTTTTACAAAACTCTTCACACATAAGCGCTAAATTTCTTATATTTTCAATAGAGAATTTTTCACTTTTCTTGAAGTCATATAATTTAATATCTTCCATAGTCCATCCTCTTTCTTATCTTGATTGTAAATTATTTATCATTGACCACATTTCATCAGCTACACTAACTCCCTTACTATTCAGCTGAAATGCTCTTTGTACAGATATTAAATCTATCATTTCTTGTTTGATGTCTACATTAGACATCTCAGCATGACCTTGCATTATATTAGAACTATTAATCATTGTCATTTGTGTGTTTTCTTTAGGAACAAATAAACTATCTCCTAAATATACAAAATCGTCCTTTCCCTTTGTTACATACAGATTTACATTTCCAATCTTTTTATAATTTGAAAACACTTCCCCTCTTTTATTAACCATTAGATTTTTCGAAGTAATTTTTGAGTTTAAATAATTTTTATCATTTTCAAATTGTATATCAAGTATATTTCCATTATCATCAACAATTCTTCCATTAGCATCTACATTAAACTCTCCATTTCTTGTATATGCATAAGTATTATCGTTTCTAATAACTCTAAAAAATCCTTCTCCGTCTATAGCAATATCAGTAGAGATATTAGTTTTCTTTAAGCTACCTTGAGTAAAGTTTCTAAATTCATTACTAGTTTTAGCACCAGTACCTACAGTAGCATTTCTATCATTAGTAGGATAAGAATCTTTATATAATCTTTCTCTTACTAAATCTTGAAATTCCATATCTAACTTCTTATATCCAGTAGTATTAACATTAACAATATTATTAGATATAATATTAATCTTATTTTGATTAGCGCTCATCCCAGTTTTACTAACATTTAACATTCCATACATTTACTTCACCTACCTAACTGTTCCTATCTCAGTTGCTATTTTACTTAAAGTAGAATCCATAACTTGTACAACTTTTTGATTAGCTTCAAAAGCTCTTAAATTTGACATTAAAGCCGATGTTACATCTATGATATCTACATTAGAAGATTCTTTATGTTTATTTCTTACTTCATAATTATTACTTACTCTAGCATTCTCTCCAGTATAAAGATTCCGTCCAATTTTATTTAAAATACTATAATCATCAAATCCAACTATATTAAACTTATGTGTAACTCCAGAATCTAAAATAATATTATTGTTGCTATCCATTAATATTTTACTATTTCCTACATATATAGATTGATTATTAGAATTTAAAACTTCATAGCCTAAACTATTAACAAGATATCCTTCACTATTAACATTAAACACGCCATCTCTCGTATAATATCTCATCCCTTTAGTATCTCTTACAGTAAAAAATCCCTTTCCATTTAGTGCAAAATCGGTTTCATTATCAGTTTCTACTAATGTTCCTTGATTATAATTAGTTCCTACTTCATCTATTTTAACGCCAGGATTTAATACTCCTAATTCTTGTTTAGTTCCCTTTCCATTTACATATTTATCATTATTACTTATTAAAACATCATCAAATGTTTTAGATACTAGTGTCTCTGACTTATATCCTGTAGTGTTTAAATTTGCAATATTATTAGTTATTACATTTTGACTACTTTGTAAATTTATCATAGCTGATACTGATGAATACATACCTCTTAGCATATTATACCTCCTTAAGCTATATTATAATTTAATTTATTAATTGTATTTCTCAAATTTACTATTGCTCTACTATGTAATTGAGATACCCTAGATTCTGATACTTCTAAAACTCTACCAATTTCTTTTAAAGTAAGCTCTTCATAATAGTATAAAGATAAAACAAGTTTATCCTTTTCTTTTAACATATTAATCGCTTTTGTAAGTATTTCTAATTTTTCTTCTTCTTCAACTATATTATCTGGTAATAATTTATCATCTTCCTTTATTGTATCTATCACCTTAACATCATTACTTCCTTGAAAAATAAAAGAATCTAAAGATACCTTAGTCATTAAGTTTATGTTACTATCAATCTTTTTAACTTCATTTATTGATAAATTTAAATATTTTGATATTTCCAAATCAGTAGGTTCCCTTAACAAGTTATTCTGTAATATTTCTACAGCTGCATTGTACTCATTTATCTTTGACACATCACTTCTTGAAATTGGAGAACTTCTTCTTATCTCATCTATAATAGCGGCTCTTATTTTAAGTGATGCATAAGTTGAAAACTTGCAATTTCTATCATTCTTATAAGTATTTGTTGCATCGATAAGACCCATTGTTCCATAGCTAACTAGATCTTCATATTCAATTCCAATATTTTTAGTAAAGTATTTTGATGCTATATATTTCACTAAACTCATATTTTCTAATATGTATTGTTCCTTATGGTCATTAACCAATTTAAACTCCTCCTATTATATGTTAACTACTGCTTGTGCTCTTATTTGAACATCATTTGGTATTTCATTTAATGATAATATTGCAATATTAGGAAATACCATTTCAACAAGCTTTCTAAATGGTGCTCTTATTTTAGGTGAAACTAAAATAATTGGCCTGTTATTATAAAAATTAACATTCTCACTTATATCTTTTATACTATTAAATATCTTATTTGTACTTTCTGGATCTACTGCTGGATATGTTCCATTAACAGACTTTTGTAAGTTATTAGATATCAGTCTTTCAACATCATTAGATAGAGTTGCTACAGTTATATAATTATTTTCGTCTACAAGTGAAGCTGATATACTCTTATTTAATGCCATTCTGACATATTCAGTTAAAAGTTCTATATCTTTAGTATTAATTGCATTATCAGCTAAAGTTTCTAAAATTGTTACCCTATCTTTTATTGATACTTTTTCTCTAAGTAAGTTTTGTAATACTTTTTGAACTTCACCTAAAGTCATTAAATCTGGAATAAGTTCATCTACTACTACACTATATTTTTCTTTTGTTGCATCAATTATTACTTTAACTTCTTCCCTTCCCATAAGTTCATGAGATTTTTCTTTAACTATCTCTAATAGATGAGTAACTAATATAGTTGAAGGATCTACTATTGTATATCCTCTTAATTCTGCTTCTTCAATATTATCTTTACTTATCCATAATGCTTCTAATCCAAAACTAGGTTCTATAGCTTTTATTCCGTCTAACTCTAACCCTAATCCCATTGGATCCATGCATAGAACCATTGTTGGCATAAGCTTATATGTAGCAACTTTATTTCCCTTTATTTTTATGCAATATTCATTTGGATCTAATTGAAGATTATCTCTTATTCGTATAGGTTGTACTATTATTCCCATATCAATAGCACATTGTCTTCTTATTGATGCTATTCTTTGTAGTAAATCACCACCGCTATCTTCGTCTGCTAGCGGTATAAGACCATATCCAATTTCCACCTCTAAAGCTTCAATATTAAGTAATTCACTTACATCTTCTACTTCATTTGTTACTGCAGATTCTTCTACCTCTAAATTTTCTAACTTATCTTTGTCTCTCTCCCTAACTTTGCTTTTCTTTAATGTGATACTAATTAAAACACACCCTAAACCAAGTGTAAAAAATGATATAGTAGGTAACCCTGGCATAACTCCTAATATAAATAGTACTACTCCAGTTATCATTATTGCCTTTGGAATAGATGTTAACTGCTGACCAGCTAAGCTTGCAAAGCTTTCCTCACTATCTGCTCTTGTTACTAAAATACCAGCTGCAGTTGAGATAAGTAATGCTGGTATCTGACTTACAAGCCCATCCCCTATTGTTAATCTTATATATGTTTGAATAGCTTGAGAAAAATCCATATCAAGCATCATAACTCCAATTATAATTCCACCAAATATATTTATTATAGTTACTATAATACCTGCAATAGCATCTCCCTTAACAAATTTAGATGCTCCATCCATGGAACCATAAAAGTCAGCTTCTTGTTGTAGTTCTCTTCTTCTTTTCCTGGCTGTCTTTTCATCAATCATTCCAGCATTTAAATCTGCATCTATGCTCATTTGTTTTCCTGGCATAGCATCTAATGTAAACCTTGCAGAAACTTCAGATACTCTTCCTGATCCATTAGTAATAACTACAAATTGAATTATTATAATTATTAAAAATATAATTACTCCTACAACATAATTTCCTCTTACAACAAAACTACCAAATGATTCAATTATATTTCCTGCATAACCTTCCCCTAAGATAAGTCTTGTAGAAGAAATATTAAGCCCTAATCTAAAAAGAGTTGTTACCAATAATAAGGTTGGAAATATTGATAATTGAAGTATACTAGTTGAAAAAAGTGTCATAAGTAAAATTAAAATTGATAAAGTTATATTTAATACTAATAGCATATCTAACATAAATGAAGGCAATGGTATTATAATCATTAAAATTATTCCCATTACACCGAAGGCAACTAATATATCAAATTTATTTTTAAAATTTCTCATTCCTTAATTCCTTTACTTATTTCTTTTATATCTATTTTTTATTTTATATACTGCAACTAATACTTCAGCTACTGCTTGGTACATATCTGCAGGCACTTCTTGATCTATATCAACCTCTTTATACATAATTCTAGCTAGTGGTTTATTTTCAACTATAGGTATATCATTCTCTTTAGCTATTTCTCTTATCTTCATAGCTAAAATATCCGCTCCTTTCGCAATAACAATTGGCGCAGAATCTATATCTCTTTCATATCTAATAGCTATAGAAATATGAGTAGGATTTGTAATAATAACAGTTGCATCTTTTGAATTTTGAATCATCCTTTGAGACGACAATTGTCTTTGTTTTTGCTTAATTTGAGATTTTACAATTGGATCCCCTTCTGCTTGTTTATATTCCTCTTTTACCTCTTGCTTAGTCATTTTCATTCCCTTTTTATAAGAATATAATTGATAAGCAAAGTCTACAATTCCTATAACTATAGCAATTCCTATTGCTATCATAAATAATTGCTTTACAATATCAAATATAAAATATAACAAATATGGAAAGTATACATCTCCTATTTTTAATATATTTAAATAGTTTTTCTTAACAAAAGAAAATCCTATATATGATAATAAAATTAGTAATATAGTATTTTTTATAAAAGTTACAAAAGCTTTTTGAGAAAACATATTTTTAAATCCCTTAATTGGATTTAGCTTTGAAAACTTAGGTTTTAATGCATCTTTATTAAATATCAAACCACTTTGCATAATATTTGCTATAATTCCTAATGCAATTACAATTAACCCAAGCGGCAAAAATATTTCAATAAATTTAAATATCCCACTTATAAATATTTCATGTGCCATTTTATAATTTAAGTCAATACTAAAATCTAATTTTAATGAAGAAGCTATAAATACTTTTAGTTTATTTATAACCTTAGCACTCATCATAAAAACACAAAGTACTGCTCCAATTAAAGTAAACGCATTTGAAACCTCTTTACTTTTTGCTACATTCCCTTTTTTCCGCTCATCCTTCTTTTTCTTAGCGGTAGGTTGTTCTGTCTTATCTGACAATGACAAACTTATCTCTCCCTTATCTCTTTAACTTCATTTAAAATAATGTATTTATAAATGCAATTATTTGATCCTGAAATACTAATGTTCCTTCAAGTACATTTTTTAATTGCTTAATAATATCTTTCATAGTATTTAATATAAATGGCAATGAACTCATAAAAAACAATATTCCAACTAACATTTTAAGTGGCATTCCTATAATCATTACATTTAAACCTGATATACTTCTAGATATTATTCCCGTTATTAAATCAGTTATTATTAACACAACTATAATTGGACTAGCTATCTTTATTCCCATAATAAAATACTCTACAAAAACTCTTAATATATATGAAATGTTAAAATCTAATATTGAGTATCCAACTGGAATTATCTCAAAACTATTCTGTATAGAATTTATTAAAATATGATGAGCATTTATATTGAAAAATACTACTATCCCTATAAAATACATTAATTTTTCCATAATTGTAGACTGTGTCTGAGTATTTGGGTCATATGTACTTGCCATAGATAACCCTAATTGAATATCTATTAAATTTCCAGCCATCTTTAAACTATAAAAACACATGTTAACTATGTATCCTAAAACTAATCCATTAATTGTTTCAAAAGTACCATACTTTATTAACTCATAAAAGTTTTCAACTATACTATTTATCTCTATATTTAAAGCTATCATTAAAGATAATAAAAATGAAAAACATATCTTAAATAAACGAGGAGTTCCACTAGGAAATATAATACTAATAGCTAAAAAGAATGCTGTTATTCTAAAAAAAACGTATATCATAATTATTTAACTACAGTAGATATACTTTGAAATAATTCAGTAGTAAGTATCACAAGTTTATTTAACATCCAAGGCCCACCTATGACTAGTATTAAAATAATTGCTATTAACTTAGGTACAAATGTCAATGTTTGCTCTTGAATCTGTGTTGTCGCTTGAAAAATACTTATTATAAGTCCAACTACTAAAGATATAGCAAGTATTGGGCCTCCTATCATAAGACCTACAACTAATGCTTTTTTTACTATTGTCATTATCACTATTTCACTCATTATATCTCTCCTATCTTAAAAAACTTTCTATTAAAGATTTAACTAATAAGTTCCATCCATCTACCATTACAAATAAAAGTAATTTAAATGGAAGTGAAATCATTGCCGGTGGAAGCATAAACATTCCCATTGACATAAGAGTACTAGCTACTATTAAATCTATTACTAGAAAAGGTATATATATTATAAATCCTATCTGAAATGCTGTTTTTAATTCACTTATTGCAAAAGCAGGTACTACTACATTTATTGGTAAATCTTCTTTATTTAAATTCTTAACATCTATTGATGAATTTTTTAAGAATAACTCTAAATCTTCATCCCTAGTTTGTTTTAATAAAAATTCTACCACTGGTTTCTTTGCTTCTGTATATGCCTCTTCAATAGTTATTTCTTTATTTATATACGGTTGTATAGCATTTTGTGTTATCTTATCCACAACTGGACTCATAATAAACATAGTTATACACAGAGCTAGTCCCACTAATATTTGATTTGGAATAGATTGTTGAGCACCTAATGCTGATTTTATAAATGAAAATGTAATTATTATTCTTACAAAGCTTGTCATCATAAATATTATTGTTGGTAAGAACATAAGTATCGTCATTAATAAAAATACTTGCATGTTTGGAGTTAATTCTGAACTATTATTTAAAATCTGACTTAGTATATCCATTATCTTTTTTCCTTGTAAAATTATTATTTAATATGTTGCTTACCCATAATTCATTTATACCTTTTAATGCTATAGAATTGCTTTTATTATTTTTCATATTTATTATTTCTTCTACTTCATTTTCGTTTAATTCTTTTATTACTTGTATATTATTATTTGAAGAAACTAGTACACATCCTGTTGTTCCCATTTTAATTACATATAGATTTATATCTTTAGTTAAATTAAATCTTTCAATTACTTTAACATATGAACCTAAAGTCAATTTATCTAGACTTTTTTTACTAAGTCTTAATGAAATTACTATTAGTAATAAAATAATAGGAATTAACACTATTAAATTAATTATGAATTCTAAAAATGTCTTATCCATCTATTCCCCTGTTATATCTTTCTTCTGAACTATTAATATATCAACTCTTCTATTAATAGCTCTATTTTCATCTGTTGAATTATCTACTAACGGCCTATACTCTCCATATCCAGTAGCAGAAAATCTGGTTGGATTAAAGCCCTTAACTTCTATAAAATACCTAATAACATTAACTGCTCTTGCCGTTGATAACTCCCAATTTGACTTATATTTTGCTGAACTTATAGGAACATTATCTGTATGTCCTTGCACCATAATTTCATTACTAATATTAGGAAGTATATTACTTATAACATCTAATACTGCTGTACTATCACTTTTCATTTCAGCTTGTCCTAAATCAAAAAGTATACTGTCACTTAATTGAAGTACAACACCTGCATCTTCTTCTCTTATCTTTACTACATCTGTTAGTGCATTTTTATTTATTATTTCAGTAACCTCATCCACTAGTACATCATATGGACTTTTTTCCCCAATACCTTGTTCAGAATCCTTCTTATCTATATTGGGAACATCCTTTAGCTTTGTCGGCACACCAGTTATTTCACCTTTAAGAGCTGCTGCAATTAACTTTAACCTTTCATTATCTGTAGTAGAAAATGAATATAAAAGAATAAAAAATGTTAATAGTAGCGTAATTGTATCTGCATATGTATCCATCCAAGCACTTGTATTGATATCATCCCTTTTCCTTTTTCTACGCTGCTTTCTTTTCTGATCCATTTACATTTCCACCTTTTAAGTACTTAACCTTTTCTTTTTCATTTAAAAAACTTGCCAACTTTTCTTCTAAAATTCTTGTTGAATCACCATTTTTTATACTTAGAATACCTACTAACATCATCTCCCTATTTTCAGCTTCTCTCTCCCCCTTATTTTCAAGGTTAAACCCTAAAGGATTTAAAATTAAATTTGCTAATAATGCACCATAAAATGTTGTTATAAGAGCAGCTGCCATACCACTAGCTATAGTATCTGGATTATCAAGCTGTGATAACATTTGAATAAGTCCTACTAATGTACCTATCATTCCAAACGCCGGTGCATAAGAGCCCCACGTTTTATATATTTTTCCTGCTTTACTATATCTATTTTCTACTTCTGAAATATTACTATTTAAAATATCAACTATTAAATCAGCTTCTACTCCATCAACAACTAACTCTAAGCCTGTCTTCATAAAATCATCTTTAATTTCTTGAATATTACTTTCTATTGCTAAAAAACCATCTTTTCTTGATTTTATAGATATTTTTTTAAATTCTTTTATAACATCTCCCTTTGATATTGATGATGTTCTAAATAATTTTTTAGTCATAAATATGAACATCATTATTTCATCTATCGAATATGTAATAAGCAGAGCCGAAAATGATCCTCCAACCGTTATCATTATTGAAACTAAATCGTAAAATCTTTTAACTCCAACATTTCCTTGTGATATAGCAAATATAATAAAGCTTATCCCTAATAATATTCCTATAGGTGTTAATATATCGTTTCTTTTCATTTTTAACCTCTTATTTATCTTTTAAGATTTATTATTTCTTGTAATAATTCATCACTTGTTGTTATTACTTTACTTGAAGCTTGAAATGCTCTAGTTGTAACTATCATGTCTGTAAATTCCTCTGACAAATCAACGTTAGACATTTCTAAAGCTCCTTGAGTTATAAGACCATGCTTTGTCTTATTATCACCAATATTATATTCTGGCGCTCCTGAATTAGAAGATTCTAGATAAATATTACCACTTGAAGGTTCTAATCCATTTTTATTTACAAAGGTTGCAATTTTTAATGTTTGAGAGCTATCAACCTTCGTACCATCTTCAACAACGTATGATATTCTTCCTTCCCTTGAAATGTTATAAGACAATACTCTTTTAGATCCTTCTGTTCCTTCTTTAACTGCATCTCCATTTTTATCTACAACTGTAGGTATATTTACTGGTTCGTTTACTGTATTTAATATATAATATCCTGCTGATGTTACTAAATGGCCATCCTTATCTAAAGTAAATGAACCATCTCTTGTATATCCTTCTGTAATAATATTTTCATCTTTTCCCTTATTACTTTTATCTATTTGAGCTATGAAGAATCCTTCTCCATCTATTGATAAATCACTTGGAATTCCTGTTTGTTGTAATGACCCCTGTAACATGTTTTTAGCTATAGAACTAACCTTTACTCCTATACCAACATGCCCTGGATTTACTCCACCTACATTTTTACTTGGCTGACTTGAATATATTACTGTTTTATTTAATGTATCACTAAATCTTACACTCGACTTTTTAAATGCTGTAGTACTAGAATTAGCTATATTATTACCCACTACATCCATTTTAGTTTGATTTGATTTCATTCCACTTATTCCTGAATACATTGATTTTAACATTTTTGCTATCTCCCTTTTCCCCTACTTTTTTATTAATATTCTTTATTATCATTAACTTTAACTAATGATGAATATTCAAAGTCTTTTATTTCCCCTGTATTATCTAACTTAACTTCTAAAAAGACTTGCCCATCTTTTATTGCTACACTTTTTACTTTTCCAGAACAATTCTCATACTTTCCTGACTCATCTAGATTTGATACTTCTACACTTTTTCCTATTAATACTGAAGCCGATCCTAATGCAGTATTTGATAATATTGCATTATTTAAATTAACTAAATATCTCATAGAATCATTTAAAGAAATCATTTGTTCTAAAGTATTAAATTGAGCTAATTGAGTAATATATTGTGATGGATCTTTAGTATTAAATGGATCTTGATTAGTCATTTGTCCAACTAACATCTTTAAGAAAATATCCTTATCATTTTTTTCTCCTGAATCATATACAATTGTTCCATTTTCAGTTTTACCAACTACATTGTTGTTTCTTTGTCTTATTGCCTCCATAATTTCCTTCCTATATTAACAAATCAATATTTAAATTATTATTTTCTAATTTGTTTTCAATCTCATTCTCTTGTTTATTAGATTGTCTATTTCTCTTTTGTTCTTTTGTATTATTTCTATTAAAATTTTGATTTAAATTTTCAGAAAAATTTTTTAGATTATCAATTGTTGTTTCAACATCTATTTTCTTAATGTTAATTTCTAAACTGCTTAAATGATTTTTTATTTCATTTATATTCTCCTTTACTAAACTAAAGGTTTCATCCTTTGCTAGCGTAATAACTAATTTTTCTTCATTTTTAGATTTTAAAATCTTTATATTTACTTCCCCTAAATCCTTAGGATTTATTTTTACAGTTAATTCTTCTACACCATTGTTTTTTAAGTACTTCACAATTTGAATTACATCTTCTGAAAAATATTCTTTTCTAATAAATTGAGGTTTTACTTCATTAGTATTAAGTTTATCCTCAGCACTAAAAATAAAAATATTATTTGATATATTAGATTCAATATTGGTATCTAAATCGTTATTCTCTTTAACCTTAAAGCTACCTATTCTAATATTTTTCATTAAATCTAATTCTCTCTTTGTATTATCAGCTTTATACGTATTAGAATTTATTGTGTCTAATAAATCAATTCTTTTTATATCTTTAATTCTTAATGAAACTTCTTCTCCAATATTAGATTTAGTATTGTTATTTTTAAACTTATCTAAAATATTCATCATTTTATAATCTAACTCTACTTCACCAACCTCATTATTAGTATCTATCTGGTTAATCACCTTATCCTTAACCTCATTACAAGGTAATTCTATTACTTCCCCCATAGATTCCTTATTTATAAACTTACTTATTTCTCGAACTAAATAATTTCTATTTAACTTATCTTCTAAACCTACCAGTCTTTCACTAAATTCATTAATATTATTATTGTAGATATCATCTAGCTGAATACTTAAACTAAACTTTTCATTTTTATTAAAGTCAATAGACTCTCTAGTTAAATCACTAATATTCTCGTTACTTATTTCATTTGTTTCTTTAATAATTGAATTTAATTTTCCATTTATCAATAAATCTTTTCCTTTATTTTGTAATTCTATTAATTTACCTATAGATTCATTGTTTATACACTTACCTATTTCTTGAACTAAATAATTTTTACGTAACTTATCTTCTGGAGCTACCAATTTTTCACCGAATTCATTAATATTCCGATTATAGATATCATCTAGCTCAATACTTAAACTAAACTTTTCATTTTTATTAAAGTTAATAGACTCTCTAGTTAAATCGCTAATACTCCCGTTGCTTATTTCATTTGATTCAATATTTTCATTAATTTTTATACTATTAGATAATGACCCGATAAATAATATTAACTCTTCATTAGTATTAATATCATCCTTATTTTCTTCTAAATCCATATCAGATTTTACATCCGAATCTAATATCGATAAGAACTTATCTTCACTTTTATTTTTTATTATGTTTGCACTATTTTGATTACTAGATGATAGTGCTAATGACCTACCTATCCTCACAACTATCAATCTCCTATATATCTTCAGACTTTCTTCTTAAATATGAATAAATTCCAAATTCATCATTAATATTCTGCTCTTTTTGGTTTTCTTCTTTCTTGTGCAAAATATATTTATTCTTCTTTAACTTTTCTAAAGACTTTCTTTCAATTTGCTTATTTAATAAATCAATTCTAGCTTCATTTAATATAACTTGTTTTTTATTTAATTCTGAACTTTTAATACTGATAATATTTGATAAAGTATTTAAATAATTAGATGTTATCTTTCTTGTTACTATATCTTCAATATTAATTTCATCAGAATACCTTTTATAATTCGACTTTAAAATTTCAAGTTCTTCCTCTACTGCTCTTTTTTCTCTTTGAGCCTTAGAGTACTTAACTTTACTTTCCTCTTCATTTTTAAATTTAATATCTAAGACCTTTTGAAGCCTAAAATTAAAATTCTCCACATACCTTCCACCTTATCTAAATATATTTTTTAAACTATTTATATTTTCTTCAAAGGAACTCTTTTCATTTATACCTTGCTTTAAAAAATTATTAATCTTATCAATATATTCAATTGACTTATCTATTTTTATATTAGATCCATGTTCATATGCACCAATATTTATTAAATCCTCAGCCTCCTTATAAGTGGCAATTATATCCCGTCCATAAGATGCAGATGTTTTATGTTCATCATCACATATATCATTCATAAGACGACTTACACTATTTGAAACATCTATTGCTGGGTAATGATTTTTGTGAGCAAGCTCTCTAGATAAAACTATATGTCCATCAAGAATTCCTCTTACAGCATCAGCAATTGGTTCATTAAAATCATCACCATCCACTAAGACAGTATAAAATGCTGTTATGGACCCCCTTTCTGCAAGTCCTGTTCTTTCCATAAGCTTAGGAAGTTCTGCAAATACTGATGGAGTATACCCTTTTTGAGCTGGTGGTTCTCCAATAGCAAGTCCAACTTCTCTTTGAGCCATTGCAAATCTAGTAACAGAATCCATCATAAGTATTACTTTTTTACCCTGATCTCTAAAATACTCTGCAATTGATGTTGCTGTTAATGCACCTTTTAGTCTTACAAGTGGTGGTTTATCCGATGTTGCACAAACCACTACAGACTTTTTCATACCTTCTGTTCCTAAATCTCTTTCAATAAAATCTAATACTTCTCGTCCTCTTTCACCTATTAATGCAATGACATTAACATCTGCTTCTGCAGCTTTAGCTATCATTCCCAAAGTTGTACTTTTTCCAACACCACTACCTGCAAATATCCCAATCCTTTGACCTTCTCCACAAGTAATAAATCCATCAATTGCTTTTATTCCTGTTGGCATTATATTTTTAATTCTTTCCCTTTTAATAGGATCTGGAGGCTTATTAAACAAACTATATCTTTCCCCTTCACAAATTGAACTTTCATCTATTGGATTTCCCAAAGCATCTATTACTTTTCCTAATAAATCATTGTTACATTTAACACTACATGGATTACCACTAGCTATAACTCTACATCCTGGTCCAATTCCAACTAACTCACCTAAAGGCATAAGTATTATTTCATTTTCTCTAAATCCCACAACTTCACAACTTATAGGACTATTATTTTGATTATATATTGTACATAACTCTCCAACTGATGTTTTAAGTCCATCAACCTCAATAGTAAGGCCTATTACCTTTTTAACTTTTCCCTCTGATACATATGGAGTTATATTGCTTATCTTTTCCATTATTTTATTAAAATCTATAGATATCATATTCCCCCCACTATAGTAGCTCTTCCCTTACCTTATCTAAAACGCTGTCTATACCTACTATTAGCTTTCCATTTCCACTTTCAATTTCAGCATTTCCCTTTTCTATGGTTGAATCAGAAATAATAAAAACCTTTTGAGATAGCTTTAACTCTCTCATTCTAACTTTTATACTATTTTCAAGTTTCTCTTTATAAATTGGATTTACTTTTACAATTAAGTCCTTCTTTAAGTCATATTCAGCAATTATATTTTCAATCATAGTATCCATTAATTTTATATCTTCAAATTTTTCTCTAAGAACTTGCTCTGCTATTGATATACAAATATCTAATATGTATCTTTTATTATCCTTAATATATTGTTTTGCCTCACTTTTTATATTTAATAATGTATTATATCCTTCTTGCTTTATAGCTTCACTTTCTTTAATTGCCTTCTCTATATTCTGCTGGTATGACTCTTTGTAACCATCCTCATAACCATTTTTCAAACCCTGTTCATATCCTAATTCATACGCTCTTTTTTCTATTACTTTTGAATTATCATTAGCCTCATCTATAATAGCTTGTTTTTTTTGCTCCATTTCTTTTACTATTTTCGTATACTCTTCTTTTGCATCAATTATTTTTTTTTCTATATCTTCTTTTTGTTGAAATAATCTATCTGGAGTGTTTAATAAGTAATCATTAGGTAACATCCTTAAACTTACTTTTCCTTTTATATGTATATCATCACTTCTCAGTATCTTATTAGCATTAGACAACAAACTCTTCCTCCAATTCATTGCTTGTACTTATTACCTTTTCTTGCTCTAATCTTCTTATAACCTTTACTATATTACGCTTAGCTTCTTCAACTTGTGATATTTTAACTGCTCCAAGTAAGTTTACTTCTTCTCTTAATGCATCTGCAGCTCTACTTGATTGATTTCTTAAAATAATATTTGATATATCCTGATTAACCCCCTTAAGTGCAATAGCAACATCCTTTAGATTTACTTCTTTTAATATCTTTTGAACTGATCTATCATCAAGCTTTACAATATCTTCAAATACAAACATATTTGCTTTAACTCTTTCTGCAAGCATATTATTTTTTGCTTCTAAAAAGCTAATAATACTCTTTTCTGTTTTTCCATCTACCTTTGTTAAAATATCCAGTAAACTATCAAATCCATTAGATGCCTCAATCTTATCTTCACCTATGTCAAATAATTTCTTCTCCAATGCACTATCTACTGCTTTAATTACAATAGGAGATATATTGGATATAGTTCCAAGCTTTAAAGCAACTTCTTTTTGTAGGTTTTCTTCTAATTTACATATTATTTGTGCTGATTTTTCTGCCTGTAAATTTGATAATATTATTGCAATAGTTTGTGAACTTTCTCCTTCTATACATGACAATATCTGATTTATATCTGCCTTTCTCGCTGAAGCAAATGCTTGTGTAGACGTCTCATATTTTATTCCCTCTATTAATTTATTTGCCTTAGAATCGTCAAACGCACCTTGAAATAAAGCCCTAGCATAGTCAATCCCACCTTCCATAGAAAAATCTTTACTTTTTCTAACTTCTAAAAACTCTCTAAGTATCTTCCTTCTCTCTTCAGCTGTGACCTTATGTAAATTTGCTATCTCTACTCCAATTTTTTGAACTTGTTTATCAGACAAATTTTTAAGTATATTAGACGATAAATCATTTCCTAAAGTCATTAGTAAGACTGCTACTTTTTTAGCTCCACTTATTCCTTCATTATTAATATCTCCTAAATCATAAGCATTTCCTCTGTTTAAAGTTTCCTTATACATCTTTATCACCTACCTCTAGTCATTTAACCAAGTTTTTATTAATTCAGTTGTTTCATCAGTATTCTTAGAAACAATTAATCTTATTTCATCTTCTAAGCTTAATTCACTTTCTTCCATTGCAATTTCTTTTTCTAATTTAGCTTCCTTTTCCTTAACTATCTTACTTATTATGTCACTAGGATCTTCATTTTCTTCTATTGAAGTATTTTTAGTTGCTTTTTTCCTTAATGTTATAATAACTAAAATAATAATTACTAAAGGAACTATAATGACTGAAATTACTATATATTTAATTAACTGTTTTGGTAATACCAATTTTTCTCCCACATTATCAGTAAATATATCCTGATTACCATTATTAAATTCCATAGATACAACTGTTAACCTATCTCCCTTGTCAGCATTTATTCCAAGTGCTGATGAAACCATTCTTTCAACATTATGTATTACATCCTCAGAAACTACTCCATCTATTGCTACTGCTGCTGTTATCTTTTTTATCTCTCCAGCGGTTGTTATAACTTTAGTTTCTGTTTTTCCAACTTCGTATTCAATTTTTTCTTCTTTAGATATTGAGTTTTCATTACTTCTATTACCTGTATTACTCATATTATTATCAACTGGCGAACCTGTTTTAGCTCCATTAGACGTGGTGTTTTCAGTTCTACTCTCTGATTTAATTACCTTTTCCGGATCTATTTTCAATTCATTTTTTTCAACAGTATCAAAGTTTAAACTTGCATTAACCGTTACCTTAACTTTATCTTTACCAAATATGGCCTCTAACATTGATACTACTGACTTCTCTAATTCTGAGCTTATTTCTTTTTCTGCACTTCTAGAAGAATTTAATCCAACATAATTTATTGAATTACCTTCTTCATCATAAATACCTTCTGAAAGTAAGTTCATATTTTGATCTATTACTTCAATATTCTGTTTAGGAATATTAGTACTACTTGCAGATACCAATGATATTATTGATTTTATTTGATTTTCCTCTAATTCCTGCCCCAATTTCAATGAAACATATATTGCTGCTTTTCCTTTAGTGCTTTCTTTGCTAAATACTGACTCTTGACCTTGTGTAATATGTACTCTTGCATCATCTATTGGTTTGAAAGTCTTTATAGTCTTTTCTAATTCACCTTGAAGCATTCTTAATTTTTTTATTTGAAATTCTTCATCTGTCATTGATAGACTTGATCCTTCATCCATAAGCTCAAAACCTTTTGATCCATTAGTTATTAATGCTGATAACTCTATTCTTAATTTATCTACCTGTTCTTTTGGAACGTAAATTATATCTCCTTCTATCTTAGTATCTACACCTGAGTCTTCTAATGATTTTGCAACATTAGCTGCATCAATACTATCTAAGCCAGAATATAAAACTCCATATTTATTTTTAGCTGTATAGCTAATACTAAATACAACTGCTAATATTATTGCAACTATCCCTATTCCAATAGCAATTTTTTTACTTTTATCTAAATTTCTAAATCCATCTGTTATTTTTGTTATGACTTCTTTAAATTTCTGCATTTCTTATACCTCTTAGCTGTTATTTTACAGTTGGAGTTTACTTATTTCTTGATATGCTTCAACAGTCTTATTTCTTACTTCTATAAGAGCTTGAAGAGAAAGTTGTGATTCCTGCATAGCAATCATAACCTCATGCATACTAACATCCTGACCCTTTATTAAAGCTTCTATTTTATTATTTGCATTTACTTCTTTATCATTTACTTTATTTATTGCATCACTCAAAACATTAGAAAAACTTGTCCTTAATTCTTTTTCTGAATTTATTTCATTTAAACCTCTATTGTTTAATATAGAACTTGTTCCTATTGATTGTATATTCATTTTCTCCACCTACTACTTCCCTATTTCTAAAGCCTTTGAAATCATGTTCTTTTGAGCATTTAATGTATCTACATTTGATTCATAGGATCTTGATGCAGAAATCAAATCTGCCATTTCAACTAATAAATCTACATTTGGATATTCTACATACCCCTCCTCATTTGCATCTGGATGAGTTGGATTATACTCTAACTTCATTTCTGAAGTATCCTCTTTTATTGCTGTTGCTTTTACTCCTAACATTCCTAATTTATTATCATAGTTTTCTGAAAAGACAGCTGTTTTTCTTATATAAGCTCCTCCCTTTTCTGTTCTTGTACTTCTTGAATTTGCAATATTTGATGATATAACATCTAACCTCAATCTTTCTGCAGATAAACCACTAGCACTAATTCTCATTCCACTAAATAAACTCATATTCTTCTCTACCTTCCTGTTATTACACTTTTAGCCATTGATAATTTTAAATTTGTTATACTTACTAAACTGTGATACATTAATGTATTAGCCGCTTGATTTACTTTTTCACTTTCTAAATCAACATTATTGCCATCAACTCTCATAGATGTAGACTTATCTTCTTTAACTTCTATATTCTGTTTTGAATTTACTCTATCCAAAGCTTCTTCAAAGCTAACATATTTACGCTTATATCCTGGAGTATTAACATTTGCAATATTATTAGCAATAGTATTTCCTCTAATATCAACTGCATCTAATCCATTTCTTATAAGGTTATATATTTCCATTTTTAATTATCCTCCTCTATATTAGATATAAATCCATTAATATTTAAATTAACTTTATATTTATAATCTTTCTTATTTATCCTAAAAAACAAAAATACTACCCTCCGAAGATGGTAGTATAATTTAAAGTATCCATTTATAATATAATCGTTTTTGCATCACTTATAAAACATTCAATCTATACATTAATAAATTAAATGTCTATAAGATAGAAAATACATGTTTATAACGAATTTATAATTATTAAAACAGAACTTATAAAACAAAAAGTTTACTTACTCTTCGGCAACTGGCTGGCTTGACTGTACGTTTTAGCCCCTATAGCTTTGCGTCACTAGATTTCTCTAGTTTTGCCTAATATATAATTTTATTTGCATTTTATATCACGCGTTCCTATTATATACCTTTTTGTACTATTTTTCTACATATTTTGTCATTATTAAACATCTTTGTTTATATTTTTATTTTTACCTTATTTATTATTCCTATTTGATTTAAATAAAAACTTTTATTGTAAAACATATAGAGCAAATTTACTCTTATATACTAATAAAGGATAAAGCCTTCGCTTTACCCTTATATTCTAAGATATTATAAACTATCTTAATAATTGCATTACACCTTCTGGTTGTGATTTTGCTTGAATCATCATTGCTTGTGATGCTTGATTTAATAAATTTAACTTAGATAAATTCATCATTTCTTTTGCAACATCAACATCTCTAATTCTTGATTCTGCTGCTGTTAAATTTTCATTTGTTGTAGTTAAGTTACTATTTGTATATTCTAATCTATTTTGCATAGCTCCTAATTTAGCTCTTGATTTGTTTATACTTTCTAATGCACCATCTAACGCATCTATAGCAGCTTTAGCATTTGTAGCATTATCTACTTTTAATTTATTTATTCCTAAAGTAGTTGAATCTGCTTTATCTAAAGTTATCTTAATAGTTTCATCAGAAGTTGTATTAGCTCCTGTTTGTATATTTATATTCTTAGTATTTCCACCAGCAGTTATTGCTGTACTATCTGCAATTGCAGCTGCATCTAGCGCTTCTCCTGATTTTAATTTTACTTCTATTCCTAAATCCTCTAATTTCAATACACCATTCTTTGCATCTGCAACTTTAGCACTTTGTGTATATGTCGTAGATCCATCTGTTATTGTTACTTTTAAATCAGTTGCTGAACTTCCTGTAGTTGTTATTTTAGCAGCTGTACTATAGTCTTTATTAAATGTTATACTTTCAACACCTTTACCACTAACTATAGCTGCAGTGCTTCCACCACCTGATAATAAACTTTCTCCATTAAATTTAGTAGATCCAGCTATATTATCTATTTGTTCCTTTAATTGATTCATTTCTTCTTGTATTTTAGTTCTATCAGATTCTTGGTTAGTATCATTTGCTGCTTGAACAGATAATTCTCTCATTCTTTGTGCTATGTTTCCAATTTCCTCCATAGCCCCTTCTGCTGTTTGAACTAATGATATACCATCTTGAGTATTCTTAGATGCTTGATCTAATCCTCTAATTTGACTTCTCATTTTTTCTGAAATAGCTAATCCTGCTGCATCATCTCCAGCTTTATTAATTCTTTGTCCTGAAGATATTTTTCCCATAGATGTTCCAGCTAAAGCTGTATTTTTTGTTGATTGATTTAATGCTGTCATAGCATTTAAGTTTGTATTAATTCTCATAGTTTTACACTCTCCCTAGTTTTTGTTATTTGACATCCTTGTCTTTTAATTTAGAACTTCTTCGTCCTACAATATTATATATCGACTTAATTTCCTAATACTTTACACTTTTTTATAAAAAATATTTAAACTATTTCTATTTGCATTAACATACGCTGTATTAACCAGCTTCTTAGTGCTATAATCATCTAACTCTTTCTTAACTGCTTTAATTTTTTCAACAAGCATAATACTAATTTCTTTATCTAATTCATAAAGTCCACAATTCTTATACTTATCCCTAAATAACCTAAGCTTCTCTTCTTCTAAACCATCAATAATTGCTTGTCTTTCCTTTAATTTCTCTTTTAATCTATAATCATTAACTTCTTTACTACTAACTATCTTTAATATCTCTTCTGAAACACTTCTATATTTGTCTATCATTTATACCATCCTAACTTAGACTACTAACTAAATAATTCATTTGAGAATTTAAAGTATTCATACTCGATTCTAAATTAGAAAATTTAAGATATAAAGCTTCCTGTTTCTTTTGCATTCTAGTTGTTAGTTCTTTAATATATTCCTCTTGTTTTCTAATTTGTTCTGAATATAAATTATTAGTTGCAGTAGAAGTCTTATCTATACCAGCCTTCTTAGCGAATATACTATCTGAACTTCCTGCATAGCTGTAAGTAGCTTTCTTAATTTTTTCAAAAGCACCAGTAGTAACCCTATAAACTAGGTTTCCTTTTTCCGCTAATGCCTTTGCAAATTTTTCTTCATCTAAAGAAAGTTGCCCAGGCTTATTGTAATCTGAAGTTGATGTTATTCCAATATCACTTAAATTAATTCCTGAATCTCCTATTTTCCCATAAACAGAACCTTTTATTTCATCAATAAATCTTCTTAATTCACTATCATTTCTAAGAATACCAACCTTAGCTTTCTTTTCCCATTTTTCAATTTCCTCTTCTGTCATTTCTTCTTTTTGAGCTTTTGTAAGAGGTGCATAATCATTATTTTTTTTCTCTGTCACTAAACCATAGATATTGTCAATCACCTTATTATATTCTTCAATAAAAGCCTTAACCTTATTACTAGTAGACTTTGTATCTTTAATAGAAGTTAAAATTACATCCTTATCACTCTTACTTGTTCCATGTAGCTCATAAGTAATATAATCAATAGTAAAAGTATTTTTTGCTTCCTTAAGCCTCTTAATTTCATTACCAATACTATCTTTTACTATTACTTCTGAATTATGGCCACTTGTTTCTAATCCATTAATACCTAAAAATAATAATGCCCCAGAACTTTCAGTATTACTATCTATAAAACTTCCATCAATACCTTTCTCAACATCTATGACTTTTAACGTACTAATTTCACCAGTCATCTTAGACTCAACGGTAAACTTACCTGTCATCTGACTAAATGAAGCTTTTATCTCACTATTACTAGCATCATTAATCTTATTGGTAAGACTTTCTATAGTATCATCAGAATTGATAGTAATAACTTTAGTATTCTTATCTTTACCATAATTAAATTTAAAACTAATTTCCTTCGCTAATTCTTCACCCTTGTCATTTATAATACTCTCTAATCCCAACTCACTTAATTTAGTTGACCTAGTAAGTTCCTTAGTTGTATTGCTAACCATTCTTGGTGCTTCTGCAATGTTATTTACTTGAAAGTTATAATATATATTCTCTGCTCCAGCACCAGCAACTGCACTAATAATATTATTGTCAGAGCTACTAACATTAACAGTTGCAAAAACCTTACTACTTAAAATATTATCAACAGAAGTTGCTGTAAAATACTTATCATAAAGTCCTTTAACATCTTTAATAATATCCCTGTAACTTTCCTGTTGCCATTTCTGAGTTTGTTTCTTCTGCTCAGCTTTATTAATTTTATTTTGCTCACCAGTAAGCATATTTTTAACAGTTTCATCAATATCCATACCAGTAGCTAAACCTGTTATTCTATTAGAATTAATAGTAGTCATATACTCCCCCTATAACCCTTTAGCTTTTTTACTTATCTCATGCCAAGTATCTCTTACATTTTCAATAAGAGGCAGAATCTCATCAATAATCTTTATATCCTTTTTTAGATTAGCTTGTACTAATCTACTTTTAATAAAATCATAAATATTATACATATTCTCATATACTTGTCCTGCATTTTTATCAATAGTTACCATAAGTTCAGTAAAAATATCTTGAACTCTAGTAAGTTCCTTATGTGCCCTTTGAATATCTTTATTCTCAATAGCAAGCCTTGCTATTTTAGTATATTTAACTGCACCATCAACAAGCATTAAAAGCAACTTCTCATTAGATGCCGTATTAACCATATTTTGTTTGTATGCATTATATGGATTTCCGTTATACATAATTATCCTCCCTACTTAAGTAGCTTTAAAATATCTAAATCACCACTTAAAGCTTCCTTATTTTCTTCCTTAACCCTATCAAATATTTCTTTTCTAAGAATACTAATATCTCTAGGTGCGGAAATAGCTAGCTTAACACTTCCATCATCAACCTTAACTATCTTAATTTCTATATCATCACCAATTAATATAGATTCATCTTTTTTTCTAGTAATTACCAACATTTTTATCTCTCCTTATTAAAGGATGCTTAGTTTTATATTTACCATTTTGAATTATGTATTGTTTTCCTAGATTATTAACAATATTAATAACTAAAGGTGCTTGCAAATTCATAGTACTCTCTTTTAAGCTTTTACCAATAGTTATTATACTTAAAATAAGAATATCTTCTGGTTTTTCAACTTCTAAATCTTTTATAATTTCATCATTTAAATCTATTTCATAATCCTCGTAAACATCAAATGGATTTATTGTTATAAAACTAATATCACTTTCATTTGATATTAAAACTTTAAATTTTTCATTCTCTTCTAAATCCCTTATAATAAAACTTTTAAGTTGTTCAAATCCTGGTATTCCTTTTTTAAACATTACTTCCATAATTATTATCCCCTATCTTAAGTAATCTAATATACTACTATTAAATAATTTAGAGCTAACTTTTAAACTCGCTGTATATATCATTTCAGCTTCCTTTAACTCGATATACTTTGTTGCAAAATCAACATCTTGAATGTTAGAAAGAATCCCCTTAATTTCTAATAAATTTTCATCATTAGAATCCTTAATACTTTGAATGGTATTAGTTTTTGCACCAACTATAGATCTATTATTTAATACATCACTTAAATAAGAATCTAATCTTCCAGATAAGTCATTTATAACTTCTATATCTAGTTCTTCTGTATTTAAAGCATTAGATAATTTGTTAAACATTTCAAAAGCACTACCACCATTACTTGCCTTATTAAGATTTAAATTATAGTCAATATTTATTCCACTAGATACAGATGTACTTAAATTAGCATTTAGTCTATTAACATCTTCATCTTTAAGGCTTAAAGATACACTACCATTTTTATAAGTAGTAATTTTAATTGGTGCTTCATCAGTTATAACGCCTCCAAATATATGCTTTCCAGCATAAGTAGTATTGAAAGTTTTCCCAACTTGTTTAATTTTTTCATTAACCTCAGTTTGAATTGCTTTAATTTCATCTTTACCATAAGCCCCACTTATAGAAGTTAAAAGTGTTTTTATTTCACTAGTAAGAGTTCCTATATTATCTAAGGAAGAATCCGTCATATCTAACCAACCTGTAATTTCATCAATATTATAATTATATTTTTCAATATCTACTAACTCGTTATTCAAATTCATTATCTTTATAGCCTTAAGAGGATTGTCTGATATTTTATTAACCTGTTTTCCTGTATTTAATTGAGTGTTTAATTTATCCATACTTTGAAGATTAGTTTGAACATCCCTTAAATAACTACTCATCATATTTCCATTAGTTACTCTCATCGTTGTTTCTCCTATCTAATTAATCCATTTACAACAACATCTAATAAAGAATCAATTGTTGAAATTACTTTTGCACTTGCATTATAAACATGTTGGAGTTGCACTAAATTTATCATTTCTTCATCCAAAGATACTCCTGAAACACTACTTCGGGATTTATCTATGTCTGATAAGAGCTTACTTTGATTACTTTCATCTCTTATAACTGCTTGAGATGATTCTCCTAAATCTTGAACCATATTATTATAAAATGTATTTATGCTCATTTCTTTTCCATTAATATTTACTTTTTCATTCTTCAAGTCATATAATTCACTAGCTTTTTGTCCTGTTATCTTAAGCTTATCTAAATCTAAATCAATATCTTGATTAACCCCTATAATTTTGCTTCCACTTTGAACAAATATCTCTTGTCCTGCAACCTCATTTACCTTGCTTGTAATAGTATTTGCAAAAACAGTTAAACTTTCCTTATACTTTGCCAACTCTCTTCCCATAGTAATAGCTCCTTGTAACTCACCTGATATATCTATCCCTGAATTAACTAAGTCATCTAATTTTATCTTTCCATTATTGTCAAACGAATCTTTTATAATCTTCTCTACATCATTATCACTAATATTAATCTTAAAGCTCAAATCATCTAATATTCTATCTCTTTCATCTAATAAATCATTTGGACTTTTACCAGATCCCTCTATAACTTTAATATTTTTATCAAGATCTCTAATTTCCGAAACCATTGAGTTTATTTCTTTTAATATAGATTCTGATTGAGATCCTAAGCTCTCCTCTAAACTACTTAACTTCCCGTAAACATTATTAATAGTGTTAGCTAAATATTTAGCATTTTCTATTACAACACTTTTTGCCCCTGTACTTTCTGGATCCTTAGCTAACTCATCCCATCCATTAAAAAAGCTATTTAATGATGTTGATATTTCACTTGCTGAAGGTTTATTAAATATACTTTCCATATTTTTATAATAGTCGTACTTTATACTTGTATCTCCATATTTATGACTTTCACTTCTAAATTGATAATCATAAAAACTATTTCTTATTCTAGTTATATCACTAACCTTAGCACCAGTTCCTATTTGTCCTGCATAAGTGCTACTATTTCCTCCTGGTTGACTATATGGTCTACTTGCAGTTTGTGATATCCTTTGCCTTGAATATCCCGGTGTTTTAATATTTGTTATATTATGTGAAGTTGTTTGTATTGCAATTTGACTTACAGCCATTCCTGACTTTGCTGTATTAAGTGTTCCAAGTAATCCAGCCATAACCTTTCCCTCCCTACGTTCTTCAAACTTTACCGTATGAATTATATGTACCTATACCTTTTGAAGGCTTTATTACATTTATCATTTTAGTTGTAAAAAGTAATTTTTTCTTTAACAATGTATTATTAGTATTATTTTGCAGCTCTAAACTCCTAAGAATATTTTTTATTTCTCTATAAACATCCTTTATATGCTGATCCTCTGTATTATCTATAAATATTTTAAACTCCTCTTCTTTAATAATCTTTCTTCTATTTATCTCAATAGTTGCAATATTTCTTCCTGCATCCTCTATTTGATTTGTAATTTTTTCTAGCCCAATTATATCTTTATCTAAAATTAATCTATATTGTTCCTCTAATAAATCTAATAAATATTTCAATGATTTTTTCTCCTCAAAAATAACTAATTTCAACTGTGAATTCATTTATCTTTTTCTCCTTTTATTCCATTAAGCATTTTTTTAGCTATATTTCTTGAATTTACATCATATATTCCTTCTTTAATTTTTTTCTTTATCTCATTTACCTTATCTAAATTTATATTTTCATTATCATTATTAATTTTACTTAAATACTTTGCATCATCAGATATAACTACTTTATCTTTATAGACTTTACTAGTTGATTCCGGCTTTATATGCTGATTTTGCCTATTATATAAATTTATAATAGTATTTACTTGTATAGAATTAACTTTCATAATCTACCTCCATTTCATATCTTCTAACTTATCTCTAAATATAATTATCGACTTGCTCTTTAATTTATTTAGTCTTTATTTAAAATAAAAAAGAATGCACTTAACTGATTGCACTCTCTCTTTTAAGCTAATTTTCACTTTTTTTAAATTCTATTATTCTAACCGATATTTTTTCTTCTATTCTTATACTTTCACCTTTAGCAATACATTTATCATTAACCTTTATATCTAAATCTTCATCTATAACTTTATCTAAACATATTATGTCACCATTTTTTAAATTTAGTATATCTTTAATGCTCTTTTTACACTTTCCTAAAGTTACACTAATATCTAACTTTGCATTTAATATTGCATCTTTATTTTCAAATTTCTCTAACTCTTTTATCTCTAAAGATTCAAATTCTACTTCATACAAACTTTCCTTAACAACTGTTTCCATATTTATTCTCCTTTATTTATATATATCTATTAATAGACCTTGTATATTATCTATTGTCGATGATATATCTAAATTTTCCTTTTCTCCACTTAACACTTCATTAGTTAAACTCTCAAGCTTTTCATTTATAACCTCTACTGTAGAATAATATTGATTTTCCCAAAATCCTATATTCTTATTTAATATATACGTATAATCAACTACTGCCTTTAAATAATTTTTAATAGTTAATTTATAACTTTTAATATCACTATAACTCTTTGTTAATATTAATTTATTACCTTTTTTCTTAATATCTTTTATATAATTTTCTAACTCTTCTTTAGTTACAGATTTATAAGATTTCATAAAACTTTCAGTAAAATCACCTTTATTAAAAATAACTTTATCTTTTATATCTATAGTTTTGTTCGCTTGTACACTTCTAATTTCCATTTATTAATCCTCTATAATAATTCATTACTTTAGGCACATAACTTTGAGTTTCTTTTGGCATCTTATATATATCTTCTATAGACTTAACACCTCTATTTATCATTCTAGTAGGTCCTCCATTATAAGCAATAAGTGCCATTTCAATATTACCATTATATTTATCTATATATCCTTTTATATGTCTTACTCCACCTTCTATATTTTGTTCTATATTAAATTGATCTTTAATGCCTAATTCTTCGCAAATTTCTGGCATAAGTTGCATAAGACCCTTTGCACCTGCTGACGATACTAAATTAGGATTAAAGTCTGATTCTACTTTTATTATAGCCTTTACCAAGTTAGGATCTACACTATATTTATTTGAATATAATTGTATAGAATTTTTTATTCTTTCATCAACATTCAAACTATTAATATTTGATATCATATAATTATTTGAATTTATAATTCCGCTACTTTTAACCCCATTAATATATTTACTTAACATACCTTCTAATGATACTTTTTCTAAATCCCTACATTCAACTTTATTTTTCTCACTTATAGACTTTAATAAACTTGTTAGCATTATATTAAATGCACTCGAAGTTGAATTAGAAGAATCATATAATAAACTTGATATGCTATTCATATCGCTTAATCTTGATATATTTGTACTCTTTATATTATTAGTATCGTTAAGTTTTAAAATACTATATATATTACTTAAATCTTGTATGTTATTTAACATTTAATCACCTCAAAATTTCACTAGATTAATTATACGGATATTTTTTAAAAAACTTAAGTTTTTTTCATTATCAAATATAATATTATATAATTTAAAATAAAAAAAAGAAACTCCATTCAGAGTTTCTCACTTTAACTTTAGATTATTATTAATATAATTTAGCTTGTTCTTCTCCACTAAGAACTCTAATAGCACCTTGTGCTAATGCTAATAATTCATCTTCACCAGGATAAACTGTTACATTGCTAATCCATTCAACTCTTTCTTTTATATCAGCAACAACTATAGGTGAGTAAGCTATTCCACCAGTTAAAATAATAGAATCTACTTTTCCTTTAAGAACTGTAGCCATTTCCCCTATAGATTTACATACTTGATATATAAATGCATTATAAATTAATTCAGCAAATTCATTTCCTTCTTGCTTTTCTCTTAATACATCTCTAGCATCGTTAGTATTAAGATATGCTACATATCCACCTTTACCAACAATCTTGCTATATACTTCAGCTTGAGTATATTCACCACTAAAGCACATTTTAATTAAATCTCCAACTGGAACTGAGCCAGCTCTTTCTGGTGAAAATGCTCCATCACCATCTAATGCATTATTGACATCAATAACTCTACCATTTTGATGAGCTCCTACTGAAACCCCTCCACCCATATGAACTACTATAAGATTTAAATTTTCATAACCTCTTTTGCTTTCTTTTCCAAATCTCTTAGCAACAGCTTTTTGATTTAAAGCATGAAATTTACTCTTTCTTGGTAATTCCGGGACTCCTGAAATTCTTGCTACTGCTTCTAATTCGTCAACAACAACTGGATCAACTATAAATGCCTTTGCTCCAACTTCTTTTGCAATTTCATTTGCTAAAATTCCACCTAAATTAGAAGCATGTTGCCCTTGAACTCCAACTTTTAAATCATTCAGTAACTCATCATTTACCTCATAAGTTCCTCCAGCCATTGGTTTAAGCATTCCACCTCTACCTACAACTGCATCTAATGTAGTAACATCAAAGTTATTATCTTTTAATACATTCATTATTACTTCTTTTCTAAAACCTTTTTGTTCAAAAATACTATCATACTTAGCTATTTCTTCTGATGAATGTCTTAAAGTTTCAACAAAGACTTCTTTTTCGTCTTCATAAACACCTATTTTCGTAGATGTAGATCCTGGATTAATTATTAATAATTTATATGCCATATTTCTCAATACCCCCTAATATTACTTTCTACCCTCTGAAACTAATGCCGCTAATGCAATAGAGTTTACCTTTGTTTCAAAACTATCAGCTCTTGAAGTTAAAATAACTGGAGCTGATGTTCCAACTAATATACCACCATTTTTAGTTTGTGCTGTATAAGTTAATGATTTATACATAACATTTGCAACATCTATATTAGGAAGTAATAATACATCCGCCTTTCCTGCTACTGGTCCTGTAACACCTTTATGATGTGCTGCCTCTTCTGACAATGCATTATCTAATGCTAAAGGCCCATCTACTATACAACCTTTGATTTGTCCTCTATCACTCATCTTAGATAATAATGCTGCATCTACTGTTGCTGGCATATCTGGATTTACTACCTCAACTGCACAAACTGGTGCAACCTTTGGATTTTGTATTCCACAAGCTTTTGCAACCATTACAGAATTATTAATTATTTGAACTTTTTGTTTTAAGTCTGGATAAGTATTAAAAGCTGCATCTGTTAATAATATTAATCTATCTATTCCTTCAATTTCAAATACAGATACGTGTGACATTAAGTTTCCTGTTCTAAGTCCAACTTCTTTATTTAATACACTTCTTAAAAATGTAGCTGTATCCACTAATCCTTTCATAACCATATCTGCTGCACCACTAGAAACTAATTGTATAGCTTTTAATGTTGCCTTTTTAACATCTTCTTCATGAATTATTTCAAAATCACTTAGATCCATATCAATTTTTGCTGCTACGTCTTCAATCTTTGCCTTATCTCCAACTAAAACAGCCTCTGCTATTCCTCTATCTTTTGCTGCTTTAACAGCTTCTAAAACTGGCTCATCTTGTGCAACTGCTACTGCCAACTTTTTTGTTGTTGCTACTTTTAATTTTGTTAATAAATCATCAAAATTCTTACTCATAATACACCTCTCCTATTATAACCCTTCATTTAGTAACCATATTAATTAAATATTTGAATATATTTTTATATAATGAAATATTTACCTATATATATTTTATCAAAGTTTTCAACAAAAACCTAAATTTTCAGAAAATTCACGTTAATTTTTTAACTATTATAAAAAAAAAGAAAATCAGTAATATTAACTACTGATTTTCTTTGATTTAATTATAGTTGTTTATATCTTTCTATAATTCTTTCTGCAACTTTAATTCCATCAACTGCTGCTGATACAATTCCACCTGCAAACCCAGCACCTTCTCCACATGGGTATAATCCACCTAATGAAATACTTTCTAATCTCTCATTTCTTGTTATTTTCACTGGAGCTGAAGTTCTTGTTTCTATACCTGTTAAAACGGCATCTTCTCTTCCGTATCCCTTAATTTTTCTATCAAAGTTATTAACTCCATCTTTTATTCCATCTACAACATATGAAGGTAAACATTCTCTCATATCTGCAAATTCAAAACCTGGTTCATAACTTGGAGTAACCGCACCAAGCTTAGTTGATTTTCTATCATTAACAAAATCACCTAATAATTGAACTGGTGCATTATAATTTCCGCCACCTACTTTATATGCTAGTGATTCATAATGTCTTTGGAATTCCATACCTCTTAGAACTGAACTTCCTTCAAAATCTTCTGGACCAACAGTTACAACTAAAGCTGAATTTGAATTTTCCTTATCTCTTGCATGATAACTCATTCCATTAGAAACTAGTCTCTTTTCTTCAGATGCTGCTGCAACAACAACGCCACCTGGACACATACAAAATGAATATACTCCTCTTCCTAACGCTCTACTTTGGTATGTTAAGTTGTAACTAGCTGCTTGTAATCTTGGATGACTAGCCATCTTTCCATATTGTCCTATATTTATCATCTCTTGAGGATGTTCTATTCTAACTCCAATTGCAAATGCTTTTGGTTCCATGAATATTCCAATATTATTTAACATTTCATATGTATCTCTTGAACTATGTCCCAAAGCTAAAACTAAAGCTTCACAAGGAATTTCATCTCCATTTACAACTATACTTTTCACTTTTCCATCATTACTTTTTATGTACTCAAGCTTAGAAGAAAAACGAACTTCTCCTCCTAAAGCAATAATTTGCTTTCTTATATTTTTAACTACATCTTTTAATATATCAGTTCCTACATGTGGTTTTGCCTCATATTTAATCTCTTTTGGTGCTCCGGCTTTAACTAATTCTGCTAAAACATAATCACACTTTTTATCCTTAATTCTAGTAGTTAACTTACCATCTGAAAATGATCCTGCTCCACCTTCTCCAAACTGTACATTAGATTCTAAATTCAACTCTCCAGTTTTCCAGAACTTATCCACAGTTTCGGTTCTTTTATCAACATCTTCTCCACGTTCTATCACCAATGGTTTATAACCTTTTTGAGCTAACATTAATGCTGAAAACAATCCCGCTGGCCCTAATCCAACAACAACTGGTCTATGATTTAATATTTCTTCACCTGGCTCAACATCTGGATCATATTTTGAATTATCTATTCTTACATCATTATCATGAACTCTATTTACTAACTTTTCTTCATCCTTATGCTCAAGCTCAATTGCATATGTAAATTTAATGTTATCCTTATTTCTAGCATCTATACTTTCTCTAACGATTTTAAAATTTTTAATTTCATCTGAAGAAATTCTTAGTTTCTTACTAGCTTTCTTTTTTAATAATTTTATATCATCATCTAACCCAAGACTTAGGTTGTTAATTCTTATAGTCATATAAATCACCCTTAATAATATTATTTCTAGTTTTTAATATTGTAACACAAGAGATTGATAGTTAACAGTTTTAAGTGGTAAGTTATAAATTAACCTTTAATTTATTTCTTACAAACATAAAAAGAAAGTTGACATATGCCAACTTTCCCTTAACTACTGTTGTGGTACCTCTTCTTCTACGACATCACCATTAGTTGGTACGTCCTTTGTTACTGTCAATTTTATATCACTTACAGTATCTATTTTTACATTCTCTACACCAACTAGATTTACAGTTGGCTTCTTAGTAAATTCACCGCCTTCAATATATTCGGATACATCTAATTCAGCAGTAAAGTTTGCATCTGTTAAACTATTTAATATATCCTCAAATCCAGAAACAGTTATAGTAACCTTAGTATTATCTGGAACAACAGTTATTCCTTCTTTCTGTCCAATCATTGAATAATCAATTGTAAACTCTCTTGTTTGTGATTTTTCCAAAACTATATTAACAGTTATAGAATTCTCACCATTATGAATCAGAATTCCATCTGGTATTCCTAACGCAACTTCAATATTAGTACTATCTTTTATTTCAGAAAGATTTATAACTTCCGTTCCAATTTCATTAATAGAGCTTAAAATATCTTCTGGTCCCGTTATTCCTATTTCTGTAGTAGATGAACTTATTGATTTCAATTTCAACCCATTTGCTAATGTTCCTGTAGTATTTATTTTAATTGGAATTGTCCTTCCTTCATTTATTTCAATAGTCGCTTCTGCCCACTTTTGTGATAACTGAACACCTGTAACTTCTTTATCATTTTCATCTACTGGTGTAACAATATAATTCTTAACTATTGTCTTTACAGCATTACTTTCTTCACCCTCTGCAATAACCTTTGTTACAGTATTTACTAAAGATTCTGGACCTGATACCACTATAGTTTCTGGACTAAATATAGGTGTTGCTACATAATAGCTTGACTTTGAAATAACATCAATTTTAGATTTTACTGGAACTTCTTTGGTAGCATATCCTTCGGTATTTATTGTTATTGTCAAACCATTGCTATTTTTTACTTTAACTGTACTTGGAGCATTTTCTATATTTACTGCAATCTTATTTTCCCCTTTTTTAAGTACAAATTCACTTAAATCTACAGTTATAGTAAAATCACTTTTATCTACACTAAATAAATCTTGACTATTTCCTTCTATTTTTAAATTTACATAAAACTCTTGATTTGGCGATAATGACAATCCTGCATCCTTTAAACTATCAGTATTTTTTATTTCTACTGGCACTCTACTTAACTCATAAGACTTTATTGGATTTTCTATATTAGTCACATAAATCCATAATCCCAACGATAGTAAAAGACACACTAATTGAACAATTATTTTCTGTTTATTTTTCCAGTTATCCACGTTTTCACCTTCTTGCCAGCAGATTTAACATTTTTCTCTTCTCTATGTTCCATTATCTTAAGTAATATTGTTCTTAATCTATCTTTATCATAGTTTCTAGTTAAACGTCCATTTATAGCTAAAGAAATAATTCCTGTTTCTTCAG
Source organism: Clostridium sp. D53t1_180928_C8 (assembly GCF_015667795.1). Classification (GTDB taxonomy): domain Bacteria; phylum Bacillota; class Clostridia; order Clostridiales; family Clostridiaceae; genus Clostridium. The sequence continues at coordinate 171,566 of NZ_JADPEL010000003.1, forward strand.
ATACTATTATAACAAGTGCATCAGATATTTCTGATAACCCTATTGCTGCTCTATGTCTAGTTCCTAGTTTTTTATTAATCTCTTTATTATTAGTTAAAGGTAAAACACATCCTGATGCTAATATTTTATCTCTTCCTATTATTGTTGCACCATCATGAAGTGGTGTGTTTACAACAAATATATTTTCTAATAAATTTGATGTTATCTTTGCTTCTAATATAGTTCCTGAGGATATTATTTCTCCAAGACCTGTTCCTTGTTCAATTGCAATTAGTGCACCTGTTTTTGTTTCTGCTAAATTAGAAACTGCATTTACAATTTCACTAACATATATATTCCTCTGTTCTCTATCTTCAAAGCCATGTTTATCTTCAAAAGCACTTCTTCCTAAATGTTCTAATGCTCTCCTTATCTCTGGCTGAAATATTATAACAACTGATATTATTCCAATAGTTAAAGTCTTGCTTAATATAAAATATAACATACTTAAATTAAGTATAGAACTAATTGGAATTAGTATTATTATAAACGCTATTCCTTTTAACAGCTGTTCTGCCCTTGTTTCTTTAATAAGCATATACCCTTTATAAAATATAAATGCTACTACTAAAATATCAATAACAGCAGTAACCGACATGCTCTTTAGTGAATTCATTATCATTGAAATAAAATTTTGCATTTAATCCACCACCATAAAATTTCTAATTAAATTATACACTATTCTCATAATTGTTAAAATATTATAATTCTATTTTTATTTATCCAAATTCTTTCATATTTATTATAAAGCTTACATACTCTTTATTTTCAACATGAAATTTAAAATTATTTAAGTATATTTTATTTTTCATAATAATATAAATTATAGAAAAAGTTTTTTTCATAATATTTAATACTGTAAATTAACTTAAAGGATGTGATATATATGGAAAACATAAAAAAATCATTTTCTGAAAATAAAACCTTTGTCATAACATTATTAATTTGTGTATTTTTAACTTCATCTATGATGTTATTATTACATAAACCTAATAATTCTATTTCCTCTACTACTGATAACAAAGATATTATTATCAAGGATTCTGTTTTAAAAGATTTTGAACCTTATGTTACAGAGTTATCTAAAATAAATTTATCATTAAAAAAATGTATTAATGGTGTAACTATAAATAGTAAATCTGCTTATAGCATACTAAATGATGATTTAAAACAATTAAAAGAATTAAGAGAAAAGGTTTCTGCAGTGGTAATAGCCAATAATAATACCCCTGACATTATTCCTAAACTAATCTCATGTATAGAAAATACAGAATCATTATATAGTTATTGTGTTGATGTCTTATCTTATACAAGTAATGTGTCTACAGCAGAAATTACATCTCAAATCCTACTTTTAAAGGAAAGTTGTGAAAAAAGTTATGAAGAATTATCTCCTTATGGTTTTTCTTTAACATTACCTGAAGAAAGTGAAACATTTTTAGATAATTTAATTGGATATTTAAATACCTTAGAAAAGATAAATAGAGAAGAAGCAATAAAAACTACTCAATACAACTCATATATTGAAAGACTAACTAAGTGTACAAATGAATTTTCTGGAATATTAGAAGACTTAGAACCCGCTATAAATCTAATAAGAAAGGAAAATAGATCTCTTGATGTAATTCTTAATGATATTAACGAAAAAGAAAATACTCTTGAGACTATAAAAAAAGATTTCAACTATTCTTCAATACCAGAGGGATGTATTTCTTATTATAACTGCTTAAATAATACTTTTAAGTTATATTCAACTTATTTAAACTCATTAAAGATTGCTGTTATATATGAAAAATCTTCTTCTAGCTATGAAAAAAACAAAGATAATATAAATAAAAATTATGATAATGCCTATTCTAAATATAAAGATGTAAAAACTTCCTTTGAATCATTATTAAACTCTTTTTGATAATGTTTTGTATTATTTTAAATTTTCTGGGTAAAATATATCTCGATTGGGTTATTCCAAAAGGAGGTTTTTTATGAAACTTGGAAAATTCTTATTTTGTATTATTCTAACCCTGTCTCTTTCAGCACTTGACTTAAGCTTATCAAATTTATATACTGCTGAGGTAAGCGCAAGTACAAGAATAGAAAATACTTTATTAAATTTAGAAAACAATAAAAATAACTATATAAATATATCTGATGAAGAATATGTAGAAGTTTTTAAAGAAAATAATCAATTACTTTATTTAACACAATCAGATATTTATTTAATGTCTCAAGTAGTATATGCTGAAAGTAAGGGTGAGCCCTATGAGGGTAAAGTTGCTGTTGCATCAGTAATATTAAACAGAGCTCTTAATACTGGATTTCCAAATACAATTGAAGGTGTTATATTCCAACCTAGAGCTTTTTCTTGCATTGTTGATGGCCAAATTAATGTTGAACCAACTCAAGAATGCTTTGATGCTGTATATGATGCATTAAGCGGTAATGATCCTACAGGAGATGCTGTATTTTTTTACAATCCTGATATAGCTACTTGCACTTGGATGCAAAGTGTTGAGAAGCATAATATAATAACCATAGGACAACATTTATTTTTTACATTATGATGAAAATTAGGGCTACCTTTATGGTAGCCCTTAAATATTATTCAAAAGTTGGCTTAATAATTGCTTTTCCTTCTTCAACAACAACCTTTCCCTTAGCAATAACAGTATCAATATCTAAACTTTCTTTATTAACTATAACAAGATCAGCATCTCTACCACTTTCTATTCTTCCTTTATTATTTAATTTTAAAACTTCAGCAACATTAGAAGTTATAACCTTAATAGCTTCTTCTATAGGCACCTTATGCTCTATTATACTTTCCTTAACTTCTCCATAAAGTGTTTTTACTGAACATATTCCAAGCCCAACTAATTTACCACTATCATCAAATACCGGCATACTCCCATTTCCATCTGAAGAAAATGTTATATGTTTAATATCTACTCCCTTCTTTAATAGAAGTGCTAATCCTTCACCAGCCCTTAACTCTCCTGGTTCTAAAAATCTTGGGTCTGAGCTTGTTGTTAAATCAATGAATCCACCATTTTTAGCATAGTCGATTCCTACCTCAAATAATTTATCACTTCTATTAATATGTGTTGGTAAAAGTTGAGTTGCTGGTATTTCAGTTTCTTCAATTACTTTAAATAAATATTCTAATCTTCTTGCTCCATCACCTAAATGAACATTAACAATTCCAGCTTTTCCTGATAATATTCCACCTACTCTCGCTTGTGCTACTGTATTTACAAAATCATCATATGTAGCTTGTGAACTTCTATGATCAGATAAAGCAACTTCTCCAACACCGATAACCTTATCTACCATCATGAAATCACCTTTAATACTTTCTGTAATAGTCTTTACTGGTATTTCATAAGAACCTGTATAACAGTAAGATGTTATTCCCTCTTCTTCTAATCCTTTAGCTTTAGCAATTAATGCTCTCATACTTCTACATACTCCATCTGTTCCTATACATCCTACTACTGTTGTAATCCCAGCTTCAACCAAAGAAATAATTGATATCTCTGGAGTTCTAGTTTTAAATCCACCTTCTCCTCCCCCACCAATTATATGGACATGACAATCTAAAAATCCTGGAAAAATCAACTTTCCAGCTCCATCTATTGTTTCTATTTCTACAAAATTATCGGGAATATTAACCTTGTCATAAACTCCTTCAATTTTATCGTTTACTATGACAATATCCTTTTTACCCATATTTTCTGGTGCATAAACATTAATATTTTTAATAACAGTAATCATCTTAATTCCCTCCTTCATTACCTAATAAATATTAAATTTGTTATAGCGTATTCTAAATTATGTTTATCCATAATAATTATTATAAATAAAATATCATTCCTAATACTGCAGCTATAACTATTACTAATATAGGATGAACCTTTTTTGATAACAATATAAGTCCAATTATCAAAGTTATTATTATACTTTTTATATCTATATATGCCTCCTTTGCTAAGTCAATAAATGCATATATTATAAGCGCAATAAGTATAGGCCTCATTCCTAGCAATGCAGCCTTTATAACCTTTGACTCTTTGAATTTATCTAATAATTTATTTATTACTGTTACTAATATAAACGATGTTGTAATTACCCCTAAAGTAGCAATTATACTTCCAAATACTCCACCAACCTTATATCCAACAAATGTTGCTGAGTTTATTGCTACAGGCCCTGGTGTCATTTGAGATATACCTATTATGTCAGTAAATTCAGACATAGATATCCAATTGTTTTTTTCTACTATTTCCCTTTGTATAAAAGGTAGCATTGCATATCCTCCGCCAAAACTAAAAGTTCCTATTTTCAAAAATGCTAAATATAATCTAATTAAAAGTTCCATTAGCTCACCCTTTTCCTTAAGAATATAGCTCCATATACTCCTGATATTATTATTACTATTACTGGATGAATATTAAAAGCTATTAATGCAACTAGTCCTACAATTATCGTTACTATTGTTCTAATATTTTTAGGTAACCCATTTGATAAACTAATTGCTCCTACCAATACAAGCATTGGTACTGCTGCTGTTATTCCCTGAAAAGCTGCATTAACATAATAATTATCTCTAAATTGCATAAAGAATACTGCTATTATCAATATTATAAAAAATGAAGGTAATATTACTGCCATTAATGCAGTTATTGCTCCTACTACTCCACTTATTCTATACCCTAAAAATATTGATGTATTTATAGCTAATGCCCCCGGTAAACTTTGAGCAACTACTAAAATATCAACAAACTCTTCTTTACTTAACCACTTTTTATTTTTAACTACCTCTTCTTCAATTAATGGAATCATTGCATACCCCCCACCAAAAGTAAATGCTCCAATCTTAAATATGGATACAAATAATTCTATTATCTTTTTCATATAATCACCTCATAAATTTATAATATATTTACTTTTATTATCTAAAATTAAAGTCTAAATTATCCACAAGAAATTTTTTTATCACTATTAATATAACAAATTATATAATTATTGGTAAATATTATTTATTAATGTTACTATATTCTTATTAAAATTTTATATGGTTAAAATAGTCCACTCCCTTTAAAAGTAAGAATGCAAAGAAAATTTGCGAACTTAAAAATTAAATGTAAAAGATCAATTGCTAGACTTATATATATCTAGAATAAATACTGGTATTGAGGAGGAAAATTTATGAATATTGCAATGACAATACTTAAAATAAGAAAAGATAAAAAAATGACTCAAGAAGACTTTTCTAAATTATTTAATGTTACAAGACAAACTGTATCTAATTGGGAAAATGAAAAGAGTTATCCCGATTTAAAAACATTGATAAAAATTAGTGATATGTTTGAAATTTCATTAGATACTTTAATGAAAGTGGACAAGACTATGGTAAAAAATTTCGACAAAGAACTATTACAAAGTAAACTTATAAAAAATATATTAAAAGTATCTTTTATTGTACTTACTGTATTAGTTGTAACTTACGGAATTTATACTGCTATTTGGTATAATAATAAAAAAGTTTGTGAGGAAAATTTTTATTCTACTATACGAGAATTAGGCTATGAATATGATGAAAAATCAAAATTTAATGTATTAAATTATGAAGGTATTAAGTTTGTTATCGGAAATCAAGAAATGCCTAAACATAGATTTCATTTCTACGCTGGCTCTATTGATTCAGAAATTCCTGGAGAAGATGTTGGTATGAGGGTAATTGGCAATGAATATGATGCTAGTTTATATTTATCAAATAGCTATTGTGTCGATTCAAAAGGAAATATAGTTAGGGGAAATTTATCCAAAAGAGACAAGGTTACTTATGAAGAGTTAAAAGATAAAATCGCTTTAATGGCTGAAAAATCATATGAATTATATGATAAAATTTATGGCCAGTACGAATAACATAATTAATTACCCTAATTTAAGTTAACATACTAAATAAAAAAAGAATCGCATTTGCGATTCTTTTTTTATTTATATTATTCTTGTTCTAACATTATTTTCTTAGCGCCTAAGATTGATGTAGCACTCATTGAGAACTCATCTAATCCGTATTGAACTAATGTAGGGATAGCAGCTTCATCTCCTGCCATTTCTCCACACATTCCAACCCACTTACCGTGTTTGTGAGCTCCATCTATAGTCATCTTTATTAATCTTAATACAGCTGGGTGCATTGGATTGTAAAGGTATGATACCTTTTCACTCATTCTGTCTGCAGCTAATGTGTATTGGATTAAGTCGTTTGTTCCTATTGAGAAGAAATCAACATGCTTAGCTAATTCATCAGCCATAACTGCTGCAGCTGGAATTTCAACCATGATACCCCATTGAGTAGTTTCAGAAGTCTTAACTCCTTCAGCATGTAATTCTGCTCTACATTCTTCAACGAATTCTTTAGCAGCTTGGAATTCTTCTAAGCCAGAAATCATTGGGAACATAACGCATAGGTTTCCGTATACAGAAGCTCTTAATAAAGCTCTGATTTGAACCTTGAATATATCTTTTCTATCTAAACATAATCTGATAGCTCTGTATCCTAAGAATGGATTCATTTCTTCAGGTAATGGTAAGTAAGGTAATACCTTATCTCCACCGATATCTAATGTTCTGATAACAACTTGCTTACCGTTAGCTTTTTCTAAAACAGTTTTGTAAGCTGTGAATTGTTCTTCTTCAGTTGGAGCTTGGTCTCTGTCCATGTATAAGAATTCAGTTCTGAATAATCCTACACCGTCTCCACCATTAGCTAAAACTTGATCTATATCTTCTGGCTTACCGATGTTACCGCAAACTTCAATTCTTTTACCTGATTTAGTTACAGTTTTAACTTCGATAAGTTTCTTTAATTCTTCTTGTTCTGCTGCGAACTTTTCTTTCTTAGCTTGGTATTCAGCAATAACTTCTTCTGATGGATTGATTATTGCAAATCCTTCCATACCATCAACGATGATTGAATCACCATTTTTAACTGTTTTAGTTATGTCTCCTAAACCAACAACAGCTGGGATTTCTAATGTTCTAGCCATGATAGCAGAGTGAGAAGTTCTTCCTCCAATATCAGTTAAGAAACCACATACTTTTGTTCTGTCTAATTGAGCTGTATCTGATGGAGTTAAATCATAAGCAACTACAACTGTATTTGCTTCAGTTATAGCAAATGCACTTCCACCTTTACCTGCTAAGTTAGAGATTATTCTCTTAGATACGTCTTTAATATCAGCAGCTCTTTCTCTCATATATGCATCGTCCATTGATTCGAAAATCATAACGAATGTATCTGTTACATTTTGAACAGCTTTCATAGCATTTAGGCCTTCACCTTCAACTGTTGCTTCCATTGTTCCAGTAAATTCTGGGTCATCTAATAATGTTAAATGTGCTTCGAAAACAGCAGCCTCATGTTCACCAATTTCAGCTAAAGTCTTTTCTTTAATTGCTGTTAATTGTTCTTTTGATGCTTCTAAAGCAAGTGTTAATTTTTCCTTTTCTGCAGCTACGTCACTAACTTTTGCGTCAGTTATAACTATTTCCTCATGTTCTTGAATGAATACTTTACCTATTGCATAACCTTTTGATGCAGCGATACCTTTTTTCATTTCAAATTTCCTCCTACACTTAAGCATAAATTTAGTACTGTTATTAATATTTTTATACTTACATCACTATACTACAGTATTATGTAAATTTCGTGACAAAATATAAATTTAAATTACTATTTAAAGATAAATTTTAAATCTTTTTAATCTATCTTATAGAAACTTTATACGAACAAAAATTATTATAACACATTTTTTAGAACGTTATCATTAAAATTTTTAAAATTTATATTTTTGTGGAAACTTTCCCCTAAAATATAAATTTTAATATTCCATATCCTAATAATTATACATAATAACTTCGTTCAACCAACTATTAAATTTGAGCTCTCATTTACAAATCATCAACTAAAACACTTGCTTTCGCATATGCCGTTGATTTTGCTTCAAAGAAATCTGTTTTAACAGAATTAGCATTAGCTAAAGAGTCAACCCATGTAGCTGGATTTTTATCATAACCTTCAAATAATGGTTCTAATCCTATTTCCTTTAATCTTTTATTCCCTAAATACTTAATATATGATTCAATTAAATTTTTATTAATTCCTTGAATATTTTCTCCAATTACATAATTCCCCCAATTAATCTCATGTTCAACACCTATTTTCATCATAAGTCTTAATTCATTAACTAGGTTATCATCAAAAACTTCTGCCTCTTCTTCTTGAAGTTCTCTAATTAAGTTTCTAAATAACCAAAGATGAGTATTTTCATCTCTATTTATATAACGTATTTCTTGAGATGAACCTGGCATTTTCCCATTTCTCTCAAGATTATAAAAGAACATAAAACCTGAGTAAAAATAAATTCCTTCTAGTATGAAATTTGCCATTATTGTCTTTATAAGATTCTCTTTAGTTGGATTTTCTAAAAATTTATTGTATTGCTCACCAATAAACTTATTTCTTTCTAAAAGAACCTTATCATCCTTCCATTGATATAAAATCTCATTTCTTTTTTCTGGTGAACATATAGTATCAAGCATATAACTATAACTTTGAGAATGTACAGCTTCTTGGAATGCTTGAATAGTTAAACATAAATTAACCTCACTAGCCGTTATATAATTATTTATATTGCTTAAATTAGCTGTTTGTATTGAATCTAAAAATATTAAGAAAGATAAAATCTTATCATAGGCTGCTTTTTCATGTTCGTTTAACTTATTATAATCCTTTAAATCCTGGGATAAATTTATTTCTTCAGGAATCCAAAAATTATTCATTGCTTGCCTATACCAATCAGCAACCCATCCATATTTCATATTATTAAAATCATTTAAGTTAGTAGTATTCCCATTTATCATTTTTTTCTTACTAACTTCGATATCACCATTTTCATTAAATAAAGGCTTTTTATTTATATTCATTTTTATTCTCCCAACTTTATCTTATATTTAACTTACCTCAGAGTCATATTAATTTACTTTTATCATTGTAACTTCACTAATATTACATTCTCTCTGAGGCACTTTAAATTAAGCAGAACAGCTTTCACATTCTGCCACTTCTAATGATTTTGATCTAACATAATAAATTGACTTAACTCCACATTTACATGCTTCTATATATAAATTCATTATTTGTCTCATAGTAAAATCTGTTGTTATATATAAATTAAATGACTGACCTTGGTCTATATGTCTTTGTCTAATGCCATTTATTTTTACACAAAGGTTTTGATCTACATTATAAGCAGAATTATAGAACCAGAAATTTTCCCAACTCAAATTAGGCGCAGTTTTTGGAACTATACTTCCCTTTTTTTCTTCTAACCAGAATCTTGCCATAACAGGATCTACACCTTCCGATGTTCCTGCAATCGTCGCTGTTGATCCATTTGGTGCAACTGCAAAAAGATATCCATTTCTTAACCCATATTCTTTAACATCCTCTTTTAATCTGTTCCAATCTTCAGAATTATAATCTCTTAGTTTAAAATAATCACCATTATCCCAATCAGATCCTTTAAAACATGAATATTTACCTTTTTCTTTTGAAATATTCATACTTGCTTTAATTGCGTAATAATTAATTTTTTCATACACTTTATCTGTAAATTCTAAATGCTTTTGTTCATTCCAATGAATTTTATTATTAGCAAGCATATGATGATATCCACTAGTTCCAAGTCCAATCGCTCTATATTTTTTATTAGTAACTTCAGCAAAAGGTACTGAATAATAATTTAAGTCTATAACATTATCCATAGCTCTTATTTGCGTTTCAACTACATACTCTAATTCTTTGTCACTATTTACATCTACATTTCCTAAAACAACAGATGATAAATTACATACTACAAAATCTCCGGCTTTAGTTTTTTCTATAATAATAGTATCTCCATTTTCATCGCATATAGTTGTATCTTGAATTTCCATTGGGCTCATATTTTGCATTATTTCTGTGCAAAGATTAGAAGAGTATATCATTCCTTTATGCTTATTAGGGTTCATTTTATTTACTGTATCTCTATAAAATGCAAATGGAGTTCCTGTTTCTGCCGCACTTTTTATTATTAATCTAACTATATCCTTAACAGACATAACTCTTTTATCTATTTTTTCATCATTTACACAATCATAATATTTTTCTTCCCACTCTTTACCGTAGAAATCCTCTAATGAATATCCTTTAATAGACTTTATTTCATGAGGACACATCATATACCAATTTGCATCAATATCTTCTTCTGCTAGTTTCCAGAATAAATCAGGATAGCAAAGCCCTGGGAATATATCATGTGCTTTTTTTCTATCATCACCATTATTGGTTCTTAATTGTAAGAATTCCGGTACTTCTTTATGCCATGCATCTAACCATATAGCAACTGAACCATTTCTAACTCCTAATTGGTCAACTGCAACTGCTGTATCATTAAATAATTTTATCCATGGAATTACTCCTCCTGAAGCACCTTTAAATCCTCTTATTGATGACCCTATTGCTCTTATTTTTCCTATGTAAATCCCCATTCCACCACCAAATTTAGAAACTTCCGCAAAATTATCTAAAGATTTATATATTCCTTTTAAGCTATCTTCTACTGTATCAATAAAACATGAACTCAATTGATAAAATGGCTTTCTTGCATTTGACATTGTTGGAGTTGCCATAGTTGCTTTAAGCGAGCTTAAAACATCATAAAACCTCTTTGCCCACATAACTCTATCTTCTTGCTTTTCCGGAATTGCTAAATGCATTGCTATTCCCATAAACATTTGTTGTGGAAGCTCAAGAGGTTTTCTATTATAATCTTGAATTAAATATCTTTTTGTTAGTAAATCTATACCACTATAAGTGAAAATAAAATCTCTTTCTGGTTTTATTTCTTTTTCTAACTCTTTAATTTCATCTTGTGTATAATTCTCTAAAATATATTTTCCATATAAATTTTTATCTGTCATTTCATTAATAAATTCATAAAAATTATTATATGGTTCCACCTCTACGTTTATCTCCCTATTTCTTTTGACTTCATCATACAATCTATATACATATAACTTAGATGCAACATATTGCCATTTAGGTTCTTGTTCAGTAGTTAATTCTAATGCTGATTGAATTATAGAATCTCTAATCCCATTACTATCCATCGATTCTCTAATTATATTTTTACAACTTTCAATAAGTTTCTCTTTTACATAAATTCCTTTTAAATCATCTATTTCCTCAATTGCTTTTTGGCACATATTATCTAAATTAATCACTTTCATTCCTCCACTATATGTTGTACATGCTTATCTTTCTCACACAATATATTGTTAATTATAATATTACTATTTATTCTTGTAAAACAAATTAGAAATCAAAAACTTAAAAAAAAAATACTATTTCATTTAATTGCTATCTTTTTCTTTATTTATCTATAATGATTATTTATAAATAACTATTATCCCTTATCTTTCCTAAAAATAATTTTATTTTCATATTTAGCATACTTTTTAATAAATAGCTTAACATACTCTACTTTTTAATATATAATTTTTATGATAACTATAGATATATCTATAACAGAGGTATTATTATGAAAGATTTGTTTAAAAATAAAAGTTTTTATGTTGATGTCGTAGTCATTATATTAGGATGTTTTATTTCATCTTTAGGAGTAAATCTATTCCTATCTAATGCTAAACTACTAAGTGGTGGGGTAACAGGTATAGGACTTATTATTCAATATTTATGGAATATTCCATCTGGTATTACTGTATTTATACTCAATATTCCCTTATTTATAATTAGCTATAAATTTTTAAGTAAGAGATTTACTATTTATACAGCTATAGGAATGATTTCTTTTTCAACAGCCTTAATGCTAACTAAACCTTTATCTTCTTTAGTCCAAGTTGATGATACATTATTATATTGTATATATGGTGGTGTTTTAAGTGGAATTGGTTATGGCTTAGTATTCTTTAGAAATGGTTCTATAGGTGGTACTGATATAATTACTATGGTCGTAAGAAAAAAATACTCAAATCTTGATATAGGTAAAGTTGGTTTTGGTTTTAATTTAATTATAGTAACTTTAGCAGCCTTTATTTTTGGTTTACCTAAAGCTCTATATACTCTTTTATCAATGTTTATTACAAGTACTATATTAGATAAAGTCTTAAACGGATTTACAAGTAAAAAGCTACTACTTGTTTTAACAGAAAAAGAGGAAGATATTATTACTTACGTTATTAAGGATATGCATCGTGGAATTACGTCTCTTATGGCTGAAGGTGGATATACTCACAATCAAAAGAAACTTTTATATATCGCAGTAACTACATCACAAATGATAAGTCTAAAAAATAGAATCCTTAGAATTGACCCTAAAGCATTTATTACTATAATTGATGTTTCTGAAGTTAAAGGTAAGGGGTTCCAGAGTATATAAATAAAAAAGCGGATTTATTCCGCTTTTTTATTTATTCTTTTCTAGATATTCTCTTTTGCCTATTTCATATAAATTATTTCCTTCAGTATCAATAATCACAACTAAAGGCATGTCCTTCACTTCTAGCTTTCTTATAGCTTCTGCACCTAAATCATCATATGCAATAACTTCACATTCTATTATACATTTACTTATTAGAGCACCTGCTCCTCCTATAGCTCCAAAGTATATTGCCTTATTCCTTCTTATAGAATCTATTACCTCTTCATTTCTAGCCCCTTTTCCTATCATACCGTTTAAACCTAAATCTAAAAGCTTTGGAGCATAACTATCCATTCTATAACTAGTTGTTGGACCTGCTGATCCTATTACTTCTCCTTCTTTTTCAGGAGTTGGTCCAACGTAATATATAATTTCATTTTCTAAATTTATAGGAAGTTCTTTTCCTTCATTCAATAAACTAATCATTCTTCCATGCGCTGCATCTCTAGCCGTATATATAGTTCCAGTTAAAAGAATACTATCCCCTGCTTTTAAGCCTAAAGTAATATCTTTTGTTAAAGGTGTCTTTATATTTTTAATCATATTGTATCCCCCCTTATATTTCTCTCTCTTTATGTCGAGTTGCATGACAATTAATATTAACTGCTACAGGTAAACCAGCTATATGGGTTGGATATGTTTCTATATTTATTCCTAAGGCTGTTGTCTTTCCTCCAAAGCCTTGTGGTCCTATACCTAATTTATTTATTGTTTCTAATAACTCCTGCTCTAAATTACTATAAAATTTTTCATTATTCCTTTTATTTACTGGTCTAATTAATGCTTTCTTAGCTAAATAAGCTGCCTTATCAAATGTTCCGCCAATTCCAACACCAATAATTATTGGTGGGCATGGATTTGGCCCAGCTAATTTTACAGTTTCAATTATAAAGTCTTTAACCCCCTGTAATCCATCTGAAGGCTTAAGCATCTTTATTCTACTCATATTTTCTGATCCAAATCCCTTTGGAGCTACTGTAATCTTAAGCTTATCCCCTGAAACTATATCATAATAAATAATAGCTGGTGTATTATCCTTTGTATTAACTCTATTTATTGGATCTTTAACTACTGATTTTCTTAAAAATCCTTCATCATATCCTTTTCTTACACCCTCATTAATAGCATCATTTAATAATCCACCAACTATATGTACCTCTTGTCCAATTTCTACAAAAATACAAGCCATCCCAGTATCTTGACATATTGGCATATTCTCATTTTGTGCAATATTAGAATTTAATATTAACTGATCCAACACATTTTCTGCTAATGGCCATGTTTCATTTGCTTTAGCATTAGTTAATGCTTCCTTTACATCCTTTGATAAATAATAATTTGATTCTATACATAATTCTTTTACTGTATTAATAATTTCTGATATATGTATTTCTCTCACTATGATAGTCCCCCTTTTTATTAATATAATTTTAGTTTATTATTTTCTTACATTTTTTACAACAATAAGATTTTAACTCTTTTATAAATTACAAAACCGGCATAAGCCGGCTTTATTTATTTATTTATTTATTTATTTATTTATTTATTTATCGCATTATCTTATAAAATTATTATGTATTTCCTAGGAAATTACTATGATTCCGTCCCCTTATCTATATCTCCCTCAAAGTATTTATCAATTCCATCAGATATTCCTTCAACTATTAAATTTTGATGCTCATTACTCTTTAATCTTGATTCTTCATCTGGATTTGAAAGAAATCCACATTCTACTAATATTGAAGCTCCTTCATGCTTATCTCTTAAAATTAAATAAGCTTCTGCTGCAGGTTTAGCTACTCTCTTATTATTATCTTTAACAGTTTGCTTTATTGATTCTTGAACAACTGTAGCTAAGTTATAACTATTTTCATTTGATGCATACCATACCTGTGCACCATAACATTTGCTTTGTGGAAACATATTTTGATGAACCGAAACAAATATATCACATTCTGTTTCCTTTTTCATTTCAACTCTTCTATTTAAATCTTCTCTCTTCTTTTCCTTAACTGTATTTCCTTTTTCATAAAGCCCATCATCATTATCTCTTGTCATATAAACCTTATACCCTTTTTCCTCTAGATTATCTCTTAGTTTTAATGAAATTTGTAAGTTTATATCCTTTTCTATAGTTCCAGTTTTAGATTTTGCTCCACCATCAATTCCTCCATGACCAGGATCAATCAAAATTACCTTATCTGAATTATCAATAGTTGATGCATTAACCGGTACTATATAAGTAATAATAAGTAGACATGTAATAATAGCAACAATTACTTTTCTCATGACATATCCTCCATTATTTTAATATCATTTTTATTATGTTTAACTTTTCAACTTATTATACTTATGATATGTTTTACATTTTTTAATTTTAAAATAAAAAAAGAAGCCTTAACGGCTTCCTTTTTATGCATTATTCTCTACAACTATTTCAGCTATATTCGTAGAGTGATCTCCTATTCTTTCTAAGTTGCTTAATAAATCTAAGAATATTGCTCCTGCATATGCATTACAAGTACCTTCATGTAATCTCTTAATATGAAGATCTCTATATCTTTTATTTTGCTTGTCTATTTCTGCTTCAACATTTGCTATTTCATTAGCTTTAGCTACATCTCTATCAGCATAACTTTCGATTGATATATCTAAAGCCTTTAATGTTGTTTCATATATGTTAGTTACTTCACCAATAGCCTCTTCACTATATTGTAATTTTTTATTTATCTTTTGAATAGTTAAATCAGCAAGGTTCTCAGCATGATCTCCTATTCTTTCTATATCATTTACTATATGGAAAGTAGATGCTACTATATTCTTTTCTTTATCTGATAATTCACACTTAGAAAGTTTAACTAAATATGTAGTTATACATTCTTCAAGGTTATTAATTATTTCTTCATTTTCATAAACTTTTTCAGCTAAGCTTTCATCATTTTTCATGAATGCATCCATAGCTAATTCTAAGCTTAATTTAGCTTTATTAGCCATTCTAACAGTTTCTTTTAGAACTTGTCCAGCTGCAATTACTGGTGTTTCTAATAATCTATCATCAATATATTTAGGTCCTACCTTTTCATCATCTTCACCAGGTATTATCTTTTCTACTATTTTACACAATAGTGGAATTAAAGGTACCATTATTAATGTATTAACAACATTAAATATTGTATGCGCATTAGCTATCTGTCTCTTTACATCACCTGTAAAATATGAAACAAAATCGCCTAATAAACCTGGTATTATTATTGGTAAGAATAATAAAGTACCCACAACATTAAATATTAAATGTAGCATTGCCGCTCTGTGTGCTGTTTTATTTGTACCTACAGTTGCAAGCATTGCAGTTATACAAGTCCCTATATTACAACCCATAATTATTGGTAAAGCTTGATTAATATTTAGTGCTCCAGCCGTAGCTAATGCTACTAATATACCAGTAGTAGCTGATGAACTTTGTAATACTGCTGTAATTAAAGCTCCTGCTATTACTCCTAAATACCAATGTTGTCCTACAGTTGTAAGTATTTCTTGGAACACAGGTAATGTTGTTAATGGCTTCATTGCACCACTCATTGTACCCATACCAACAAATAATATACCAAAACCTAATATTATGTTACCAATCTCTCTTCTTTTCTTGCCTTTTACAAACATTACCATCATAGCACCAACAAAAACAAAAACTGGCGCTATTGCATCTAATTTAAATGCAACTAATTGAGCTGTAATAGTTGTCCCTATATTAGCCCCCATAATAATTCCAGCCGCCTGAGCTAAATTCATTAATCCTGCATTAACAAATCCAACTACCATTACAGTTGTAGCACTACTACTTTGAATAACCATAGTAACTACAGCACCTACAACTACTGCAATTATAGGATTCTTAGTTACTTTTTCTAGTATCTTCTTTAATCCTTCTCCTGCAGCATTCTCAAGGCCATCCCCCATCAGCTTCATTCCGTAGATAAATAGTCCTAATCCACCTAATAACTTAATTATTGTCATTAACGTATCCAAGATTTATTCTCCTTCACTCTTGTATATTTTATATACTTTTATAAAACTTTTACATCGTTAAGTTTACAATAAAATTTAACATTTGTTAATAGATTTCAACAATTTTTAACATAGATTTAATATAACTTTTTTTATGACTATACCTCATGTAAATTAAACCCATTTATTCCATAATTATTTTTATTTAATTAAATATATAAAAAAAAGCTTTGGAATAAATATTCCAAAGCTTTTAATACGTCTTTGCTTGAAAAATGCAAACTATCTCTTAGAGAATTGAGATGCTTTTCTTGCTTTCTTAAGACCGTATTTCTTTCTTTCTTTCATTCTTGAATCTCTAGTTACGAAACCAGCTTTCTTTAATTCTGACTTTAAGTTTTCGTCTGATTTAATTAAAGCTCTTGTTATTCCGTGTCTGATAGCTCCAGCTTGACCTGTGAATCCACCACCGTGAACGTTAACTAATACATCAAACTTATCCTTAGTTCCAGTTAAAACTAATGGTTGGTTAACTATCATTCTTAAAGTTTCTAAACCAAAGAAAGTTTCGATTTCTCTATTATTGATAACAACTTTACCATTTCCTGGTACAAGTCTAACTCTTGCAACTGATTTTTTTCTTCTTCCAGTACCCATGTATTGAACTTTTGCCATTTTTTATTCCTCCTCCCGAGCCTGTATTAGTACTTTAATTCAAGTACTTCTGGTTGTTGAGCTGCATGTTCGTGCTCAGCACCTTGGTATACTTTTAACTTCTTAAGCATTTTTCTTCCTAATACTCCTGTTGGAAGCATTCTTCTAACAGCTTCTTCGAAAGCGAACTCAGGTTTCTTAGCTAATACTTCTCTATATGGAGTTTCTTTTAATCCACCTGGATATAAGCTGTGCTTTCTCATCATTTTTTGATCTAACTTCTTACCAGTTAAAACAACCTTTTCAGCATTGATAACTATTACGAAATCTCCGCAGTCAACATTTGGTGTAAATGTTGGCTTATTCTTTCCTCTTAATATTGAAGCAACTTGGCTAGCAACTCTTCCTAGTGGCTTACCAGCAGCATCAACAACATACCATTTTCTTTCAACTTCTTGTGGTTTTGCAATGTATGATTTCATGTTTTTCCCTCCCTGAACTTACATTTATCGTTATACTCTAATGTATAACATTTATGTCAAGACCTCGGGGCTCGTGGTCTTTCGTACATAAATTATTCTAACAAACAAAATAAATTATAATACACGCTTACGGGCGTGTCAACAATTTTTCATAAAAAATTTTTAATAATATACTTCTTTTAATATTAATCCATTAGGTGGAACGCAATCTCCTGCTAATGTTCTATCCTTTTTGTTTATTATCTCTACTATTGAAGTGGCCGGAATCTTTCCTCTTCCAACATTTATTAAGGTCCCAACTATTATTCTAACCATATTATATAAAAAACCATCACCACTTACAGAAATTTTTATAATTTTTTCTGTTTTTTCTACTTTTACATCAAAAATAGTCCTTATAGTTCCTTTTACAGAACTTCCTTGTGTTTTAAAAGCAGCAAAATCATGAGTCCCAATGAATTGCTTTGCAGCTTCCTTCATAGCTTTTATATCTAACTCATATTTATAATGATATACTTGATTTCTAATTAATGCTGAAGGTACTTGATCATTTAATATGTAGTATTCATATGTTTTTCCTTTTGCACAATATCTTGCATGAAAATCAGCTTCTACCTTTTCCGATTTAATCACAACTATATCATTAGGTAATTTAACATTTAGTGCCTCTCTGAACCTTTCTGGAGGCACCTTACTATTTGTTTTAAAATTGGCAACAAAACCTTTTGCATGGACTCCTGCATCGGTTCTAGAGCTTCCTGTTACTTCGCAAGCTTCCTTTGTAACAATAAAGATAGCCTCTTCTAGCTGTCCTTGTATTGTTCTCATTTCCTTTTGTTTCTGCCAACCATAATATTCAGTTCCATCATATTCTAAAGTTAGTTTTATATTATTCAACTTATCACCTTTTTAATTCAAATTATTATATTACAAATCTCACAATAAGTGTACTTGCAAATAATAGTGCAAAAACTCCAAATGCAACAAAATCCTTAGAAGTAAATTTTAAAACCTTCATTCTAGTTCTACCTGCTCCCCCTCTATAACATCTTGCTTCCATAGCCATAGCAAGCTCATCTGCCCTTCTAAATGAACTAATAAATAATGGTACTAATAAAGGTATTAAGCTTTTTGCCTTCTTAACTAATCCTCCACTTTCAAAATCAGCACCTCTAGCTTTTTGTGCTTTCATTATCTTATCAGTCTCATCAATAAGTGTAGGTATAAATCTTAAAGCTATTGTCATCATCATAGCTAATTCGTGTGCTATTTCCTTACCAATAGGCTTTAATAGTCTTTCTATACCATCCGTCAGTTCAATAGGAGATGTAGTTAATGTTAAAACTGATGTCCCCATTATAAGAAGTATTAATCTTATTGCCATGAAAAATGCAGTTCTTATTCCAGATTCATAAATTTTAATAAATCCAAGCTCAAAAATTAATCTTCCATCTCTAAGCATAAAAATATTTAATATAGCTGTTAATGCTATTAAAAGGAATACAGGCTTTAATCCTTTATAAAGATATCTTGGAGATATCTTAGCAACATAAACTACTAAAGCTAAAAATGCTACAACAAATATATATCCAATAAACTTATTGACAATAAACAAACTTATTATAAATAAAAATGAAATCAATATTTTAGTTCTTGGATCTAGTTTATGTATAAAAGATTCACCTGGTATATATTGACCTATAGTTATATCTTTAATCATTTTAAACTTCTCTCTTTCACATATTTTTAATTAAACAAAATTATATTTATATTTCTACTATTTCTTTAATAAAACACTTAATATTTCTTTATATCCTTGTTCAACAGTAAATATTTCATCAGAAACATTAAATCCTTTTTCTTTTAAAGCTCTCATTAAATAAGTTACTTGTGGCACTGCTAAACCTATATTTTCTAATACTTCAACTTCTCTAAATACCTCTGAAGGTTTACCCATTAATGCTATTTTTCCTTTATTCATTACAACTATTCTTTCAGCAAGTTTCCCAACATCCTCCATACTATGACTTACTAAAACAATTGTCATTTTATACTCTTGATGAAGAATTCTTATTTGCTCTAGAATATCATCTCTCCCCTTAGGATCTAAACCTGCTGTAGGTTCATCTAATATTAATACCTTTGGCTCCATAGCAATAACACCCGCTATAGCAACTCTTCTCTTTTGTCCTCCACTTAAGTCAAATGGTGAAATATCTTTATAGGTTTCATAATCTAGACCAACCATCTCCATTGATTTTTTAACTCTCTTTGAAACTTCCTCTTGAGTTAAACTTAAGTTATTAGGTCCAAATGCTATATCTTTTTCTATAGTTTCTTCAAATAACTGATATTCAGGATATTGAAAAACTAACCCTATTTTCTTTCTTATATCAGTAAGCTTTGTTTCTTTATTAGTAATATCAATATCATCAACTAATATTTTACCTGTGCTTGGTTCTAATAAACCATTTAAATGTTGTATAAGAGTTGATTTTCCTGATCCAGTATGACCTATTAAAGCTAAAAACTCTCCATCTTCAATAACTAAGCTTACATCATCTAAAGCCTTTTTTTCAAATGGAGTTTTAGGCATATATACATGTGTTAAGTTTTCTATTTTAATTGACATAATGCACTCACCATCTCATTCACATTTAAAATTTTAGTATCTATATTTATTCCAGCCCTTCTAAGCTCATAACATATTTCTGTTACTTGTGGAACATCTAATCCAATTTTTTTCATAGTTTCAACATGTGAAAAAACATCACGTGGAATACCTTCAATTATAACTTTTCCTTTATCCATTACTACAACCCTATCAGCTTCTGCTGCTTCATCCATATAATGAGTTATTAAAATTATAGTTATTCCATGTTTTTTATTTAATTCTTTAATATTATTAATTACTTCTTTTCTTCCTGATGGATCAAGCATTGCTGTTGGTTCATCAAAAATTATACATTTAGGTTGCATTGCTAGTATTCCAGCAATAGCAATTCTTTGTTTTTGTCCACCGGATAATAAATGAGGTGCATGCCTTTTATACTCACTCATACCAACCTTTTCTAATGCATCATCAACTCTTTGCCTAATCTCTTGTGGTGGAACACCTAAATTTTCTGGACCAAATGCTACATCTTCTTCTACTATAGTAGCCACTAATTGATTATCTGGATTTTGAAATACCATTCCAGCAGTAGATCTTATATCCCATATATTATTTTCATTACATGTATCTAATCCATTAACGATAACTGTACCTTCAGTAGGTGTTAATAATGCATTCATATGCTTTGCCACTGTTGATTTTCCAGATCCGTTATGACCTAATATTACTAAAAATTCACCATTGCTAACTTCTAAATTTAATCCATCTATAGCTATTTTTTCTATTCCTTCTTCACCTGTAGAATATTTAAATACTACATTTTTACATTCTATCATTTTCTCCATTTATATCCCTCCTTTAGTAACATATTAAATATAACTAAGTTATATAAATTTTGATATAAATTTCCATAACTTAATTATATATAAGCATCAATTAATTACAAGTATTTCATATAAGTTATTATTTATTATAATCTTCAACATAATATGCTAAAAATAAATAATATGTTTTTATATACAAAAATGGGGATTAAGTTAAACTTAATCCCCCGAGTGAAATTATACTAATTCAAGTATAACAACTTCAGCTCCGTCTCCTCTTCTAGGACCTTTTTTGATCATTCTAGTGTATCCGCCGTTTCTTTCAGCGTACTTTGGAGCGATTTCATCAAATAATGTCTTAACTACTTCTTCTTCTAAAACGTAAGCTAAAACTTGTCTTCTAGCATGAAGATCTCCTCTTTTTGCAAGAGTAATCATCTTTTCAGCTATAGATCTAGCTTCTTTAGCTCTAGTTTCAGTAGTTTCAATTCTACCATGCTTTAAGAAGCTAGTAACAAGACTTCTTAACATAGCTCTTCTTTGGTCTGTAGAAAGACCTAACTTACGATAACCTGCCATGGATTTACCTCCCTACTCGTCGCTTAGTTTTAAGGCTAAACCTAATTCCTTAAGCTTTCTTTCAACTTCTTCTAAGGATTTCTTTCCTAGATTTCTTACCTTCATCATGTCATCCATTGATTTACCAGCAAGTTCTTGAACTGTATTGATTCCAGCTCTCTTTAAACAGTTATAAGATCTAACTGAAAGGTCTAGTTCTTCAACAGTCATTTCTAGTACTTTTTCCTTTTTATCTTCTTCTTTTTCAATCATAATTTCAACATCATTAGTCGCAACGCCTAATGACATGAATAATTTGAAGTGCTCTATTAAAATCTTAGCAGATAAGCTTATTGCTTCATCTATTTTAATAGTTCCATTAGTCCAAATTTCAAGTGTTAATTTGTCATAATCAGTGATTTGACCAACTCTTGTATTGTCAACAGTAAAGTTAACTCTCTTAACTGGAGTGTATATAGAATCAATAGCTATTGATGAAAGTGGTAATGAATCACTCTTATTTTTATTTTGAGTAACATATCCTCTTCCCCTATTAACTGTTAATTCCATGTACAGTCTTCCATTTTCATCAAGAGTTGCTATGTGTAAATCTTTGTTTACAACTTCAACATTTCCATCTGTTTTAATGTCTGCACCTGTAACAACTCCAGGTCCTTTAGCATCTATATATATAGTTTGTGGACCTTCGCCTTCCATTGTAAGTGCTAAACATTTAATGTTAAGAATTAATTCAGTAACATCTTCTTTAACACCTTGTACAGTTGAGAATTCATGAAGTACTCCATCAATCTTAATTGATGTAGTAGCTACACCTGGAAGTGATGATAAAAGAATTCTTCTCATCGCATTTCCAAGTGTAATACCATATCCTCTTTCTAATGGCTCAACTACATATTTACCATATGTACCATCTTCATTTGATTCTATACATTCAATTATTGGCTTTTCTATTTCTAACATGTACAAACCCTCCTTGTATATAAAATGGCAACCTTATTACGAGGGCAACTGATTCCATTTAATATTTTAATATAATAGCTTAATATTAAAAATATTAATTTATTATTTGCTGTATAATTCGACAATTAGAGTTTCGTTAACTGGTACGTCAATGTCTTCTCTAGTTGGCGCAGCAACTACTTTACCTTCATAGTTTTCAACGTTAGCTTCTAACCATTTTGGTAATGTCTTTGGATTTTCTACGAAAGTCTTGAACTTTTCAGTTCCTCTGCTCTTTTCACAAACAGATATTACATCGTTAACTGATACTCTGTATGATGGAATATCAACTTTCTTACCATTTACTAAGAAATGTCCATGAGTAACTAATTGTCTAGCTTCGTTTCTTGAAGCACCGTATCCTAATCTATACGCAACGTTATCTAATCTCATTTCTAGTAACATTAATAAGTTTTCACCAGTGATTCCCTTCATGTGGTCAGCCTTTTCATAGTAAGTTCTGAATTGACCTTCTAAAACACCGTATATTCTTCTAGCTTTTTGCTTTTCTCTTAATTGTACTCCGTAGTTAGATAACTTTTTCTTAGCTGCTCCATGTTGTCCTGGTGCATAGCTTCTTCTTACGAAAGCACATTTATCTGTATAACATCTATCTCCCTTAAGGAATAGCTTTTGACCTTCTCTTCTACATAATCTACATG
Source organism: Clostridium sp. D53t1_180928_C8 (assembly GCF_015667795.1). Taxonomy (GTDB): domain Bacteria; phylum Bacillota; class Clostridia; order Clostridiales; family Clostridiaceae; genus Clostridium. The sequence continues at coordinate 194,972 of NZ_JADPEL010000003.1, forward strand.
TAGCTCCAGTATATCTTGCCATTCGTTACACCTCCTGTTGAATTTAAATATAATTAGACTCTTCTTCTCTTCGGTGGTCTACATCCGTTGTGTGGAATTGGAGTAACGTCTTTAATTAGAGTTACTTCTAAACCTGCAGCTTGTAATGATCTTATAGCTGCTTCTCTACCAGCACCTGGTCCTTTAACGTATACTTCTATACTCTTTAAGCCGTGTTCCATAGCTGCTTTAGCTGCAGTTTCTGCTGCCATTTGAGATGCAAATGGTGTGCTCTTTCTTGAACCTCTGAAACCTAAAGCTCCAGCACTTGACCATGATAAAGCATTTCCAGCCGCATCAGTTAAAGTAACTATTGAGTTATTGAAAGTTGATTGGATGTGTGCAGCACCATGCTCAACATTCTTTCTTTCTTTTCTTCTTCTAGTAGTCTTTTTGACTTTTTGAGCCATCGAAATCCCTCCTCACTACTTCTTCTTATTTGCGATAGTCTTCTTAGGACCTTTTCTAGTTCTAGCGTTAGTCTTAGTTTTTTGTCCTCTAACTGGAAGACCTTTTCTATGTCTTATTCCTCTGTAACAACCTATTTCAACTAATCTCTTAATGTTTAAAGCAACATCTCTTCTTAAGTCACCTTCAACCATTAAGTTCTTGTTTACATAGTTTCTGATTTCATTTACTTCATCCTCAGTAAGATCTTTAATTCTAGTATCTGGGTTAATTCCAGTAGTAGCTAATATCTTTTGAGAAGTAGATAAACCAACTCCGTATATATATGTTAGACCTATTTCAACTCTTTTTTCCTTTGGTAGGTCAACTCCTGCTATTCTTGCCATTGAACTTACACCTCCTGTTTATTGAAATGCAATTTTTTATTTTTGCTTTTGGTAAATTTATATTAAAATCTTAGGTCGATAGGTAAAAAAACCTATCGTCAGCCGTACCTAAAATTAATAAGCTGATTTAAACGCCTATATAATAATATTGAACTTTCAAAAAAAAGTCAACATATTAATATTTGTAAATTATTCTGCCTAATATTAAATTATATTAGCCTTGTTTTTGCTTGTGCTTAGGATTTTCACAGATTACCATTACTCTTCCTTTTCTTCTTATAATCTTGCACTTTTCGCAAATAGGCTTAACTGATGGTCTTACTTTCATCGCTAACCCTCCTTGTGTAATTTATGGTAAACTTCTTTTACCTTATTTTGCTCTCCAAGTAATTCTTCCTCTTGTTAGGTCATATGGAGAAAGTTCTATAGTAACCTTATCTCCAGGTAGAATTCTTATGAAGTTCATTCTTAATTTTCCTGATATGTGAGCTAAAATTTTATGACCACTTTCTAACTCAACTTGAAACATTGCATTTGGTAAAGCCTCTAAGACTACACCTTGCATTTCTATTACATCATCTTTTGACATAAGGTAATCAACCCTCCTTAACAATGCCTTTTAGTTTTAGAAATCTTTTAATTTTTAAATCAGTACCTTTATCCTTTAATATAAGTGATGCTTTAATCTCATCATCTACATTTTCTAAAACAATAAAATGTTTTATGTTTTTCTTCTTAGGCATCTGAATTGTCTTATTACTTCCATTAATTAGAAGGCAATAATCATCATTCACTTTATCAACAATAACGTAATAATGATCCTTATCTCTTCCGCATTTTGAAAGAACAATTTTCCCAATTAAGTCATTGTCTTGCAAATTTCTTTCACCTCGATGATTACCTTAGTCATAAATCTACAAGCCACCTTTTGGTATCATGCGAATTTATAACTAAGCAACACTTATTTAATCAGTGTTAATATCTCTGGTCCATCTGGTAAAATTACAACAGTGTTTTCATAGTGAGCCGAAAGGCTCTTATCTGCTGAGACTACTGTCCAATCATCACCTAAAGTAGCTACTCTATATGTTCCCATATTAACCATAGGTTCTATAGCTAAAGTCATACCAGCAACTAATTTTGGACCTCGGCCTGGTCTTCCGAAGTTAGGAACTTCCGGATCCTCATGGACACTTTTTCCTATCCCGTGACCTACGAAATCTCTTACAACTGAGAAACCTGAAGCCTCAACATAGCGTTGTATTTCATGTGAAATATCAGTTAGTTTATTTCCTACTTTAGCAAACTCCAAACCTTTAAAGAAAGATTCTTCAGTAACTTTTATAAGTTTGTTTGCTTCTTCTGAAATATTACCTACAGCAAATGTTCTTGCTGCATCACCGTGAAACCCATTAATATGTGCACCACAGTCTACACTAATAATATCTCCCTCTTTTAATACATACCCTCCTGGTATTCCATGAACTACTTGCTCATTAACAGATATACATAGTGAAGCAGGAAATCCATAGAGCCCTTTAAATGAAGGTATCGCCCCATGCTTAGTTATAAATTCTTCTGCTATCCTATCTAATTCAGCAGTAGTTATTCCTGGTTTAACTTTTTTTTCAACAAGTAGTAGAGTTTCTGCTACTATTCTTCCTGCAATTCTCATTAGGTCGATTTCTTTATCATTTTTGATAATAATCATTAGTTTGCACTCCCTAAAATATTACAGATACCTTCGAATACTTCATTAATAGCTTTTGTTCCATCTACTGTGGAAAGTAAGTTTTTCTCTTTATAAAAATCAATCAGTGGTTGTGTTTGTCTTTCATAGACATCTAGTCTCTCTTTTACTGTTTCTTCAACATCATCTTTTCTTTGGATAATGTTATCACCACAAACATCGCAAACTCCATCAACAGTTGGTGGATTAAATTTGATATGATAACTAGCTCCACATGATAAACAAACTCTTCTTCCTGTCATTCTTTCAAGTATGAAACTGCTAGGTACTTCGATACATAAAGCTGTATCTAAGTTTTCACTTCTTGATTCTAGAAACTCTTGTAGAGCTTCTGCTTGAGTAACAGTTCTTGGGAATCCATCTAATAGATAACCATTTTTACAGTCTTCCCATGTTAGTCTATCTTTAACCATATTTATAGTTACTTCATCTGGTACTAATTGACCATTATCAATATATTGCTTAGCTTCTATTCCTAAAGGGGTTTCTTCTGAAATATTCTTTCTAAAGATATCCCCAGTAGAAATATGTGGTATAGAGTATCTATTACTAATTGATTTTGCCTGTGTTCCTTTTCCAGCCCCAGGAGGACCTAATAATACTATCTTCACGGGCATCATCTCCATTATAAAATCTATTTTAAGAATCCTTGATAGTGTCTCATAACTAATTGTGAATCTAATTGTCTAGAAAAATCTAAACCAACTCCAATTAAAATTAATAGTGACGTTCCACCAAATTGAATTCCACTTAAATCTGTATAATTACTAATTAATATTGGAGTAACAGCAAGTAATGCTGCAAATAATCCCCCGATTAGAGATACTTTTGTAAGTACTCTTTCAAAATACTTCTCTGTAGCTTCACCTGGTCTTACACCTGGTACAAAACCTGCAGATTTATGAAGATTTTCAGCCATTTCATCAGGTTTAAATGTTATTTGAGTATAGAACCAAGTAAAGAATACTGTTAATACTGCATAACAAAGTGGATACATCCAAGTAGTTTTATTAAAAATACTATATGGACTTTGTAGTATCCATTGAGACCATCCCTTAGTTGGGAAGAAATTAGCTATTGTTTCAGGGAACATCATTACAGACATTGCAAATATTATTGCAATAACTGCTGATCCTATTAAACTTAATGGTATATGAGTAGATTGACCTTTCATAACCTTAGCTCCTACAGCCTTACCAGCATATTGGATTGGCACTCTTCTCTCTGCTAATGAGAAGTAAATTGTAATTGCTAATAGTGCTAACGCACCAATTAAGAATAATGCTATTTCTATTATAGAAATTTCACCTGCGTCTTTTAATGTAAATAATGACATTAAAGTTGTAGGTAATTGAGATACTATATTAACGAATATTAATATTGAAACCCCATTTCCAAATCCTTTTTGAGTTATTTGGTCACCAAGCCACATACAGAAAGTAGATCCTACTACTAATGAAATTAGTACTACAGCTTTTTGAGCTGTTCCTAATCCTGTTGCTGCACCTTGTGCTGCAATCATTGAGTAAATTCCTATTGCTAATACAAATCCTATTGCTATAGAAGCGTATCTTGTAATAGATTGAATTTTCTTTCTACCTTCTTCTCCTTCTTTAGAAAGTTGTTCTAAAGATGGAATCGCAATTGTTAATAATTGCATTATGATTGATGCATTAATATAAGGTGAAACACTTAATGCAAATATACTAAATTTACTTAAAGCTCCTCCTGATATTAAGTTATAAAACCCAAGTAACCCACCAGAGTTAGTCATTGAGCTTAAATAGCTAGTATCAATTCCAGGAACTGGAATATGTATTCCTATCCTGAAAATTGCTACTAAAAATATCGTCCATAAAAATCTTTTTCTTAGTTCCGGAACCTTCCAGGCATTACGTAGGGTTGATAGCATATTACATCACCTCAACTTTTCCTCCAGCTGCTTCTATCTTTTCAGCCGCTGACTTAGACATTTTACATCCTTGTACAGTTAGGCTTTTTTCTAATGTTCCGTTTCCTAATATCTTAACTCCGTCTAATACTTTAGATATTACTCTTGTTTCAAGTAATAATTCTGGAGTTACTACTGTGCCGTTTTCGAATATGTTTAATCTATCAACATTGATAGAAACAATTTTCTTAGCGAAGATATTAGTGAATCCTCTCTTAGGAAGTCTTCTGTATAATGGCATTTGACCACCTTCAAATCCTGGTCTAACTCCACCGCCTGATCTAGCGTTTTGTCCTTTTTCACCTTTACCAGCGTTTCTTCCTAAACCTGAACCAGTACCTCTACCAACTCTCTTAGGAGCTTTTTTGCTACCAGCTGCTGGCTTTAATTCATGAAGTTTCATATCTTAGTGCACCTCCTCTTTATTATACTTCTTCTACTTTTAATAAGTAGTCAACTTTGTTGATCATACCTCTGATTTGAGGAGTATCCTCATGCTCTACAGTTTTGTTAATCTTTCTTAGACCAAGAGCATTTGCAGTAGCGATATGGTCTTTCTTTCTGCCTATTAAGCTTTTAACTAAAGTAACCTTTATCTTTGCCATTGCGTATACCTCCTAACCTAATATTTCTTCTACAGTTTTGCCTCTTAACTTAGCTATATCTTCAGCTGTTCTTAAGCTTGCTAAACCGTTAATTGTAGCATTTACCATGTTTCTTGGATTGTTTGAACCTAAAGACTTAGCTCTAACGTCCTTTAATCCTGCTAATTCTAGGACAGCTCTTGCTGGACCTCCAGCGATAACTCCTGTACCTTCTTTAGCTGGCATGATTAAAACTTTACCAGTTCCAAACTTACCATATATTTCGTGAGGAACTGTTGTTCCAACTATAGCAACGCTAACCATGTTTTTCTTAGCGTCTTCGATACCTTTTTTAATTGCTTCTGGGATTTCGATTGACTTACCCATTCCCACGCCTACGTGTCCGTTCTCATCACCAACAACCACTAATGCGCTGAATCTGAAGTTTCTACCACCCTTAACAACCTTAGTAACTCTGTTTATAAAAACAACCTTTTCCTTAAGGTCTAGTGTGCTAGGATCGATTCTCATTGATTTCCCTCCTTGTTTGATTAGAATTTTAAGCCTGCTTCTCTAGCGCTTTCTGCTAATGTTTGAACTCTTCCGTGATATACGTATCCACCTCTGTCGAATACAACTTCAGTAATACCTTTATCTAAAGCTCTCTTAGCAACTAGTTCACCAACTAATTTAGCAGCTTCTTTGTTTCCGCCTACTTTAACGTCAACATCTTTATCTAATGTTGAAGCAGATACTAAAGTAACAGCATTTATATCATCTATTATTTGAGCATATATATTCTTTTCACTTCTATATACTGAAAGTCTTGGTCTTTCAGGAGTACCAGAAACTTTCTTACGTACTCTAAGGTGACGTTTTGCTCTACTTGCTTTTTTGTCTGCCTTCTTGAACATAAGGTTCACTCCTTCCTAATTATTTCTTACCAGTTTTACCTTCTTTACGTCTGATAACTTCGCCTTCGAACTTAATTCCTTTACCCTTATATGGTTCAGGTTTTCTCCACTTTCTGATATCAGCAGCAGCAGCACCAACTAATTGCTTATCGATTCCTGATATAACTACCTTTGTAGCTGCTGGAGTTTCGAAAGTAATTCCTTCAGCTGGTTCTATTTCAACTGGGTGTGAATATCCTAAGTTCATTACAAGTTTCTTTCCTTGTAATTGAGCTCTATAACCAACACCGATTAATTCTAGAGTCTTTTGGTATCCCTTTTCAACTCCTATGATCATGTTGTTGATTAATGCTCTAGTTAAACCGTGAAGAGCTCTATGCTCTTTAACGTCACTAGGTCTTGTAACAACAACTTGGTTGTCTTCAACTGCTATATTCATGTCTTTGTCCATAGCCTTAACTAATTGCCCTTTAGGTCCTTTTACAGTAACAACGTTACCTTCAGCAACTGTTACTGTAACACCAGCAGGGATAGCTATTGGTAATCTACCTACTCTTGACATAACCGCACCTCCTGTATTACTTGTTAGATCTATATGTTAATCTAGTTAATTTTCAAAATTAGTTACTACCAAACGTAGCAAACAACTTCTCCACCTAAGCCTAATTTTCTAGCTTCTCTGTCTACAACTATACCTTTTGAAGTTGAAATTACAGCGATTCCTAATCCATTAAGAACTCTTGGAACTTCATCTTTCTTACAGTATACTCTTAAACCTGGCTTTGATATTCTCTTAATTCCAGTTATAACTCTTTCTTTGTTAGAACCGTACTTAAGTGATAATCTCATCATTGGAACAACACCGTCATTATATTCTTCAATATTCTTGATGTATCCCTCTTGTAATAATATATTTGCAACAGCCTTCTTTACGTTTGAAGAAGGAACTTCTACTACTTCGTGTCTTACAGCATTCGCATTTCTAATACGAGTTAGTAAATCTGCGATAGGATCTGTCATAACCATTTAATTTGCCTCCTTTCAGTCGTTAGGTTTACCAGCTTGCCTTCTTACAACCAGGAATTTCACCTTTGTAAGCAAGTTCTCTAAAGCATATACGGCAAATACCAAACTTTCTTAATACTGCATGTGGTCTTCCACATATTCTGCATCTTGTATAAGCTCTTGTTTTATATTTAGGAGCTTTGCTCCACTTTTCAATAATAGCTTTACGTGCCACAGTTTTCCCTCCTTATTATTGAGCGAATGGCATTCCAAGGAATCTTAATAATTCTCTTGCTTCTTCGTCAGTTTTTGCAGTTGTAACGAAGATAATATCCATTCCTCTAACCTTATCGATTTTATCGTATTCTACTTCTGGGAATATTAATTGTTCTTTAATTCCTAAAGAATAATTTCCTCTTCCATCAAAAGCTCTATCAGAAACTCCTCTGAAGTCTCTAACTCTTGGAAGAGCTATTGACATTAGCTTATCAGCAAATTCAAACATCTTTGCTCCTCTTAATGTAACTTTACATCCTAATGCCATGTTTTCTCTGATCTTAAAGTTAGCAACTGATTTCTTTGCTCTAGTTAAGATTGGTTTTTGTCCTGAGATAAGTTGTAAGTCAGCAACCGCAGATTCTAAAACCTTTTGGTTATCTTTAGCTTCTCCAACTCCCATATTTATAACGATTTTTTCAAGCTTTGGAACTTCCATGATGTTTTTGTATCCGAACTTTTCTGTCATAGCTTGAATTACTTCATTTGTATACTTCTCTTGAAGTCTTGGTGTCATAATTAGTACCTCCTTTCAGATTTTAGAATGTTTCTCCACACTTCTTACAAACTCTAACCTTAGTACCATCTTCTAAGATTTTACTGCTAATTCTTGTAGCATTTTTGCATTTTGTGCAGTATAACATAACTTTTGAGCTATATACAGCTCCTTCTTTTTCTATTATTCCACCTTGAGCATTTGCTCTAGTTGGCTTTTGGTGTTTCTTTACTATGTTAACTCCTTGAACAAGAACCTTTCCTGTTTTTGGATATACTTTTAAAACTTCACCAGTTTTTCCAGCATCTTTACCAGAAATAACTACTACTGTGTCGTTCTTTTTAACGTGTAACTTCAAATTAGCCACCTCCTCTATTATAGAACTTCTGGTGCTAATGATAATATTTTGTTAAATTCTTTATCTCTTAGCTCCCTAGCAACTGGTCCGAAGATACGAGTTCCTCTTGGTTGCTTATCATCTTTTATTATAACAGCAGCGTTCTCATCAAATTTGATGTATGAACCGTCAGCTCTTCTTAATCCTCTTACTGATCTAACAATAACAGCTTTTACAACGTCACCTTTTTTAACAACTCCGCCTGGTGTTGCACTTTTAACGCTAGCTACTATTATATCTCCAATGTTACCGAACTTTCTCTTTGATCCGCCTAAAACTCTGATACACATAATTTCTTTAGCACCTGAGTTATCTGCTACCTTTAATAAGGTTTGTTGTTGTATCATTGAAATTTACCCTCCTTTCAGTCCTAAAAAGCTTATTTAGCTCTTTCAACTATTTCAACAAGTCTCCATCTCTTATCTTTAGATAATGGTCTAGTTTCCATTATTAATACTCTATCATTCATGTTAGCTTCATTGTTTTCATCATGAGCTTTGAATTTAGTAGTTCTATTCATAGTTTTTCCGTATAGTGGATGTCTTACCTTAGTTTCAACAGCAACTACGATAGTTTTATCCATTTTATCAGAAACAACTCTACCGATTTTCTTCTTTCTTAATCCTCTTTCCATTAGGGGCTACCTCCTTCCAGATTTACTGTTCAAATGCCCTGATCTCTTCTTCTCTAATGATGGTTTTGATTTGGGCTATAGATTTCTTTACTTCTCTTATTCTCATAGGATTTTCTAATTGTCCTGTAGCTAATTGGAATCTTAAGTTGAATAATTCAGCTTTTAATTCTCCTAGCTTAGCAACTAAATCTTGAGGATTATTTGCTCTTAAATCTTTTAATTCTCTAGCCTTCATTATTCTTCACCACCCATTTCCTCAAAATCTCTTCTTGTAACGAATTTACACTTTACAGGAAGTTTGTGTGATGCAAGTCTCATTGCTTCTCTTGCAACTTCTTCGTTAACTCCTGATAATTCAAATAATACTCTACCAGGTTTAACTACAGCTACCCAATATTCTGGTGAACCTTTACCAGAACCCATTCTTGTTTCAGCTGGTTTTTCAGTAACTGGCTTATCTGGGAATACTTTTATCCAAAGTTTTCCTCCTCTTCTAATGTATCTGTTAATTGCTATTCTGGCAGATTCTATTTGGTTACTTGTTATCCATCCACAAGTTTGCGCTTGGATACCAAAATCTCCATATGCAAGGAAATTACCTCTAGTAGCTTTTCCTTTCATTCTACCACGTTGTACCTTACGATGCTTAACTCTTTTAGGCATTAACATGATTATATTCCTCCTTTCTTACGCGTTAACTTCTTCCTTCTTTTCAACTTTTTTAGTTGGAAGAACTTCTCCATTATAAACCCAAACCTTAACTCCGATTTTACCGTATGTTGTATCTGCTTCAGCAAATCCATAATCGATATCAGCTCTTAATGTTTGTAGTGGAATTGTTCCTTCGTGATATTGTTCAGTTCTAGCGATTTCAGCTCCGCCTAATCTTCCTGAACAAGCTGTTTTAACACCCTTAGCTCCTAATCTCATAGCTCTTTGGATGCTTTGTTTCATAGCTCTTCTGAAAGAAACTCTTTTTTCTAATTGAGCAGCAATGTTTTCAGCAACTAATTGAGCGTTTGCTTCAGCATTCTTAACTTCAACTATGTTTATTAAAATGTTCTTTCCGTTTACTAATTTAGCAATCTTAGCTTTTAAAGCTTCGATTCCTGCACCACCTTTACCGATAACAACACCTGGTTTAGCAGTATATATATTTAACTTAACTCTTTTAGCTGATCTTTCGATTTCAATCTTAGCGATTCCAGCTGAGAAAAGTTCTTTCTTTACGAATTCTCTTATTTTGTTATCTTCGATTAAGTTATCTGCAAATGTTCTCTTATCAGCATACCATTTTGCATCCCAACCTTTGATAACTCCAACTCTAAGTCCGTGAGGATGTACTTTTTGACCCACTTGTTTTTCCCTCCTTCTTACTAAGCTCTTTCTTTAACTACTACTGTTATATGACTTGTTCTCTTATTGATTCTGAACGCTTTACCGTGGTCCATTGGTCTGAATCTCTTTAAAGTTGGACCAGCACCTACGAATGTTTCAGCAACATATAAGTTTTCAACATTTAAGTCATGATTGTTCTCTGCATTTGCAACAGCTGATTTTAAAACTTTGTTTATAACAACTGCAGCATCTTTTGGAGTGTATTGTAATATAGCGAAAGCCTCGTTAACGTTTTTTCCTCTTATTAAATCAAGAACAACTCCTACTTTCATTGGAGACATTCTAACATATTTAGCTATAGCTCTAGCTTCCATTGGTGTTCCTCCTTTCCCAGATTACTTTCTTTTTCTTGATGCTTTTTCGTCGTAATCGTGTCCTCTGTATGTTCTAGTAAGTGCAAATTCTCCTAATTTGTGTCCTACCATATCTTCGCTCACATATACTGGAACGTGTTTTCTACCATCATGAACAGCGATTGTATGACCAATCATTTGTGGGAAAATTGTTGATGATCTTGACCAAGTCTTAACAACCTTATTTTCACCATTAGCATTCATTTCTTCTATCTTCTTTAAAAGTCCTTCGTGTACGAAAGGTCCCTTTTTTATTGATCTACTCACTATAATTTGCCTCCCTTCATAATCTCTAGGCCCAGTAAGCCTGAAGAGAATTAATTCTCTTCAATTACTTACTATTTCTTCTCTTTATTATGAATCTATCAGAATACTTCTTATTCTTTCTAGTCTTGTATCCAAGTGCTGGTTTACCCCATGGAGTAACTGGACTTGGTCTACCGATTGGTGATCTACCTTCACCACCACCATGAGGGTGATCGCAAGGGTTCATTACAGAACCTCTAACTGTAGGTCTCCATCCCATGTGTCTCTTTCTACCAGCTTTACCAATGTTAATGATATCGTTAGTAGTGTTAGAAACTGTACCGATTGTAGCTTTACATTCGATTCTTACATATCTCATTTCACCTGAAGGTAATCTTAATGTTGCATAGTTACCTTCTTTAGCCATTAATTGAGCAGAAGTACCTGCTGATCTAACCATTTGGCCACCTTTACCAGCTTGTAATTCTATGTTGTGAACAACTGTACCAACTGGCATATCTTTTAATGCTTTTGCATTACCAACTTTGATATCAGCTTCTGGTCCAGATACGATTGTATCTCCAACCTTTAATCCTACTGGTGCAATGATATATCTCTTTTCACCATCAGCATATACTACTAAAGCAATGTATGCTGTTCTGTTTGGATCGTATTCTATAGTAGCAACTTTTGCTGGAACACCATCCTTATTTCTCTTGAAATCTATTATTCTATACTTTCTCTTAGCTCCACCACCGTGGTGTCTAACAGTTATTTTACCTTGTGCATTTCTACCACCAGTTTTCTTTAAAGAAACAAGAAGTGATTTCTCTGGGCTGTTTGTAGTTATTTCTTCAAAACTAGCCATAGTCATTTCTCTTCTTGATGGTGTAGTAGGTCTAAACTTTTTAACTGCCATGCTAATTCCCTCCTTCTTTAAGCTTATCTGGTATTTTTACCAATACTACGCTTTGATATTATTGCATTCCTTCGAAGAATTCAATACCTTTGCTATCTTGAGCTAATGTGATTATAGCTTTCTTTTGGTCAGCTCTTTTACCAACATGTACGCCCATTCTCTTAGTTTTTCCCATAGTTCTTATAGTTTGAACTTTTTCAACTTTAACGCCGAAAACTTCTTCAACCGCTTTTTTGATTTGAACCTTATTAGCGCTCATATGAACTATGAAAGTGTACTTCTTTTCTGCCATTGCAGCCATTGACTTTTCAGTTATAACTGGTTTTCTGATTATATCGTGGCTTGTTAACTTCATTATGCGTACACCTCCTCAATCTTTGATACAGCATCCTTAGTCATGATTACTTTTGAGTATTTTAATAAATCATAAACGTTGATGTTGTTAACTGGAAGTACTGCTACTCCTTCTATGTTTCTAGCTGATTTGTAAACTGTTTCGTTTGCTTCAGCAGTAACGATTAATGTCTTTTTAGCATTGAAAGCATTTAACATTTTAACTATTTCCTTAGTCTTAGGAGCTTCTAATGTTAAGCTGTCTAATACTACCATTTCATCATTTTGAACCTTGCTAGTTAAAGCTGATAACATAGCAACTTTTCTCATTGATTTTGGTACTGACATTCTGTAATCTCTTGGCTTTGGTGCGAATACAACTCCACCTTTGATCCATTGTGGTGCTCTGATTGATCCTTGTCTAGCTCTACCAGTTCCCTTTTGTCTCCAAGGCTTGATTCCGCCTCCTCTAACCTCAGCTCTAGTCTTAGCTGATTGAGTTCCTTGTCTCTTGTTAGCTAATAATGCAACAACTACTTGGTGCATAGCATCTGCATTCACTTCAACAGCGAATACTTTATCATTTAATTGAATATCTTCAATTTTATTTCCTTCTTTGTTAAATAATCCTACTGTAGGCATTCTGTCTCCTCCTTTCTAAAGAAATTAAGCTTTAACAGCGTTTCTTATTACAACTGTGCTCTTGTTAGCACCTGGGATACCACCCTTAACTAATATTAAGTTCTTTTCAGCTATTACTTTAACAACTTCTAAGTTTAATACTGTTGTGTTAACAGCTCCCATGTGTCCTGGCATGTTCTTGTTCTTGAATGTTCTTGATGGATCAGAAGAAGCTCCCATTGAACCTACTGCTCTGTGGAACTTAGAACCGTGTGACATTGGCCCTCTGTTAGCATTCCATCTCTTAATAACCCCTTGGAATCCCTTACCTTTAGAAACTCCAGAAACGTCAATCTTATCTCCAGCTGCAAATAAATCAGCTTTGATTTCTTGACCTACTTCGTAAGCGCTGCAATCTTCTAATCTGAACTCTTTTAATGTTCTTCTTAAAGATACTCCAGCCTTAGCAAAGTGTCCTTTTCTTGGCTTATTAACTAATTTTTCTCTTATTTCACCGAAACCAACTTGTATTGCTTCATAACCATCCTTTTCGATAGTCTTCTTTTGAACAACAACACATGGTCCAGCTTCTACTACAGTTACAGGAACTACCTTTCCATTTTCATCGAAAATTTGAGTCATCCCTATTTTCTTACCGATTATAGCTTTTTTCATGTATTTACACCTCCTAAACGCATTAGCGGATTGCTCTTGCAATCATAACCGTTCAAACTGTTTATTTAATAGTTAAGCTATTATAGCTTTATTTCGATATCTACACCAGCAGGTAAGTTTAATCTCATTAATGCATCAACAGTCTTTGGTGATGGATTAACGATGTCGATTAATCTCTTGTGTGTTCTGATTTCGAATTGTTCTCTTGAATCTTTGTACTTATGAACAGCTCTTAATATAGTAACAACATCTTTTTCAGTAGGTAGTGGTACTGGACCTGCAACCTTAGCTCCTGTTGATTTAGCTGTTTCAACGATTTTTTCAGCAGATTGATCTAATATAGTGTGATCAAAAGCCTTTAATCTGATTCTTATTTTTTGTTTTGACATTCTGGTTTCCCTCCTTTTCATGTACGCTTTACTTCTAACGCACAACAGCAATAGTTATGTAAACTGTTCCTGGTGTTTCCTACCTAAGAACACAAGTTACTATCCCTGCCGTCGGATTCTAGATCCTGACTTGCTCCTCAAGAATAACCCGGAAGTCCGGCAACCTCTTGATTCATCGCGTTATGCTACACAACTTCTTTATTATACTATCTTTATAAATCTTTATCAAGACTTTTTTTTCATCTTTTTTTAACCATTTTTTATAAAAATTTTTTAAGTTTTTAGAAGTAATCCTGTCGTTCAACTGTTATAATTTTATATCGAATTTAAAATTTTTTCAATAGTATATTTGATGAAATTTTAGTTTCTATTGCCTTATATTATATATATTTAACCAATTTATTGTATTATAAACATTTTTTATGCTTATTTTTAGTTTCTATATACATAATTTCTGAATTACTTTATATATTCTCATCACATATAATAATAAAAACAATTACTATTCTTCTCTTTTAATAATACACATTCTATTTATACTATATATCTAAAAAAACTTCATTGCTTTATTTTTTTATTTTTATACTTTTTTAGCTTTTATAATTATTAGTATATATTAATAAGCAAAAAAAGAAAGAGCAAAGGCGTCCCCTTACTCTTTCTCTTTTTTTGTGATCACATTATTCTAAGCGCTTTAATTTAAAATTTATATTTAAAAAGAATTTAAAACTTAATTTGAAAAGTTTAAAACTATTCGATTATAGAAGTAACAACTCCTGAACCTACAGTTCTTCCACCTTCTCTGATAGCGAATCTTAAACCTTCATCCATAGCTACTTGAGTGATTAACTCAACGTTCATATCGATGTGGTCTCCAGGCATAACCATTTCCATTCCTTCTGGTAATTTGATTGATCCTGTAACGTCTGTTGTTCTGAAGTAGAATTGTGGTCTGTATCCATCGAAGAATGGAGTATGTCTACCACCTTCATCTTTCTTAAGTACGTATACTTGACCTACGAACTTGCTGTGTGGGTTAACTGATCCAGTTTTAGCTAAAACTTGACCTCTTTCGATTTCAGTTCTTTGAACCCCTCTTAATAATGCTCCGATGTTATCTCCAGCTTGTGCTTCATCTAATAACTTTCTGAACATTTCGATTCCTGTAACAACAACTTTTCTCTTTTCTTCCATTAATCCAACGATTTCTACTTCATCAGATACGTGTAAGATACCTCTTTCAACTCTACCAGTTGCAACAGTACCTCTACCTGTGATTGTAAATACGTCTTCGATTGGCATTAAGAAAGGCTTATCTGTAGCTCTTTCTGGTGTTGGGATGTAGCTATCTACAGCATCCATTAATTCCATGATACAAGCAGTTGCATCTGCATCTGTTGGGTTTTCTAATGCTCTTAAAGCTGATCCTTTGATTACTGGAATATCATCTCCTGGGAAGTTGTATTCAGATAATAATTCTCTAACTTCCATTTCAACTAATTCTAATAATTCTTCATCGTCAACCATATCTGCTTTGTTTAAGAAAACAACGATGTAGTCAACACCAACTCTTGATGCAAGTAGTATATGCTCTCTTGTTTGAGGCATTGGACCATCTGCAGCTGAACAAACTAATATAGCACCGTCCATTTGAGCAGCACCAGTGATCATGTTCTTAACGTAGTCAGCATGTCCTGGACAGTCAACGTGAGCGTAGTGTCTGTTTTCTGTTTCGTATTCAACGTGAGCTGTGTTGATTGTGATTCCTCTTTCTTTTTCTTCTGGAGCTCTATCTATATCAGCATAGTTGAACGCTTCTGCGAACCCTCTGTTTGCTAATACTGTTGTGATAGCAGCTGTTAATGTAGTCTTACCGTGGTCTACGTGACCGATTGTTCCGATATTTACGTGTGGTTTACTTCTTTCGAACTTTTGCTTTGCCATTTGAAAATCCTCCTTTATGGAAACAAACTTTTTTTGAATTTTAATTATATTATAAAATCCTAAATTTGTTTTTTATTATAAATTTAAATTATTTTTTAATTAATTAATATATATTAATTTCTGCAATGCTATCCATAAATATATTATGGATAACATTACAAAAAATTATTACAAAATTTAAAACTATTTAGCTCTCTTACCAGCAACTTCTTCTTGTATGCTCTTTGGAACTTCTTCATAGTGATCGAATACCATTGAGTAGTTACCTCTACCTTGAGATCTAGATCTTAAAGCTGTAGCATATCCGAACATTTCAGCTAGTGGTACGTACGCTCTAATAACTTGAGCTCCGTTAACAGCTTCCATTCCTTCCATTCTACCTCTTCTTGAGTTGATATCACCAATAACATCTCCCATGTACTCTTCTGGTACAGTTACTTCAACCTTCATCATTGGTTCAAGTAATACTGGGCTTGCTTTTTGCATAGCGTTCTTGAATGCCATAGAACCAGCAATCTTGAATGCCATTTCAGATGAATCGACTTCATGGTAAGAACCGTGTACTAACTTAACTTTGAAGTTTATAACCTCGTATCCAGCTATTATACCGTTCTTAGCAGCTTCTTGTATACCAGCATCGATAGCAGGAATATATTCTCTTGGAACAGCTCCCCCAACGATAGCATTTTCAAATACGTATTCGCCTTCAGTTGGTTCCATTTCAATTACAGCGTGACCGTATTGACCCTTACCACCTGATTGCTTAGCGTATTTAGCTTCAGCTTTAACAGCTGATCTGATAGTTTCTTTGTAAGCAACTTGAGGAGCTCCAACGTTACATTCAACTTTGAATTCTCTAGTTAATCTATCAACGATGATATCTAAGTGTAATTCACCCATACCAGCAATGATTGTTTGACCTGTTTCTTGATCAGTCCAAGTCTTGAAAGTTGGATCTTCTTCAGCTAACTTAGATAAAGCTAATCCCATCTTTTCTTGACCAGCTTTTGTCTTTGGCTCGATAGCTACAGATATAACTGGTTCTGGGAATTCCATTGATTCAAGTATAATTGGTGAGTTTTCATCACATAAAGTATCACCTGTTGTAGTGTTCTTTAATCCTATGATTGCTCCTAATTCACCTGCTTCTAATGACTCAACTTCTTCTCTAGTATTTGAGTGCATCTTAACAAGTCTTCCGATTCTTTCTTTCTTACCCTTAGTTGAGTTAAGAACATATGAACCACTATTCATTATACCTGAGTAAATTCTTGTGAAGGCAAGTTTTCCAACGAATGGGTCAGTAGCAATTTTGAATGCTAAAGCAGCCATTGGAGCTTCATCTGAAGCTTCTCTTGAATCTTCTTCACCTTCTAAAGTTTGACCTTGGATTGCAGGAATATCTAATGGTGATGGTAAGTAAGCAACAACACCGTTGATCATTTCTTGAACCCCTTTATTTTTGTATGAAGATCCACATATACATGGAACTATTTCATTAGCTATAGTAGCTTTTCTTAAAGCAGCATGTAACTCTTCTTCTGTTAACTCTTCACCTTCAAGGTATTTTTCCATTAACGCTTCATCAGTTTCAGCTATTGCTTCAATCATAGCCATTCTATATTCTTCAGCTTGATCTGCTAATTCTGCAGGAATTTCTTCTATTCTTACATCTTTACCTAAATCATCATAAGTAAGGATAGCATGATTAGATATTAAATCGATCATCCCTCTGAATTCAGCTTCAGCACCTACTGGTATTTGTATTGGAACTGCATTAGCTTTTAATCTATCTCTAACAGTGTTTATACATCTGAAGAAATCAGCTCCTGTAGCGTCCATCTTATTAACATAAATCATTCTTGGAACGCCATACTTATCTGCCTGTCTCCAAACAGTTTCAGTTTGTGGTTCAACCCCACTCTTAGCGTCTAGAACTGTAACAGCTCCATCAAGAACTCTTAATGATCTTTCAACTTCTACTGTGAAGTCTACGTGTCCCGGAGTATCTATGATATTTAATTCATGACCTTCCCAGAAACAAGTTGTTGCTGCAGAAGTAATTGTTATACCTCTTTCTTGTTCTTGAACCATCCAGTCCATTGTAGCAGCACCTTCATGAACTTCTCCTATTTTGTGGCTCTTTCCTGTATAGAATAATATTCTCTCAGTTGTTGTTGTTTTACCAGCATCAATGTGAGCCATTATTCCGAAGTTACGGAATTTGTCTAATGGATATTTTCTAGCCATTGTGTGTCCTCCTCTCAATGAGTAATTTTATATTCGACAAAACTGTTTTGGCATAAGCCAAAACAGTTCTTGTAATATTAGTATCTGTAGTGAGCGAATGCTTTGTTTGCTTCTGCCATTTTGTGAGTATCTTCTCTCTTCTTAACAGCAGCTCCAGTATTGTTAGCTGCATCTAATAATTCTCCAGCTAATCTTTGAGCCATAACTTTTTCGCCTCTTTTTTTAGCAGCAGCTAAAATCCATCTTAACCCTAAAGTTTGTCTTCTCTCAGGTCTAACTTCGATTGGAACTTGGTAGTTAGCACCACCTATTCTTCTAGCTTTAACTTCTAATAAAGGCATAACATTGTTCATAGCTTCTTCGAATACTTCTAAAGCATCTTTGCCTGTTTTTTGCGCCATAATTTCAAACGCTTCGTAGCAAATCTTTTGTGCTACTCCTTTTTTACCATCTTCCATTACGTTGTTTATTAACTTAGTAACAACCTTTGAGTTGTACATTGGATCTGGTAATACATCTCTTTTTGCGATAAATCCTTTTCTTGGCACTTTTCTTCCCTCCTTAACAATTTTAAATTTAATTCATAGGTACTCGGTAATTTTTTATTACCGTAAAGTGCTTCGCTTCTTACATCTATATAAACTTATGTAAAATTTCTAGTCTATGTAAATGCCGAAGATAAGCACTGTCTTAGTTTAGAAAACTATTTTTGCTTTGGTCTCTTAGCACCGTATTTAGATCTTCCTTGCATTCTGTTAGCTACTCCAGCACAGTCTAGTGCTCCTCTTACGATATGGTATCTAACACCAGGAAGGTCCTTAACTCTACCACCTCTTATAAGAACAACGCTGTGCTCTTGTAAGTTGTGACCTACACCACCGATGTAAGCAGTAACTTCGAATCCATTTGTAAGTCTTACTCTCGCAATTTTTCTTAACGCTGAGTTAGGCTTCTTTGGAGTAGTAGTTTTAACAACTGTACAAACTCCTCTTCTTTGTGGACACTCGTTTAGTGCTGGTGCTGTTGATTTGTTAACAACAGTCTTTCTACCTTTTCTTACTAATTGGCTTATAGTTGGCATTTCTTCACCTCCTGAAATTTATTTATCTATATAAAATAAGATAAACACTAATTTATTATTCTAGGGTCAATACCGCTGATGATTTAACATCAATTCCGCTTATCTTCCCAAGTTCGTTCATTGTAGGTATCTCTACAATGTCAATGTTTTTCTCTTTTGCTAGTTGAATGATTGGAGAAATCAACTTAGCATTTGCATCTTTAGCTACATATAAAACTTTACCTTCATCACTTTTCAGCAATTTAGTGCATTGTTTTATTCCAATTACTTTTTTTACTACAATTCTGTCTAACATGAATCCCCCTCCTTAATTAAAGTTCACAGAGGCATGCTATACAGGATGCCTCCATAAATCATGTAGACAATCATACTGTAGTGTAGCTTTAAAATCACACAATTGGTATTTTATCATTTAAGCATACACATGTCAATAAAATTGCATTGTATTATTCTATTGTATCAATATTATCTTCTTCAGCTTCTTCCCCTGGTACATCAAGCTTCACAGATCTATATCTCATCATGCCTGTTCCAGCTGGAATTAACTTACCTATAATAACATTTTCTTTCAATCCTATTAATGGATCAATTTTACCTTTGATAGCTGCTTCTGTAAGAACTCTTGTTGTTTCTTGGAATGAAGCTGCTGATAAGAAACTATCAGTTGCTAGAGCTGCTTTTGTTATACCTAATAACGCCATTTCGCCCTTAGCTTCTTCTCCACCAAATTCTCTTACTCTTGCATTTTCTTCTTCAAAGTCAAACATATCTATCATTGTACCCGGTAATAACTCTGTATCTCCAGAATCAGAAACTTTTACCTTTCTAGTCATTTGTCTAACAACTACTTCTAAGTGCTTATCATTAATATCAACACCTTGAAGTCTATAAACTTTTTGAACTTCTGAAAGTAAGTATCTTCTAGCACCTTCAACACCTTTAATATTCATTATATCGTGAGGGTTAACTGAACCTTCTGTAATTTCGTCTCCTGCTTCGATAACATCATTATCAGATACTCTTAATCTTGAACCAAATGGAATGTCATAGCTACGTTCTTCTCCGTCAGCTCCCATTACATATACAGTCTTTTTCTTTTTAGTTTCTTCAACTCTTACAGTACCTGCAATTTCAGAAACTATAGCAAGACCCTTTGGTTTTCTAGCTTCAAATAATTCTTCAACTCTAGGAAGACCTTGAGTGATATCCGCACCTGTAGCAACACCACCAGTATGGAATGTTCTCATTGTAAGCTGAGTACCTGGTTCTCCGATTGATTGAGCAGCTATTATACCAACAGCTTCTCCTATATTAATCTTTTGAGCTGTAGCCATATTCATACCATAACACTTAGCACAAACACCCACTTTACAGTTACAAGTGAAGACAGATCTTATCTTAACTTTCTTAACTCCTGCAGCTGTAATTCTATCAGCCATATGAGATTCAATATATTGATCTTTTGCTAATAATAATTCACCACTTTGAGGATCAATAATATCCTCAGCAGTATATCTTCCGTATAATCTTTCTGCTAATCCTTCAATTACTTCATTACCTTCTTTAATTTCAGCAACAATTAATCCTCTATCAGTACCACAGTCTTCTTCTCTTACGATAACGTCTTGTGATACGTCAACAAGCCTTCTTGTTAAGTAACCTGAATCGGCAGTCTTAAGCGCTGTATCGGCATTACCCTTTCTAGCACCATGTGTTGAAATGAAGTATTCTAATACGTCAAGACCCTCTCTGAATGAAGCCTTGATTGGTAATTCGATGATTTTACCTGATGGAGCCGCCATAAGTCCTCTCATACCAGCTAATTGCTTGATTTGAGCCTTAGATCCTCTGGCCCCTGAGTCAGCCATCATGAATATTGGGTTGAATTTATCCAAGCTATCCATTAGTGCATTGGCAACATCTTCTGTAGTTTTACTCCATTTTTCAATAACTTTTTCATATCTTTCATCTTCAGATATGAATCCTCTTTTATACATCTTTTCTACCTTTTCAACTGTTTCTTCAGCTTCTCTAAGTAATTCATACTTAGCTTCAGGTACTATCATATCTGATGCAGCAACTGTTACGGCACCGATAGATGAATAGTGGTATCCTAATGCTTTGATCTTATCTAACATTATTGATGTATTAGTAGGACCGTGTTTTATATAACACTTATCTATTAATTTACCTAAAGTCTTCTTAGTTATTAAGAAATCAACTTCAAGATCGAATTCTGTTTCTGTATTTTCTCTATTAACATATCCTAAGTCTTGAGGAATAGATTCATTGAATATAATTTTACCTACTGTAGTTTTAATTATACCGTGCTTAACTACTCCATCTACTTCTTTAAACATTCTAACGTTAATTGCAGCATGAATAGCAATTTCTCCAACATTATAAGCCATTATAGCTTCATCAACTGATGAGAAATACATTCCTTCTCCCTTAGCGTTTTCCTTATCCATTGTTAAATAGTATGATCCTAAAACCATATCCTGTGTTGGTACACACACTGGTTTACCATCTGAAGGTTTCATAATATTATTAGCTGCAAGCATTAAGAATCTTGCCTCTGCTTGTGCTTCAACAGATAAAGGTACGTGAACAGCCATTTGGTCACCATCGAAATCGGCGTTATATGCTGTACATACTAATGGGTGAAGTTTTATTGCTCTACCTTCAACTAATACAGGTTGGAATGCTTGAATTCCTAGTCTATGTAGAGTAGGTGCTCTGTTAAGTAAAACTGGATGATCAGTAATAACTTCTTCAAGTATATCCCATACTTGATCATTAACTCTTTCAACCATTCTCTTAGCGCTCTTTATGTTGTGAGCAACACCATCTTCAACTAACTTTTTCATTACGAAAGGCTTGAATAACTCTAAAGCCATTTCTTTTGGTAAACCACATTGGTACATTTTCAACTCTGGTCCAACAACGATAACTGATCTACCAGAATAGTCAACTCTCTTACCAAGTAAGTTTTGTCTAAATCTCCCTTGCTTACCTTTTAACATATCAGATAATGATTTTAAAGGTCTATTACCAGGCCCTGTAACCGGTCTTCCTCTTCTACCATTATCTATAAGAGCATCAACTGCCTCTTGAAGCATTCTTTTTTCATTTCTAACAATTATATCAGGAGCTCCTAAATCTAAAAGCTTCTTTAATCTGTTATTTCTGTTAATTACTCTTCTATATAAATCATTTAAGTCAGATGTTGCAAATCTTCCTCCATCTAATTGAACCATTGGTCTTAAATCTGGTGGAATAACAGGAATTACGTTTATAACCATCCATCTTGGATCATTTCCTGATTTTCTGAAAGATTCAACTACTTCTAATCTTCTTATGATTCTTACTTTCTTTTGACCACTACTAGTCTTTAACTCTTCTTTTAAGTCTCTTGAAGTTGCTTCTAAGTCTATTTCACCTAAGATTTCTTGAACAGCTTCCGCACCCATTCCAGCTACGAAACTTTCTTCTCCAAACTTATCTACAGCTTCTCTATATTCTTTTTCACTTAAAAGTTGTTTCTTTAATAGTGATGTTTCCTTAGGGTCTATAACTACATATGAAGCAAAGTAAAGAACTTTTTCTAAAGCTCTTGGTGACATATCTAAAAGTAATCCCATTCTTGATGGAATCCCTTTAAAGTACCAAATGTGAGATACTGGGGCAGCCAGTTCAATATGCCCCATTCTCTCTCTTCTTACTTTGGCTTTTGTAACTTCAACTCCACATCTGTCACAAACAATACCTTTGTATCTAACTCTCTTGTATTTACCACAATGGCATTCCCAGTCTTTCATTGGTCCAAATATTCTTTCACAGAATAGACCATCTCTTTCTGGTTTTAAAGTTCTATAATTAATTGTTTCAGGTTTCTTAACTTCACCTCTAGACCATTCTCTAATTTGGCTTGGAGAAGCTAAACCAATTTGTATAGCATCAAAATTGTTCAATTCAAACAAGGGTATATCCTCCCTTCAATTTTAGTGTTCGTCATTAACGAAATCATCTAATTCTAATTCTTCTTCATGGAAACCTTCTAAAGTAAATGATTCATAATCTATATCTTCTTCAATTTCCTCATCATTAGTTGTGTAACTATCATCACCTGTCAATTGTTCTGGAACAACTTCTTCAGTTCCTTCGATATTTACTTCTAATTCTTCAGAGTCCTCGTCTGAGAATTCTTTTAATTTAACTTCTTCGTTATCTTCATTTAAAACTTTAACATCTAAGCATAAAGCTTGAAGTTCTTTTATAAGAACCTTAAATGATTCTGGAACTCCTGGTTCAGGGATATTTTCACCCTTAACTATCGCTTCGTATGTCTTAACTCTACCTACAACGTCATCTGACTTAACTGTTAAGATTTCTTGTAATGTATGAGCTGCACCATAAGCTTCTAATGCCCAAACTTCCATTTCTCCGAATCTTTGACCACCAAATTGAGCTTTACCTCCAAGTGGTTGTTGAGTAACTAGTGAGTATGGACCTGTTGATCTAGCATGGATCTTATCATCAACTAAGTGAGCAAGCTTTAAGATATACATTATACCAACTGTAACTTCATTATCAAATGGCTCTCCAGTTCTTCCATCGTATAATACAGTCTTTCCGTTTGCATTGTACCCAGCCTTTTCTAAACATTCTTCAATGTTCTTTTCTGTTGCACCATCAAATACAGGTGTTGCAATGTGCCATCCCAATGCACTTGCAGCCCAACCTAAGTGAACTTCTAATACCTGACCGATGTTCATACGTGATGGAACCCCTAGTGGATTTAAACAAATTTGTAGTGGTCTACCATCTGGTAAGAATGGCATATCTTCTTCTGGTAAAACTCTAGAAATAACCCCTTTGTTACCATGACGTCCTGCCATCTTATCTCCAACAGATATTTTTCTCTTTTGAGCTATATAACATCTTACAAGCTCATTAACACCTGGATTTAAGTCATCACCGTTTTCTCTTGTAAATACTTTTACATCAACGATAATACCAGCTTCTCCATGTGGAACTCTTAAAGAAGTATCTCTAACTTCTCTAGCTTTTTCTCCAAATATAGCTCTTAATAATCTTTCTTCAGCTGTTAATTCAGTTTCTCCCTTAGGTGTAACTTTACCTACAAGTACATCTCCTGATCTAACTTCAGCACCGATTCTGATTATTCCTCTTTCATCTATATCCTTAAGAGCATCTTCACTTACGTTTGGAATATCTCTTGTTATTTCTTCTGGTCCTAGCTTAGTATCTCTAGCTTCACATTCATATTCTTCAATATGAATAGAAGTAAATACGTCCTCTCTTACTAATTCTTCAGAGATAAGCATAGCATCCTCGTAGTTATAACCTTCCCATGTGATGAATCCCATTCTGATATTCTTTCCTAATGCGATTTCTCCTAGGTCAGTTGCTGGTCCATCAGCTAATACTTGGTTCTTAAATACAATTTCACCCTTATCAACTAATGGTCTTTGGTTAATACAAGTACCAGGGTTACTTCTCTTAAATTTAAGTAATTTATATGTGTCAATTCCTCCATCAACGTCTCTCTTGACTCTGATTTCTGAAGAACTTACATATACAACAGTACCTGAATTTTTAGCCTTAGGTAATACTCCTGAATCTGCTGCTGCTCTATACTCTATTCCTGTACCAACTATAGGCGCTTGTGGCTTTAATAGTGGAACTGCTTGACGTTGCATGTTTGCTCCCATAAGTGCTCTAGATGCGTCATCATTTTCAAGGAAAGGTATCATTGCTGTTGCAACCGAAACTATTTGTCTTGGTGAAACGTCTATTAAATCTACGTCTTTAGCATTAACTTGTAATATGTCATGCTTATGTCTAACAGTAACTCTACTGTCAACGAATCTTCCGTCTTCGCCAATAGGTTCCTTTGCTTGTGCAATTAAGTATAAATCTTCTTCATCAGCTGTAAAGTATCTTATTTCATCTGTAGCTTTTCCTGTTTCTTTATCAATAACTCTATATGGAGTTTCTATAAATCCATATTCATTAACTTTTGCATATGTTGCAAGTGAGTTGATTAATCCTATATTTGGTCCTTCTGGAGTTTCTATAGGACACATTCTACCATAATGTGAGTGGTGAACGTCTCTTACTTCGAAACCAGCTCTTTCTCTTGAAAGTCCTCCTGGTCCTAACGCAGATAATCTTCTCTTATGTGTTAATTCTGAAAGCGGATTCGTTTGATCCATGAATTGTGATAATTGTGAACTACCAAAGAATTCTTTTATAGCTGCAGCTACTGGTCTAATGTTTATTAACATTTGAGGAGTAATTGCCTCTTGGTCTTGAATAGTCATTCTTTCTTTAACTACTCTTTCCATTCTTGATAAACCAATTCTGAATTGATTTTGTAGTAATTCTCCTACAGATCTTAATCTTCTATTACCTAAATGGTCTATATCATCAGTATATCCAACACCATAAGCTAATCCTAACTCATAGCTTATTGTTGCAAATATATCATCTCTTACAATATGCTTAGGTATTAATCTAGTTATGTTCTTTTTAACTTCTTCTTTTATAGATTGTTCATCATCATAGTTTTCTAAGATTTCCATTAAAGTAGGATAATGAACAGCCTCTCTTATGTTTAAATCACTAACATCAAAAGGTAAAACTTTTTCTAAATCAACAAAATGATTTCCTATTACTCTTAATACTTTATCTTCTACTAAAATATCAACAGAGTTTATCCCTGCATTTTGTATGTTAGAAGCCATAGCTCTGCTTATTTTTTCACCTTGTTCAACCATTATTTCTCCAGTTGAAGGGTTTATAATATCAGTTGCTGCTATTTGATTTATTAATCTAAGATTAATAGCTAATTTTTTGTTAAATTTATATCTACCAACTCTTGATAAATCATATCTTTTTGCATCAAAGAATAAAGAGTCAATTAAAGATACAGCACTATCAACTGTTGGTGGTTCACCTGGTCTTAATCTCTTGTAAATCTCAAGTAAAGCTTCTTCCTTAGTTTTAGTGTTATCTTTTTCTATTGTTGCTTTAAATCTTTCTTCTTCACCAAAATAGTCTAAAAGCTCTTGGTCACTTCCATAACCCATAGCTCTAGCTAAAATTGTAATTGGTAATTTTCTAGTTTTATCAATTCTAACATAAATAACATCATTAGAATCTGTTTCATATTCTAACCATGCACCTCTGTTAGGAATAACAGTTGATGAAAA
The DNA here is from genome assembly GCF_015667795.1 of Clostridium sp. D53t1_180928_C8. GTDB lineage: Bacteria > Bacillota > Clostridia > Clostridiales > Clostridiaceae > Clostridium. The sequence goes on from NZ_JADPEL010000003.1 coordinate 221,262, forward strand.
TAGTTTTTTACCACTCTTATCAACAGTATTACTATAGTAAACACCTGGAGATCTAACTAACTGACTTACTATAACTCTTTCAGCACCGTTAATAATAAAAGTTCCTTGTTCAGTCATTAATGGGAAATCACCCATAAACACTTCTTGTTCTTTTATTTCTCCTGTTTCATTGTTTGTCAGTCTTACTGACACTTTTAGTGGAGCCGCGTAAGTACAATCTCTTTCTTTACACTCTTCCACTGAGTACTTAATATTATCCATATCAAGTTTATAGTCTACAAACTCAAGTACTAGATTACCAGTAAAGTTTGAAATAGGGTTTACGTCATCAAAAACTTCTAATAACCCTTCTCTTAAAAACCACTCGTAAGAATCTAATTGTACCTCGATTAAGTTTGGCATTTCGGTTACATCTTTAACCTTAGCAAAGCTCATTCTAGTTCTTTTTCCGACTTGGACAGGATGTACCATGAATTTTCACCCCTTGTTTAAAGTAAAATAACCAAAAACATAATTTCCCTAAGGACCTATGCTTTCGGAGAGCATCACGTTATAGTATAACCACTTTTTTACTGATTATACTCATTTTCGCAAGAATATATAATTATCCATAATGAATAGTACATTTTATGATAGTAACATATCAATTTTTCTTTGTCAATACTTTTATACACTTGCATTTTATTTGCATTTTATCAATATAATAGTATTTCTCAAATTATAGTTTTTTTATTCCATAAAAACTATTTAGGCAATAAAAAAGGTGCTATAAAGCACCTTTTTTATATTAAGTTAAGAAATTACTTAACTTCTACTTCAGCTCCAACTTCAGCTAATTTAGCTTTCATGTCTTCAGCTTCTTCTTTAGAAACAGCTTCTTTTAATGTCTTAGGAGCTCCGTCAACTATTTCTTTAGCTTCCTTTAATCCTAATCCAGTTATTTCTCTAACAACTTTGATAACTTTGATCTTGTTAGCACCAGCATTAGCTAATACTACGTCGAACTCAGTCTTTTCTTCTGCTGCAGCACCTGCAACAGCTCCACCAGCAACAGCAACTGGAGCAGCAGCGCTAACACCAAACTCCTCTTCGCAAGCAGTTACTAATTCGTTTAATTCTAAAACAGTCATTTCTTTTATAGCTTGAATGATTTCTTCTCTTGTCATTTTAATTGCACCTCCAAAATTTTTATCAGTTTATTATTCAGCTGACTCTGATTCTTTTTTTTCTTTAATTGCATTTAATAAATATGCAAGGTTTGATAATGGAGCTTTGAAGCTTCCAAGAAGTTTTGCAATAAGAACTTCTTTTGATGGGATTGTTGCAAGTTTTTCAACTCCAGCCTTGTCATAAACAATACCGTCAACAACACCTGCTTTTAATTCTAACTTCTTGTGGTCCTTAGCGAAGTTATTTAATACTCTAGCAGGAGCAGTAGCATCTTCATATCCGAATGCTATAGAAACTGGTCCTTCTAAATATTGTTCTAAATCACTTAAACCTAATTCGTTAGCTGCTAATGTTACTAATGAGTTTTTGTAAACTTTATATTCAACACCAGCTTCTCTTAAGCTCTTTCTTAACATTGTATCTTCTTCAACTGTTAAACCTTGGTAATCAGCTAATGCTATACCTTGAGCTTTTTCTAACTTCTCTTTAATTTCAGCTACTTTAGCTTCTTTAATTTGTCTGTTCTTCTTTATCACTGTGTGTCCACCTCCTCACAGTTATTAACTGTAATATATATTAAGAAAGGTCTTCCCATAGACACAGGAAGACCAAATAAACAATCACTTATCTAGTTATCCTAGGCAGGCGATTACTTTAAACCTTACGGCACCTACTGTCTACGGAAACAGTATTCTCTTTTTTCACAACGAAATTTATTATACTATGTAAATTTCACTATGTCAATATTAATCTAAAACTTTTGTTGGGTTAATTTTAGCTCCAGGTCCCATTGTGCTTGAAACAGATACTGATTTAACGTATTGTCCCTTAGCAGCAGCTGGTTTAGCCTTAACTAAAGCATCCATTAAAGCATGGAAGTTTTGTTGTAATTTTTCAACTCCAAATGAAGCTTTTCCGATTGGGCAGTGAACGATAGCAGTTTTGTCAACTCTATATTCTACCTTACCAGCTTTGATGTCAGCTATAGCTTTAGCAACATCAAATGTAACTGTTCCTGATTTTGGGTTTGGCATTAATCCCTTAGGTCCTAAAACTCTACCTAATCTACCAACAACACCCATCATATCTGGTGTAGCTACTACTACATCGTAATCGAACCAGTTTTCACCTTGGATCTTTTGAACTAATTCTTCAGCTCCAACGAAATCTGCTCCTGCTTCTTGAGCTTCTGTAGCTTTAGCACCTTTAGCGAACACTAAAACTTTAACAGTCTTACCAGTTCCGTTTGGAAGAACAACAGCTCCTCTAACTTGTTGGTCAGCGTGTCTTGGGTCTACCCCTAATCTTACATGTAATTCGATTGTTTCATCGAACTTAGCTTTTGCAGTTTTTACAGCTAAATCTAATGCTTCAGCTGGTGTGTATAAAACGTTCTTATCAACTAATTTTGAACTTTCAACATATTTCTTTCCCATTGTTATGCCTCCTTCGTGGTTTTAGCGGTTTTTACCTCCCACATTTTAAAAAACTCAGAATTACTCTGCTATTGTAACACCCATACTTCTTGCAGTACCTTCGATCATGCTCATAGCAGTTTCGATTGTTGCAGCGTTTAAGTCTGGCATCTTTAATTCAGCGATCTTTCTTACTTGATCCTTAGTTAATGTTCCAACCTTTGTTCTGTTTGGAACTCCTGATCCGCTTTCTAATCCTAATTCTTTCTTAATTAGAACTGCAGCCGGAGGAGTCTTTAAGATAAAACTAAAAGATCTATCTTGGTATACTGTTATAACAACTGGTATTATTAATCCAGCTTGATTAGCAGTCTTTGCGTTAAACTCCTTACAGAATCCCATAATGTTAACACCATGTTGCCCTAATGCTGGACCTACTGGTGGTGCTGGTGTTGCCTTACCTGCAGGAAGTTGTAATTTAATCATTCCTGTTACTTTCTTAGCCATTTACTATTCCTCCTATACTGTGGTAATACGGACTTTTTGTCCTCCCACTTAATTAAAAACATTAGTTTTATATATAATATATTAAACTAATTTCTCAACTTGGTTAAAATCTAGTTCAGCTAATGTTTCTCTGCCGAACATATCTATTAAAGCTTTTATTTTGTGTTTTTCAACACTTATCTCTTGGATTATCGCTACGAATTCTCTTAGCGGCCCTGAGATAACTCTTACACTTTCTCCTACTTCTAAGTCAATATCAATCGGCATTTCAACAACACCCATTGATTCTACTTCCTCATCAGTAAGAGGTACTGGTTTAGAACCTGGTCCAACAAATCCTGTTACACCTCTTGTGTTTCTAACCACATACCATGACTCATCAGTCATTAGCATCTTAACTAACACATATCCTGGGAATTTTTTCTTTAAGGAAACCTTTTGCTTTCCATCTTTTTCTTCAATAACTTCCTCCATAGGAACTTGAATATCAAGAAGTAAATGCTCAAGATTTCTATTTTCTATAGTTTTTTCAAGGTTAGCTTTAACCTTATTCTCATATCCTGAATATGTGTGTACTACATACCATCTAGCTCTTTCACTCATATTTACTATAGATGAGAAACCTCACCTAAACCTCCTTCATTATAGTTTAAAAATCAATTTAAAGAGGTTTGTAAAAATATAATCTAACCCGCCTACTAATACAATATATATTAGTACGACTACGCCTACTGCAATTAACGCTTTTTTTGTGTCATCTTTAGAAGGCCAAGTTATTCTTTTAACCTCTGCCTTAAGCTCTCTAAAAAACTTAGAAATCCCTCTTTTTTCAGAAGTCTTAGTATTAATATTTACATTTACATTTTCTTTAATAGCCATTACTTCACATCCTTAACTATTGCGAGTATGTGTCATCACTCTAAAGCGAACTATTTAGTTTCTTTGTGTTGTGTGTGTTTTTTACAGAATCTGCAATATTTATTCATTTCCATTCTGTCTGGGTTGTTTTTCTTGTTTTTCATTGTGTTGTAATTTCTTTGCTTACACTCTGTGCATGCTAATGTTACCTTAACTCTCACAGTCTGCACCTCCAGTTTATCCAAATAATTATATAAGTCTATATGATATTGTGTTATCTATTTCGTTAATTACTTAAACACCTTACCACAAAACCGATATTATGTCAATAATATTAGCTTTGTAAAGGACTAGGTAAACTAACCCAGCCCTTATATATGTTAAGTAAAACTTTTACTATTCTATTATAGAAGTAACAACTCCTGAACCTACAGTTCTTCCACCTTCTCTGATAGCGAATCTTAAACCTTCATCCATAGCTACTTGAGTGATTAACTCAACGTTCATATCGATGTGGTCTCCAGGCATAACCATTTCCATTCCTTCTGGTAATTTGATTGATCCTGTAACGTCTGTTGTTCTGAAGTAGAATTGTGGTCTGTATCCATCGAAGAATGGAGTATGTCTACCACCTTCATCTTTCTTAAGTACGTATACTTGACCTACGAACTTGCTGTGTGGGTTAACTGATCCAGTTTTAGCTAAAACTTGACCTCTTTCGATTTCAGTTCTTTGAACCCCTCTTAATAATGCTCCGATGTTATCTCCAGCTTGTGCTTCATCTAATAACTTTCTGAACATTTCGATTCCTGTAACAACAACTTTTCTCTTTTCTTCCATTAATCCAACGATTTCTACTTCATCAGATACGTGTAAGATACCTCTTTCAACTCTACCAGTTGCAACAGTACCTCTACCTGTGATTGTAAATACGTCTTCGATTGGCATTAAGAAAGGCTTATCTGTAGCTCTTTCTGGTGTTGGGATGTAGCTATCTACAGCATCCATTAATTCCATGATACAAGCAGTTGCATCTGCATCTGTTGGGTTTTCTAATGCTCTTAAAGCTGATCCTTTGATTACTGGAATATCATCTCCTGGGAAGTTGTATTCAGATAATAATTCTCTAACTTCCATTTCAACTAATTCTAATAATTCTTCATCGTCAACCATATCTGCTTTGTTTAAGAAAACAACGATGTAGTCAACACCAACTCTTGATGCAAGTAGTATATGCTCTCTTGTTTGAGGCATTGGACCATCTGCAGCTGAACAAACTAATATAGCACCGTCCATTTGAGCAGCACCAGTGATCATGTTCTTAACGTAGTCAGCATGTCCTGGACAGTCAACGTGAGCGTAGTGTCTGTTTTCTGTTTCGTATTCAACGTGAGCTGTGTTGATTGTGATTCCTCTTTCTTTTTCTTCTGGAGCTCTATCTATATCAGCATAGTTGAACGCTTCTGCGAACCCTCTGTTTGCTAATACTGTTGTGATAGCAGCTGTTAATGTAGTCTTACCGTGGTCTACGTGACCGATTGTTCCGATATTTACGTGTGGTTTACTTCTTTCGAACTTTTGCTTTGCCATTTGAAAT
>NZ_JADPEL010000003.1:226905-251408 GCF_015667795.1 Clostridium sp. D53t1_180928_C8
TACCGTGGTCTACGTGACCGATTGTTCCGATATTTACGTGTGGTTTACTTCTTTCGAACTTTTGCTTTGCCATTTGAAATTCCTCCTTATTTTAAATAAACTTTGCCTAGCGTTTGCATACTAATTTATATTCTCTATGGAGCTCATGATCGGGATTGAACCGACGACCTCCGCCTTACCAAGGCGACGCTCTACCGACTGAGCTACACGAGCATTAAAGTGGCTCGCACTTTAATATACCAATTATAAAGTTTACTATCATTTGTTTTTTTTGTCAATATTATTTTACTATTATTGTTTATTGTCGGAAAGGCACTTTTCAAGCTTTCTCTTAACTCTTTGAAGTGCATTATCTATAGACTTTGCATGTCTATCTAAATCACAGGCTATTTCTTGATAAGACTTACCATCTAAATAAGATTGTAATACTTCCATTTCTAAATCCGAAAGGACTCTTGAAATAGCATCTTCTATTTGAGCCTTTTCTTCCTTCCCTATAACAAGTTCTTCAGGATCACTAATCTTCATACTAGAAAGTATATCCAAAAGTGTCCTTTCTGAATCATCTTCTGATACTGGTTTATTAAGAGAAATATATGTATTTAAAGGTATATGCTTCTGTCTTGTAGCTGTTTTTATTGCAGTTATTATTTGTCTTGTTACACATAACTCAGCAAACGCCTTAAATGTTGTTGATTTCTCATAATTAAAATCTCTAATCGCCTTATATAGACCAATCATTCCTTCTTGATAAATATCCTCTTTATCAGCACCTATTAGAAAATATGATCTAGATTTTGCTTTCACAAAGCCTTCATACTTAGAAATAACATATTCTTGTGCTCTCACATCTCCATTTTTAGCCTTTATAACTATTTCTTCTTCTTCTTTTCCCTCAAACTCAACTGCTATTTCCTTTGAATAATCTTTGTTATTCACAAATCCCCCTCCATTTCCTAAAACACCTTTATATTTACCCACGCCTCATAGCCTCTAATTTTTTTAGTATATCTTCATCAATATTGTCTTGTACAGTACTCTTATATGATGGATTCACCTTACTGCTAGTTCTCTTTATATCCTCAGATGTATCAAACACCATATTATAAAACTCTACACTAGAAATTCTAGTTGCACCTCTTTGAAATATAGTTTGTTGCTCTAAAGAATCTGACGTTACTACAGACACCTCAAATCTTCTTCCTATATTATGTATTTCTCTTTCAATATAAGCATCAGCGGTTTCTCCACTTTTAGTAAAAACTACTGTAAGATTTTTATTGTGTTCATATTTATTCTCTAAATTTCCTGCTACTCTATATCCGTCAAATACAAGCATAATTTTACATTGATGAATTGCACCATAATTATGCAAAATATCAATTAGTTTTTGCCTTGCACTATCTAAACTTATTTCCTTTTCTCTCTTTAAATTACTCCAGCTATTTATTACATTATATCCATCTATAAAAATAAATTTCACTTTTAACCTCTGTTAGTATTAAACTATTTAGTTAATCTACCTTTTAATACCTCATACATCATTATACCACCTGCAACTGAAGCATTTAAAGAGTTAATTTTACCTACCATAGGGATTTTAACTAATAAATCACATTTTTTAAGAGTTAAGTTTGATATTCCCTTTCCTTCACTACCAATAATTAACGCACATGGTCCTGAGAAATCAGTATTATAGCTATAATCTTTTCCATGTATATCAGCCCCATAGACCCAAATTCCTCTTTCTTTTAAGATATCTATTGTAGCATTTATATTAGTAACCTTTGCAATTTTCATATGTTCTATTGCACCAGCTGCACATTTATATACAGTAGAAGTAACTCCAACATTTCTCCTTTTTGGTATTATTATTCCATGAACACCACATAATTCTGCAGTTCTTATAATTGATCCTAAATTATGGGGATCTTCTATTTCATCTAATATAATTATAAATGGCTTTTCACCTTTTTTATCAGCATATTCTAATATATCGTTAACTTCACTATATTTAAACGGAGTAATTTTAGCAATAATTCCTTGATGATTTAATCCTTCACACATAGCATCTAATTTTCTTCTATCTGCTTCTTTAATTACTATTCCTTTATCCTTTGCTAATCCTAGGGCAACCTTTATTGAACCTTCTAAATCACCTTTAATAGAATAAATACATTCAATAGTTCTATCGCTTTTTAACGCTTCAATAACTGCATTTCTTCCTATTATTAAATCTTCTCTTAAAGCTTCTAAATTAGTTTCTTTTGCTGGTGTAGTATAGACTCTTTCTCTTCTTTGCTCTCTATTAGCTTTTTCTTGTAATTTATTAAATTCTCTTTCTCTTCTTCTTGGATTTTCTCTTTTCGCCATAAAATATTTTCTCCTTATTTATTATTTAACTCACTTTTTAATGCATGATTAAAAATAAATTCTAATCTTTCCGTATTACCAATTAAATATAAGTACCCAACTAAGGCCTCAAAACCTGTTGCCATTCTATAGTCTCTAACATCGGCATTTTTAGGAACTGTTGCAGATTTAGCATTTCTTCCTCTTTTATATATGTAACTTTCGTCTTCTGTCAAAAATTCTTCTATTTCATGCATAATTGTACTTTGACTTTTTGCCTTAACGTATCCAATTGCTTTAACATGAATTTTATGAGCGCTTAACTCAAGATTATTTGACAGTATTGAATTTCTAATAAAAAGTTCATATACTCCATCTCCTATTAAAGCAAGTTGAAGGGGATTTAAAAGTCTAGCCTCTTTTTCAGTAAATTCTTTTACTCTAAAATCATTTAGCATATTTTTCTCCTCATTACATGATTAAAAGTCAGTACATTAATTATACTAACCTTAAATCCTTAATATATAAATATCTAACTAAATTATTTATATAATAATTTATAATTAAAAATTAAGAGTCAAGAATTAAGAATAAAGCTTCTAAAACAGCTTTTTATTTTTTATTTTAAAGCCAGTTTTACTGCCTTTACTTCTTAACTCTAAACTCTTAATTCTTAAACAATTGATTAAATTAATCTATTTTTTTCCATCTAACTCCTTGTGGAGTATCTAAAAGTTCTATTCCTTTAGCTTTTAAAGCATCTCTTATTTTATCAGCCAAAGCAAAATTTCTATCTTTTCTAGCTTGTTGTCTTTCAGCTATTAAAGCCTCAATTTCTTCCTCTAAGTTTGCTTTAGTTGTTTTTTGTAGTATTCCTAATGGTAATCCTAATTCTCTTATTAACTCTAAGGCTTTTTCGCATAACTCCTTAGATGAATTAATTCCTACATTACTATTAATATCTCTTATTAAATCAAATAAAACTGAGATAGCATCTGCAGTGTTAAAATCGTCATCCATCTTTTCAATATACCTTTGTCTATACGCATCTAACGATTCTAAATACTTAACTTCCTCATCATTCATTTTTTCAACTTTAACTTCTAATATTAAGTTTTCTAAATTACCTATAGCATTATATAATCTTTCAATAGAAGCTTTAGCTGATTCTAATAACTCATTACTAAAGTTTAATTGAATTCTATAGTGTCCTGACAACATTAAAAATCTTATTACATCTGCATCATATTCTTTTAACGCATCTCTTGCTGTTAAGAAGTTATTTAAAGACTTAGACATTTTTTGATTATTAACATTTAAAAATGCTGCATGCATCCAATAGTTTGCAAATTTCTTTCCTGTTAATGCTTCACTTTGAGCAATTTCATTTTCATGATGTGGGAAGGCTAAATCCATACCTCCAGCATGTATATCTATTGTATCTCCAAGTAAATTTTTAGCCATACATGAACATTCAATATGCCATCCCGGTCTTCCTAATCCCCAAGGACATTCCCAAGCAGGTTCACCTGGTTTTTGTGCTTTCCAAATAGCAAAATCCATTGGATCTTCTTTTCTTTCATCAACATTTATTCTGGCTCCTGCTTGTAAATCTTCTAAATTTTGACCTATAAGTTGCCCATAACCCTCAAACTTTTTAGTTCTGAAGTAAACATCTCCATTCACTTCATATGCATATCCTTTTTCTATTAATCCTGAAACGAATTTTATTATTTCACTAATATATTCTGTAGCTCTTGGATTAGTAGTGGCCCTTTTAATATTAAGCCCGTCAGCATCCTTGTAATACTCACAAATATATTTATCCCCAATTTCTTTTACTGTTGTATTTTCTTCATTAGCTTTGTTTATCATCTTATCATCTATATCAGTAAAATTCTGAACAAAGTTAACTTCATATCCTCTATATTCCATGTATCTTCTTATAGTATCAAAAACAATAAATGTTCTACCATTTCCTATATGAAAATAATTATAAACTGTTGGACCACAAACATACATATTGACTTTCCCTGGATTTAACGGAATAAATTCTTCCTTTTTTCTAGTTAAAGAATTATATATTTTCATTTAATAATACCTCCTTTTTTATTTTTTTAATTCTATAATCTTATATTATTCTTTTCGAATTGAGATTTTACAGTCGTAATAACATCCTCTATTTTTATTACTTCCATTTCACCATCTCTTAATTTAAATTCTACTTCGCCATCAGCTATTTTTTTACCTACAGTAACTCTCATTGGAATTCCTATAAGTTCTGAATCCTTAAATTTAACTCCTGGTCTTTCATTTCTATCATCTAATATAGCATCTACACCAGCTTTTTTTAACTCTTCATATAATTTATTAGCTATTTCCATTTGCGCTTCATCTTTGATATTTACTGGAATCACAGAAACATGATATGGCGCTACTGATAATGGCCATACTATACCATTTTCATCATGATGTTGTTCTATTATTGAAGCCATAGTTCTTGTAACACCAATTCCATAGCATCCCATAACAAATGGAGTATTCTTTCCATTTTCATCTATAAATGTAGCATTCATAGCTTCAGAATATTTAGTTCCTAATTTAAATATATGACCTACTTCAGTTCCTCTTGCTATAGTTACTTCAGCACCACATTCAGGGCATTTTTCTCCATTTTCTATATTTCTAAAGTCTCCTATAGTTCCTTCAAAGTCTCTTCCATAGTTAACATTTTTTAAGTGATATCCAGTTTCATTTGCTCCTGTTATCATATTATACATATAAGTAACTTCTTCATCTACTAATAATAAGTCTACCTTTATTCCTACTGGTCCACCAAATCCAACTTCACAACCAGTTGCATTAGTATACTCTTCATGAGAAGCCATTATTATATCAGTTGAAGCTTTTGCTGCATTTGATACCTTTACTTCATTAACTTCTCTATCTCCTCTAACAACTACACCTACTATTTTTCCATCAACGTTAAACATTAGAAGTTTAACAGTTTTCTTTGGTGATACTTTTAAGAAATCAGAAACTTCATCAATTCCTCTACTATCTGGTGTAGATACCTTTTCCATTTCTAATAATTCTTCTACCTCTGCCTTTTCTGGAGTGGCTTCTGCCTTTTCTATATTTGCAGCATAATCACAAGCGCTACAGAATACTACGTCATCTTCTCCAACTTCTGATTTAACCATAAATTCAGCAGAATTTGATCCACCAATTGCTCCTGAATCTGCAGCAACGCATTTTGCATCTATTCCACATCTATTAAATATTTTTACATATGCATCGTGCATTTTATCATAAGATACATCTAATCCTGCTTGATCCTTATCAAAGCTATAAGCATCTTTCATTATGAATTCTCTCGATCTCATAATTCCAAACCTTGGTCTTCTTTCATCTCTATATTTTGTTTGAATTTGATAAAGATTAACTGGTAATTGCTTATATGATTTTATTTCATTTCTAGCAATATCAGTAAAAACTTCTTCATGAGTTGGTCCAAGACAAAAATCTCTATTGTTTCTGTCTTTTAATCTAAACATCTCATCTCCATAGACATCCCATCTACCTGACTCTTGCCATAATTCTGCTGGTAATACTGCTGAAGCTAAGAATTCTTGTGCGCCTGCAGCATTCATCTCTTCTCTAACTATATCTTCAATATTTTTTAAAACCTTTAAGCCTATTGGCATATAGTTATAAACACCTGCAGCCATCTTTCTAATCATACCTGCCCTAAGCATAAGCTTATGACTATCTATTTCTGCCTCTGCTGGTACTTCTCTTAACGTTGATACTAACATATTTGACATTTTCATAATTTGTTCCTCCAGACTCTCTATTTAATATTTTTATTAATTCATTACTTTATAATTTTGATTATAAAAAAAGTTCCCCCTAATATAGAATTAGGGCGAACTTATATCCGCGGTACCACCTAAATTTGTGCTTTAATAATGATAACGGTGTTAAACCGATAGTTTTTACCTACAACTCAAAAGCTGGTTCAAAATCTATTGAAAATCTTACAGCCTACGGATTTTCTCTCTGAAAAGGCGATTTCTACTATTCTTCATCACTGCTTTAAGTAATATTTTTTTGATTAATTAATTATATAATCTTGAAAAAACTCTGTCAATAATAATAAGATTTAATTTAAACAAGCTTTTCTCCTAAAATCAAATCCTCTGGGGTTGTAACCTTAATATTAGTATACTCACCATCATAAAGATATACTTTATATCCATACATTTCTGATACCATTGTATCATCTGTAACAATTACTTTATCTTCTTTGACTCTTTTGTGACACTCAAAAATTTCATTAAACTTAAAAACTTGTGGTGTTTGAATCGCCATTAAATCTTCCCTATTAGGGGTTTTTATTGAAAAATTACTTTCATCTTTGATTTTTATAGTATCCTTAGGCATTACACCTGGTGCACACGCACCATAAACAGATGCATATTTTATTCCATCATTTATTATTCTATCTGAAAGAAACGGTCTTGCACCATCATGGATTAATACTATATCAGTTTTACTATTTTCCAAGCTTTTCAACCCATTATATACAGAATCTTGTCTTTCATTGCCACCTATAATTATTTTATCAACCTTAAGAGAATACTTTTTTAAAATATTTTCTTTAAAATATTCTACTTCATCCTTTGATAAAACAACTACTATATTATCTATTTTTTTATTTTCATTAAACTTTTTAATCGTATAATAAATAATAGGCTTTCCTTTTATCTCAATGAATTGCTTACTTATTGAAGCATTCATCCTTTTGCCCTTTCCCCCTGCTAAAATGATAGCACTTATCATGAAATTTCTCCTTTAATTGTCCTTTGGTTTTGCAAATATCATTCTTCCAGCAGATGTTTGGAGAACAGATGTAACTATTACAAAAATTTCTTCCCCAATAAATTTTCTTCCACCCTCAACAACAATCATAGTTCCATCATCTAAATATCCAATTCCTTGTGTAGATTCTTTACCATCTTTTATAACTACAATTTTCATTTCTTCTCCTGGAAGAACTACTGGTTTTATTGCATTAGCCAAGTCATTTATATTTAAAACAGGTACACCTTGAAATTCAGCAACTTTATTCAGGTTAAAATCATTTGTTATAACTTTTCCATTTAACTTTTGGGCAAGCTTTAATAGTTTACTATCAACCTCTGCTATTTCCTTAAAATCGCCTTCCCAAATTTCTGTTTCAATTTCTAGTTCTTTTTGAATCTTATTTAATATATCTAAACCTCTTCTTCCTCTATTTCTTTTTAGAGAGTCCGATGAATCAGATATATGACGAAGCTCATCTAAAACAAAGCTAGGTATAACTAAAGTTCCTTCTATAAAGCCAGTCTTACACAAATCAAAAATTCTACCATCAATTATAACAGATGTATCTAATACCTTTGCAGTACTCTTTATTGAACCTTTAGATTTCTTTTCTTTTTCCTTGTCCTTATCTCTTATATTATTCTTTTTAAATATAAGCAAAGTTGATGAAATATCATCTCTTTTCTTTATGAATATCTCTGCTCCAATTATTGATGCTATTAACTCTAATAATACAAATATTATAGGTCCTATAGCAGGATGTATTCCTGAAAATATTCCTGAAAGAGGAGCTCCTATAAATGCTGCAATAATTAATCCTATTAAAGTTCCTACACTCCCAAAAATCAATTCTTGTGCACTTAATCTTTGAATATTTTTTTCCATTTTATCTATAGTACTTGATATCAATTTATATAGTCCTGGTGAAATAAAATAAAAAATAATTCCGAATAATAACATACAAAAAATATAAAGTATTGTAGTTGCTACTGCACCTTTAATAATATGGATTTTAAATCCTCTTCCAATAGCTAATACACCTTCACAAGCAATATAACCAATGACTAATCCTAAAAGAGTAAAAATAATCTTTAAACCTTTTTTAAACAAAAAATCACCTCCTATTTAAAAGCTATACATAATAGTTATAAATAACCATTTTTTATTATACCATAATATTAATATTACTATTACAAGTATTTAAATTTTAAAATTAAATATTAATACCCCCTATCAAAATAAACACAGGTTGTTTATTATAATATTAAACAATACAGACAAGGGTTGTATTGACAAAATTGTCTGAAAATACTTATAATTTATATAAGGATTATATTTCTAAGGAGTTGAGGCAAATGAAAGACATTATATTTGATAGCTTTCAAAATGACGTCAGTGAATCTCTATTAAGACACAAAAGTATTCTGGATGTTCTAACTAAATATACTGAATCTAGTTCTAGAATTAACAGAGCAGTAGCTAAAGCTGTTACAAACTGTGGTTGCATTGAGATAAATGCAAAAAAGCAATGTCTGCCAAATGAAGACAACTCATTGGAAGATTTATCTAAGTGTTTAAAAACTCATGTAGATGGTTGCTTATGTGAAAACTGCCGTGAAGTTATAGAAAGAGAAATTGGTAATAATTTATTCTATCTTACTTCTCTTTGTAATCTTCTTGATATAAATCTTTACGACGTTCTATTGAAAGAAAGCGATAAAATTAACACCCTAGGTAAATTTACCTTTAGATAAATATATAAGCAGGTTTATACCTGCTTATATATTTTTACCAATATTTTATATTAATATTCTGTTTATTAATTAAATTTCTTTCTTTAAGTGAATTTGCTCTTTTATTCTCTTTAATCCACTTCTTATTGCAGTTGCTCTAGCTTCTCCTATACCTTCAACTTGATCCAATTCATCTTTACTTGCAGTAATTACATACTTTAACTTACTAAAATGTTTTATTAAATTTTCAATTACATTAGTTGGTATTCTAGGAATTTTAAATAATATTCTATATCCCTTTGGAGAAATTAATGTATCTACTAATGGTACACCTCCAAATCCAAGTACCTTAGCTATAATTTCTAAATCAACTAGCTCTTCCGAATTTAATTTTTGAATATCTTTATATATGCTATTATGATCTGCATTCTCTCCACAATAGTCCCTTATTAAAAGTATTCCATCTCTTTCTATATATCTTATTAACTCATTAAGTTGCATAGAAATAAGTCTACCTTCATTACCAAGTTCTAAAATGTATCTTTTTATTTCTTCAACTATTCTCATAACCATTTCAGTTCTTTGTATTGCAGTTACCACATCAAAAATAGTTGTTAAATCCTGAAACTCTAAGATATTTAAATTATTTATTACTCTTTCCAACACATTAACATACTTTTCTAAAGTTTGAATAGCCTGATTAGCTCTTGCTAATATTACACTACTATCTTGTAATATATATTTAATATCACCCTTATATATTGTAATAATATTTCTTCTTTGAGATATAGCAACAACTATAGTATCAGTCTGTTTTGCAATTCTCTGTGCTGTTCTATGTCTCGTTCCTGTTTCATAGGTTGTTACAGATGGATCCGGTAATAATTGTGCATTAGCACAAACTATCTTTCTTAAGTCTTGACTTAATACTATTGCTCCATCCATTTTAGCTAACTCATAAATATATGCCGGTGTATACTCTGCATTTATATTAAATCCACCATCCACTATATCCATTACATCTTCAGAATCACCTAAAACTATTAATCCACCAGTCTTAGCTCTTAGAATATTTTCTAATCCTTCTCTCAAATTTGTTCCTGGACTAACTATTTTTAATATATTTTTTATTTCATTATCATCCTTAACTCTCATGCTAATCACCTAATCTATTAATTTCACATACTTTCTATAATAATTATATTCTACACCTATTTATATACATCTGCTATAACATCATTTAATGTTTTCATTGACATTATTTCTATGTTAGATATTTTAACCTCTTTACTAAAGGATCCTTTAGCTACATATACTTTTTTAAATCCCATTCTAGCTAATTCTTTAACTCTTACTTCTATAGATGGAACCTTTTTAAGTTCTCCTGTTAATCCCACATCTGCTATAAATGCAATATTAGCCTCTATTCCTCTTTGTTTTACAGACGAAACTATACTCATAATAACAGCTAAATTAATACCTTGTTCCCTTATTCGCATTCCACCAGTAGTCTTTATAATAACATTCTTATCATAAAGATTTATTCCACCTCTTTGCTCTAAAATAGATATTAATGTATTTAACTTATCTTTTCCTAATGTTTCACCTATTCTAGTTGGATACGGGGTAAATGTTTTTGATACTAAACTTTCTACTTCTGTAATTATAGGTCTTGAACCTTCTTTTATAACTGTTAATGTACTTCCTGATACTATCTCCCCATCTTCTCTTTTAGTCATAAAAAACTCTGATGGATTATCAATAGAAATCATACCCTTTTCAGACATTTGAAAAAATCCAGTTTCTCCAGTGCTTCCAAATCTATTTTTTGAACTTACAAGCCCTCTTAACTCCTCATCAGTATCGCATTCAATAATTAATACTGTATCAACTAAATGTTCTAACGCTCTAAGTCCAGCTAGTTCATCCGCCTTTGTCATTTGCCCAACTATAATTACGGCTCTTTGCCTTTTATCATCTTTTGCTATTCTTAAAAGTTCATTAGCGCACTCCATTGTTTGAGTAGGAGACCCAGCTCTTGCAGGCAATGAACCTTCCATAGTAAATGTTTGAATACTATCTATAATTAACAAATCTGGATCTATTTCATCAACAGCGGCTACAACATTATCCATACTTGTTTCTTGAACAACCCATATATTTTCATTAATTTTATCTAATATTCTATCTGCTCTATTTTTAATTTGACTATCACTTTCTTCCCCAGATGCATAAATAACTTTATGTCCACCCCTAGCAATATTATCTGCTACTTGTAATAATAAAGTTGATTTTCCAGCTCCTGGTCTTGCAGTTATTATAGTAATAGAATCCTTAACTATTCCTCCACCCATAACTCTATCAAATTCACTGATTCCAGTTATAATTCTATCACTTTTACTGGAAGTCACTTCCGATAACTTTTTAATAGGCTTTTTAGATAATTGTCTTACCTTTACAGCTTCTTTAGCTGCTTTATTTTGTTGAACAACTTGCTCTTCATTAAAAGTATTCCAGTTACTACAATCTGGACATTTTCCCATCCATTTTGGTGATTCATATCCACATTCTTGACATATAAATACAGATTTTATCTTTGCCATACTTTCACCACTCTATCTATATTTAAAATTTAATATCTTATAATATCATATTATTAGTACTTTAACCTTTTAAATTAAAAATTATATTCTAAATCACGTTAAAATAACTAAAAATAAAATTTAAAGTCTTACTTAAATTCCAATTTACTCTATATAATATAACATACTTAAAATATAAAAAATATAAAAAATATAAAAATAAACCATAAGGTCTATATTAACTCTTATGGTTTATTTCTATACTTATTTATATACTTTTTTTCTATAATTTATTAATTTTCAATAAGCTTTGCTGCTTCTTTATCTACTATTACAGTAACATCTCTATGCATTTGTAGCATTGATGCTGGATTTTCAGTAGTAATTTTTCCTGAAAATAATCCTTTAATAGCTTCTGCCTTACTTTCTCCTGATGCAATAAGAATAATCTTTTTAGCTTTCATTATTCCACCTACACCCATTGTAATAGCTGTTCTTGGAACATCATCAATATTGTCAAAAAATCTTGCATTTGCTTCTATAGTATTTTCTGTTAAAGATATTACATGAGTCCCAGCAGATAAATGCTCATCTGGTTCATTAAATGCAATATGTCCATTATTTCCAACCCCTAAAAGTTGGATATCAATTCCACCTAATTCTATTATTCTTTTATCATATTCTTTACATTCAACTTCTAAATCTTTAGCTAATCCATTTGGTACGAATGTATTAGCTAAATTTATATTTATATGATTAAATAGATTATCATTCATAAAATATCTATAGCTTTGACTATGTTCTGGATTTAACCCTATATACTCGTCTAAATTTACAGTTGTTATTTTTGAAAAATCCAACTCTTTATTTTCATACATTTTTATTAACTCTTTATACATTCCTATTGGTGATCCACCTGTAGCCAAACCTAAAATTGCATCTGGTTTTTCCTTTATAACCTTAGAAAACTCACTTGCTGCAACCTTACTTAATTCTTCATAACTATTAACAACTCTTAAATTCATAATACTTCTCCCTCTCTTCTTGAAATATTTACTTGTAAAGTAAATTTATCTGATTTATAAAATGCCTCTTCTAAAAATAAAAGCTTATCTGTATTAGTAAATGTTTTACTAACTACTTTCAATATTGGTGTATCAATTTGACACTCTAGTATTTTTCTTATTTCATCATCAACATTAACTGCTACTATAGATGAATTGGAATTTGTAATTATATATCCAAATCCCTCTAAAACCTTATATAAAGATCCTTCTAACATTTCCTTATTTAGATGTCCACAGTAATCTACTGGTATATATACAGTTTCTACTGCGATACATTCATTATCTACTATTCTTTTTCTTGATATTTTATATAATCTATCTAATATAAAAACATCCTGTATATCTTCAGGTGTCTCTATAATTTCAAATTCTACAACTTTAGTTTCTAATGTTCTACCACTTTGTTTTATCATCTCAGTAAAACTCATCATATCCTTTTGGTTTACTTTTTGTTCACATACAAAAGTTCCCTTGCCCTTTTTTCTTGTTAATATCCCTTCTTGAACTAACTCACCGATAGCTTGTCTTATTGTCATTCTACTAACATCATATATTTCACAAAGTTCTCTTTCACTAGAAATACATTCGCCAGCTTTCCAAATCCCACTAGCTATTTTCTTTATAAAATCATTTTTTAACTGATAATATACTGGTATTGGACTATTTTTATCTATCATATTATCACTCCCACTGTTATTATATGATACATATATATAGTTGTCTATACCAGTTTGAATTTTTTTTATAAACAAATATACATATTTATTTATTATTTGGAAATGCTATCTATATAAATTGCAAGGAGATGGTATTTTGATAGATAAATCTTATTTATATAATGTTCCTTCTAAAAACATTCTTAATGATTATAAACCTAAAAATCTGTCTAATGATTCTTTAGACAACTATCCTATTGACTCTATAGAAAACATGGTCATAAATTCTAATTTAGATAATGATCCCTCTATAAAATAATATTATTGTAATATCATAAAACAAAAAAGTAAGGTATAACCTTACTTTTTTAAATTTAATATAACTCCTTTTATTCTTGTCATTGCTTCAATAGAATATTTTATCCCCTGTACTCCTATACCAGATGATTTAACTCCTAAGAAAGGAAAGTGATCTGGTCCCCTTTCAGTCTTATTATTTATTTGTACTGCTCCTACTTCTAATTTATCAGCCACATAAAAGGCATTATCTAAATTATTAGTAAACACTGATGATTGTAATCCATATTGTGATTGATTTGCTATTCTTATTGCTTCATCTTTATCTTTTACTCGTATTATTGGCAATACTGGCCCAAAAGGTTCATCCCAAGCTAATCTCATATCTGTTGTAACATAATCAAATAGAGTTGGGTAAATAATATTATTCTCACGTTTTCCTCCTACTATCAGGTGAGCTCCCTTATTTCTAGCATCATCTATAATATCCCATACAAAATCTGCAGCTTTTTCATCTATTAGTGGAACTATTGAAACATCTTGATTATTAGGGTTACCAACTTTAAGCTTTTCTACTAACCTCTTTATTTTTTCTACTAATTTATCAGCTATACATTCTTCTACTAATACTCTTTTTACCGCCGTACATCTTTGCCCTGAATAAGAGTATGCACCATCTACTATATTTTTTGCAGTTAAATCTAAATCTGCATCTTCTAAAACTATCGCAGCATCCTTTCCTCCAAGCTCCATTAATAATGGAACCATACTAGTTATCTTAGATATTCTCATTCCAACTTCACTACTTCCTGTAAAATTTATAAAATCTATAGCAGGATGAGTAACTATATAATCTCCTATTTCACTTCCTTTTCCTGTAATAGTATTTAATACACCATCTGGTATACCAGCCTCTTGAAATATTTTAGCCAAATATAGACCACATAAACTTCCTTGAGTCGCAGGCTTTAAAACTACTGTATTCCCAGCTATTAAAGCTGGTGCAATTTTAGATGCAGCTAAATTTATTGGATAATTAAATGGCGATATTGCTAAAACTACACCTACTGGCTCTCTTACGACAATAGATAATTTCTTTTTATCAAACCCAGGAAAATTATCACTCTGAATGCTTTCTCCATATATACTTTTTGATGTATCAGCTGTAAACCTAATAAAATCTGCTGTTCTATTAATTTCTGACTCTACACTCTTTATATCCTTAGCAATTTCACGAATTAAAATATCACTTAAATCAACTATACGCTCTTGTAATAAATCTGCAGCTTTATATAATATTTTTGCTCTTTCATTAATAGGAGTTTCCTTCCATTTTCCCCTAGCATTAACTGCAATCTGTATAACTTCATCAACTTCTTCTCTTGTCATTGCAGGTACTTTTCCTACTACTTCTTGATTAATAGGTGATCTAATCTCAATAAACTCCTTACTCTTGCTATCAAGCCATTGACCATTGATAAGATTACGAAACTTTCTTTCTTCTCCTACTAAATTGCTAAACATATTCTCACTCCTATCTTATAAGTATTTTTTTATTTTTCCCCTCTAAATAGGTATTTATTAAATTACCTTTTATTTTTTAGCAAAAAAGGACTATTAAATTTAAAACCAAACTTCAGTCTTTAAATTTAACAATCCCTTTTACTACTAATACTTTATTAACTTCTATCTGTGTGAAAAAATTAATCCTTCATCTTTACATTCAACCCTTAATTTATCCCCAACTTTAATTTCACCTTTTAATAGTTCATCACTTAATTTATCCACTATTTCTCTGTTTATTATTCCTCTTAATGGTCTAGCCCCAAAGTCTAAATTCTTATTTTTAGTAACTAAGAATTTATTTAAATCTTCATCATAAATTAAATCAATATTTTTTTCTTTTAATCTATTAATTGTATCCTTTAGCATTATATTTACTATTTCTAATGTATCTTCTTCCTTAAGTTGATTAAATACTATAGTATCGTCTACTCTATTTAAAAATTCTGGTTTAAATGCTGTCTTTAATTCCTCTAATACTATTTCTTTAATTTTTTCATATTCCGCTTGAGTTGAATTAGATGCAATATCAAATCCAACTCTTCTTTGTGTCTTTATTTTTTGAGCTCCTACATTTGATGTCATAATAACTATTGTATTTTTAAAATCTATAGTTTTACCTTTTCCATCTGTTAATCTTCCATCTTCCATTATTTGAAGTAAAATATTAAATACATCTGGATGTGCTTTTTCAATCTCATCTAATAATACTACTGAATATGGCTTTCTTCTTACAGCTTCTGATAATTGTCCGCCTTCTTCATATCCTACATATCCTGGAGGAGCTCCAATTAATCTTGAAACAGAATGCTTTTCCATATACTCCGACATATCTATTCTAATTAAATTGCTTACTTTTCCAAACATAACTTCCGCTAAAACATTGCAAAGCTCTGTCTTACCAACTCCAGTAGGTCCACAAAAAATAAAAGTTCCAATAGGCCTATTAGGATTTTTAAGCCCTACCCTAGCTCTCTTTACAGCCCTTGTTAAGGCCCTTATAGCTTCCTCTTGCCCAACAACCCTTTTTCTTAATGTTTCTTCTAAATTTAATAGCTTATCTGATTCTTTTTCTGTTAATCTTGCTACTGGAACTTTAGTCCAAATTGCTACTACCTTTGCAATATCATCTTCATCAACAATTTGTACTTCAGTACAACTATGAGTTCTCCATTCATTTTTAATTTTTTCAAACTCTTCTCTTAGTTGTTTTTCCTTATCTCTTAAATTTGCAGCCTTTTCAAAATCTTGATTTCTTATAGTATCTTCTTTTTCATTCATAATCTTTTCAATATCTAGTTCTCTTTGCTTAATTTCTGGTGGAAAAGTTAATCTAGAAATCCTAACCTTAGCAGCAGCCTCATCAATTAAATCTATTGCTTTATCTGGCATATATCTATCACTTATATATCTATCTGCTAAATCAACAGCCATATACAAAGCTGAATCAGTAATTTTAACCTTGTGATGAGATTCATATTTATCCCTTAATCCAAATAAAATATTTAAAGTCTCTTCCTTAGTTGGCGGCTCTACATTTACTGTTTGAAATCTTCTTTCTAAAGCTGCATCTTTTTCTATGTGCTTTCTATATTCATCTATTGTTGTGGCACCAATACACTTTATTTCTCCTCTTGCTAATGCTGGTTTTAATATATTAGAGGCATCTATAGCACCTTCTGCACCTCCAGCACCAACTATAGTATGAATTTCATCTATAAAAATTATTATATCTTCTTCATTTTTTAATTCATTCATTACTTTTTTTAGACGCTCTTCAAATTCACCTCTATACTTAGCTCCTGCAATCATTGATGTAATATCTAATATTAAAAGTCTCTTATCCCTTAGACTTTCTGGTGCATCACCAGATACTATTTTTTGAGCTAATCCTTCTATTATAGCAGTTTTACCAACGCCTGGCTCACCTATCAAACAAGGATTATTCTTAATTCTTCTACATAAGATTTCTAAAACTCTTTGAGTTTCTTCATCTCTTCCTATCACTGGATCTAACTTACCCTCACTTGCACTTTGTGTTAAATCTCTACTATATTGATCTAAAGCTGGTGTCTTATTTTGTTTTTTCTCTTTTTGCATAGATTTTTTATTTTCTCTAAGTTCATTTCCAGATATATATTTATCCAATTCTTGCTTAAGTGCACTTAGATCTACTTTACCACTTGTTAAAATAGTATAAGCAACACCCTCACCTTCATTAACAAGTGCCATCAATATATGTTCTGGATTTATAAAGCTATGCCCATACTTTCGTGCTATATCTAAACTATCATCAAATAACCTCTTAGCCCTTGGAGTTAATAGCATCTCTCCATTAGAAACCTCATCATCTCCAAATCCTAAATAATCTTCAGTCATCTTTCTTACTTTTTCAATAGTAACTCCTTTACCCGATAAAAGCTGACCTGCATATCCATTTTCCTTCAATATTCCTAATAAAACATGTTCAGTTCCAATATATCCATGTTTAAAATTTTGAGACTCTTGCTGTGCTTCTACTAAAACAACTTGTGCTCTTTCTGTAAACCTCCCAAAAATCATAGTGTCACCTCCAAATATAATTTAATATAGATTGCTATACAAATTATTATTAAATTGTGTAAATATGATCCAACCCTCTTTACCATAATTATTTTCTTATATCTATTATAATTATTATGATAAAATAACCATTATGATACCCTTAAGTATTTCTGCTCTTAGCTTATTTTTATCTTCAGCAGCTGATAATGTTCTATCATTTATAGACATCTTAATAATTTCAAATTCTCTTTTAGTTATTATATTAGTGTCATATAAGTGTTGAATTAA
This sequence comes from Clostridium sp. D53t1_180928_C8, assembly GCF_015667795.1. Lineage (GTDB taxonomy): Bacteria > Bacillota > Clostridia > Clostridiales > Clostridiaceae > Clostridium. Next base: position 244,857 of record NZ_JADPEL010000003.1, read on the forward strand.
TAATACTGCTGCATTATAAGTTAGACTATTTCCTATAGCTTTATTTATTGCATCTAATTGTTTATCTTTACTATTATATTCTACTCTTTTGATTATTATATATCCTCCTCCACCCCTTCTACTTTCAATTAAATATCCTTTTTCAGTTGTAAACCTTGTTGTCAAAACATAATTAATTTGAGATGGCGCACAATTAAACTTATCAGCTAATTCATTTCTTTGAATAACTACCTCCTTATTTTTCTCGTCTTCTATCATGTCTTTAATAAACTGTGCTATTATATCTGAAATTCTTGCCACAATTTCACCTTCCTAAACGTACTTTGACCTTATTTGACTTTAATTATATATAATTTTTTTTTTTATGTCTATGTAATAATTATTTTATTTTAGGTAAATATATTATTGTATGTTAGACTAATAATAATTGCTATTACTACCTCCTATTGTATCCGAATTTATTTTTTCTTAAACCCTCCGCAATTATTACAAGCTAAATATTTTTACATAAAAAAAGAGCCGTCAAATTGACGACTCTAAAATTTTATTAAGCTTCAGCTGGAGCTCCTACTGGGCAAACATTTGCACAGTTTCCACAATCGATACATGTATCTGCATCAATAACGAATTGAGTATCCCCTTGGCTTATAGCATTAACTGGACATTCTGCTGCGCAAGCACCACAGTTAACACATGAATCATTAATTGAATATGCCATTAAAAACACCTCCCCCATGTATTTAATTAATACAAATATTATTTTATCATACTAATTTTTCTTTTTAAAGGGAAAGTTAATATGCCTTTCTTTTCATAAACATATTCTTAACTAAATCACCATATACCCAGAATTCTCAATAGAAGCTATTATCTCATCTATAGCTATACTTAATCTATCATATACTAAATTAACCTCTTTTTTATTTAAATTAATTTCACACGCAAGAATACCTTCATAATTACTAACCAGATTTTTAATTTTAATAATATCTTTATGGTTAGTTAAATTATAAATTCTAACTAGTGATTTCATTAAATTTCCTCCTTAGTTACCCTTTATAAGATTTTTAATTAACTTTCTATCTTCTTCTGATTCTATTTCTAATTTTATATCATCATCATCTATAGAATCCTCATAATGACCTTTTATAAGCTCAACAGTTTCTATTTTAAACTCTTCTAAAACTTCTTCCTCACCTTTTTTAAGTTTAACCTTAACACTTTCTTTAACAGTATTGTTTGAAAATACTTCTCCAGTTCCTTCACTAGTCTTAACAATTGATCCAACCTTCGGCATTCTCTTTCTAATATCCTCATAAGTACTTTGTTCATAATTTAAACAACACATAAGTCTTCCACATATTCCTGATATCTTTGTTGGATTAAGAGATAAATTTTGCTCTTTTGCCATTTTTATAGAAACAGATGCAAAATCACCTAAAAACGTTGAACAGCACATTGGTCTTCCACAAGGTCCAAGCCCTCCAAGCATTTTAGCTTCATCTCTAACTCCAATTTGTCTTAATTCAATACGAGTCTTAAATATTGTAGCTAAATCTTTAACTAACTCTCTAAAATCAACTCTTCCATCAGCTGTAAAATAAAAAATAACCTTATTATTATCGAATGTATACTCTACATCTATAAGCTTCATTGTTAATCCATGTTCTTGAATTTTTTTTAAGCAAATATCAAATGCATCTTTTTCTTTATCTTTATTTTTAAAATGCTTATTTATATCCTCATCAGTTGCTATTCTTAAAACACTTTTTAAGGGTGCAACTATATCATTTTCACTTATTTCTTTTATTCCAATTACACATTCCCCAAACTCTATACCTCTCGCAGTCTCAACAACTACATAAGTATCTTTTTGTATATTCATATCAACTGGATCAAAATAATATATTTTTCCAGCTTTCTTAAATCTAACCCCGACTACTTTTATCATTATTAACCCTCCATAAAGCCCATTAACATTACTCGTAATGTCATTGCCCAACTAACATTACTCTTAATATTTCTTCTTGCTTCTTCTATAGTCATTATCATATTATTTAACTTCCTAAAGGACATTTCTTTAGTAAGCTCATTTATATCATCAATTTTATCACCATTTATAATAAAATTCTTATTTTCAACTTCCTTATGTATTAAAATATCCCTTATAAATCCCCCTAGAATATTTAATACTTCTTCCTTATTATCTTTTAACCCAACAAAATTTTCTTCATGCTGTAATATAATCTCAAAATTATTTTTATTTAAATCTCTTATTAATTCTATTATCTTACTTCTGAGTTCTTTTAAATTATTATCATTAAAATATCTATCTACTCGTCCTGGAATTCCCTCACTAAATGCTATAGCTGATTTTATATCATTTTCATTAAAATCAAATTTTTTAATTCTTATATATTCATATAATTCTTCCTTAGTTAAGGGAGTTAACTTATAGATTTCACATCTAGATTTTATAGTATCTAAAATCAACTCCAAACTTTCACATAATATTATTATGTGAACTCCTATTGGAGGCTCTTCTATAGTTTTTAAAAGTGCGTTTTGAGCTTGAATAGTTAATTTATTTCCTTCATGTATTATAATTACTTTCTTATCTCCTTCAAAAGGCTTTTTAGATACTTCTTCTATTATATTTCTTACATCATCTACCCCAAAGGATGCTTTACTGCTCCTATAATTTATAATATCTATATATTCTCTATAAAGTTCACCATTTAATATTAACTTAGCTAATATGTTAGCTAACTTACTTTTTCCTATTCCATCTTCTCCTGCTATGAGGTGAGCATGAGAAAGAGTATTACTCATACATCTATCTTTAAAATTATTAATCAAAGTCTCATATCCTATAAATTCTCTCACACAATCACCTCCTTATTAACTTACTTATACCTTGTAAAATTGATCAACATCTAAAACAAATATTGTAGCTCCTCCAACCTCAACTTCAATTGGATACGGCATATACATTCCTGAACCACTTCCAATCGTGCTTGGAGTAGGTGCAGAAACCATTTCTCTTCTTCTCTTACACACATCTTCTATTACTTTAACTACTTCTTTAACTACTTCCTTTTCAACCCCTATCATTAAAGTCGTATTACCTGATTTTAAAAATCCTCCAGTTGTAGCTAATTTAGTTACTCTAAAATTTTTATCAGTAAGCTCCTCAATTAAGTCTATAGCATCGTCATCTTGAACTATAGCTAATACCAACTTCATACCACATACCTCCACTAATAAGCTAATAATTTATTCTCTTATATTTTATCATAAATACATAATAATTTACTAAATTTTCTCTTTAAATAATTTATTATATGAAAATTTATATTCATATTCTACTACTATTATAATTAAAGTTAGCATAAGTTTAATTAACTACAAAAAATTATTAACTTTAACGTTATTAATTTTTTAGGCCATAGTTTAATAAATATTTATTTTTTACTATTTTTAAATAAATATACAAATTTTAAAATGAAAAAGAGCTATTTAAAATTAAGATTATTTTATATATTAAATAATCCAACTTCAAATAACTCTTATTTAATACTATATATAATTTTTTATCTTCTCATAAATCTCATTATTTATATCTTCTATAGATCTTAACTTACCATCATTACAACATTTTACAATTTTCCAATTATATTTATCTGCAACATATAATGAATTATTATATGAGTTAATTAAATATTCTTTATTACTTTCATGTATATCCTTATCTTCTTCACCAGTAAATTTATTCATTCTATTTTTCATAAGCTCCTGGCTTACTTCAGGATCAACATCTAAAAATATTACTTCATCTGGTGTTGGAATACCATATATATTAAATTCTAAGTCATATAACCACTCAAGGAATTTCTCCTTTTCAGGACTCTCTATCTTAGCTGCTTGATGCACCATATTAGAAGTTGTATACCTATCACTAATTATTATCCCTCCACTATTGTAAAACTCACCCCATTTAGTTTTATATGAAGCATATCTATCTGCAGCATAAAAAGTGGATGATACATAAGGACTTACGTCATTAGGATTCTTTCCGAAATCTCCATTTAAATACATTTTTACAAGAGCTGAAGAATCACTTTTGTAATCTGGGAAAGTAATTTTCATACATTTCTTACCTTCACTAATTAATCTTTCATATAATCTTTCAGATTGGGTTGCTTTTCCACTAGCATCTGAACCTGATTCTATAATTATTAATTTACCTTTACCCATCCTCGTTCTTCCTTTCATTTTCAAATACAATCATTAATCCGAATCTTTTAAATTTGAAATCTTTGATGCTATAGCTTTCATTAATTTATTTTTTATATCTTCATATTCTTTGCTACTCACATCAATGATATTCATTCTTTGTACACATTCTTCACAAATAAAGTTATTCATTATTTGAATTCCACTTTCTTTGTTTTCTTTCTCACATATTATACAATATTTTTTATCATCTCTCCATATATCTTTATTACTAATATCCATATACTCTCCTCCCTTTATTTACTAATTCTGTCCCATTGATTGTTATCTATACTTAATCACTCAGTATTTTTATAAAAATTTAATATATACATAATATAGAAAATTATATTAATCCTTTGTCTTATTTAAATAATAAAAGATGAGATGGCAAATAACCATCTCACCTTTTATTATTTATTCTATATAGAATGTCTTATACGATCTACTAAAACATCACTAGGCTCAAATATAAATTTATATATTTTCCCTTGCTTTTTATATATACATAAAAACTTTTTATTTCTATCAAATTTTCTAATATAATGTCTACTACATTTACATTTATTATATTCCTTAGGAACATTAGCTTTTTCTCCAATATAAATTATATCCTTTATCTTTAAACTCTCAACATTTTCTTCTACTCTACTATTTATTTTATTAATTATTAGCTTGTCTGATATAACGCAATACTTATATGCCATGTTGCATTTCTTAGTTTCTTTAATTAAAACTATTAGTGTTACTATAACTAAAATGACTTCTACACCTATTTCTTCAGTAATACTTTTTCCAAAAGTCATCTTAGAAAATTGATATATGTATAGCGCTACAGTAATTGTTAATAACGATATAATTATTGCAACTGTTTTTTTACCTTCTTTAATTTCCTTATGCATCATTGAAACTCCTCTAAATAACCTATATTATTTCTCATGACAATATTTTGATTATACTAACTTTCTAAAGCTAATTACAAACCTTGAATTTGGGATTATTAGTTTATCTTGTCCATTATTCAATAAATATATTAGAATATCTTTATTAATCTAACTATTAAGCATTATTATTAGCTTATTGTGATATAATCTAAATATATATTTCATTTATTGATAGCGAGGTAACATTTATGATTCAAATATACAAAAGTGTAAGTGAAACAAATTCATCACTACAAGTTTTAGATAGTATTGAAAATGGATGTTGGATAAACATAGTTGCTCCTTCTGAAGAAGAGCTAATTTTAATTTCCAAAAAAACAGGAGTACCCTTAAGCTTTTTAAGAGCTCCATTAGATGATGAAGAAACATCTAGAATTGATTTTGAAGATGGATTTACATTAGTTGTAGTGGATATTCCATTTACTGAAATGGAGGATAACTCTTTAACTTATGATACATATCCACTTGCAATTATTCACTCCGAAAAAGAAATAATAACTATCTGTCTAAAAAATAGTAGAATAATAACTGATTTTATTAATGGTAGGGTAAAATCATTCTTTTCTTTCAAAAAATCAAGATTTATTCTTCAAATATTAAATAGAATATCTACATATTATTTGCTATACCTTAGACAAATTGATAAAAAAAGTGTAATGATTGAGAAAAGACTACATAAATCTATGAAAAATAGAGAATTAATACAATTACATTCCCTAGAAAAGTCTCTTGTTTATTTCTCTACATCACTTAAAGCTAATGAAATAACACTTGAAAAAATGTTAAAATTAGAAATAATGCAAAAATATAAAGATGATCAAGATGTTCTAGAAGATGTAATAATAGAAAATAAGCAGGCCATAGAAATGACCGATATTTATAGTAATATCTTATCTAGTACTATGGACTTCTTTGCTTCTGTTATATCTAATAATCTTAATATAGTAATGAAGGTATTAGCATCTGTTACTATATTAATGGCTATACCAACTATTATAGGTGGGATATTTGGTATGAATGTTGCATTACCACTTCAAAACAATCCTAATGGATTTGAAATTATTATATTTCTTACAATACTTTTAACTGGAGTAACGGCATTTATTCTATATAAAAAAGATATGTTTAGTTAAACATAAAAAATATCCACAACTCTATTGAATTTTGTTGTGGATATTTTTTATTTATATGTGAATAACTTTTATTTTTATATTATTATCTTTTTAATTTTATGTTGGCCCCTTAAAAATTTGCAAAATCAGGACCACCCGTAAAACGGGTGGTTTGCTCTACGCCTATAAGGCTCTGTTACTGGCCGTGCTACTCGCACGTC
>NZ_JADPEL010000040.1 GCF_015667795.1 Clostridium sp. D53t1_180928_C8
TAGTATACATAGAACTTGAAGAAGGTAAGTATGTAATAAAGTTAATACCTGTAAAAGATAGTTACTCATATATATACACGTACAAGAGATAGGAGGAGAAAGTTATGGATATAGTAACAGTAATAAAAGTAGTTGGAACAATATTAACAGTTGTAGCTACTTCAATAGAAGCAACAACTAAGAAGTAGTGTGAAATATAATATCATCACGATAAATAAAATAATAAATTAATTGTGATGATATTATAAGAATAAGCTAATTTTTTTATAACAATAATAAACTACTGGAAAATATCGTTGTAATAGGAGTGTTGATGTAACGATAGTGACGATATTTTCTGTAAGAAAAAGATTGAAAGTATAATGTAGAAGATGTAACTTAACTACAAAGAAAGATGAAGTAGAAAAGGTTGAGTAGGTAATCTAGATAAATATGTCCTAAAAGCAACGATAACACATCAGAAAACAGAGATTTTAGAAAAGGTGAAGAAATGTAGTAATAGGAATGAAAAAACGCAAAGAGAGGATAAATCGAATGTTTTAATAATAATCTAGTAATGAATAAAGAAAAATCAGTAAATAATAGATTCATAACTATGTAAACTAGGAGATCAAGGCATGAAAGACTATGAGATGTTGAAGTTGGATGAAAAGATAATTTCACTCAAAAATAAAAAGAATCCAAAAGATAAAACATATAAATAATGGAACTTGGAAATAGGGAACTGGGTACCAGGAAAGGGCAACGGGGGGATAGGGGGGCTAAGGTCTTAATAGAAAATAAGGATTGAAATAGATTAATAAAAATATATTTCAATTAAAAACAAATAAAAAAGAATAAAAAGAAATTAATAAATAGAGAGATAACAATAAAGAATAGAAGAAAGAAGTAAATAAATATTCAGTATAATATAAGAATTACAATAATAGATAATTAATCAGATATAATGATAAAAAGAGTTGATAATTAATGAATATAATATCCAGTAATTAAAGATTAATAAATCAAAATGTAATACAAACTTTAAGTGGAGTAAATAGATAAAAAATCTATATACCAATAAAGATAAATAGATCAAAAAACAACAATAACATATCAAAAAACAGGGATTTCATAAAATGTGAATAAGAGTAGCATCCAAAAAGAAAAACATAAATAAAAAACCAAATTAACTGTTTTAACTGATATGTTTAGATATATATTATAAATTTGATAAAGAGTTAATGTTTCTAATGAAAGAAGCATTAACTCTTTTTATATTAAATTTTAACTTAATTATTAGTAAGTTTTTAATGAATTTTTCAATGATTTATTCGCATGAATAATCATTTTAAAGTAGTTATTATTTTTTATAGGAGGTGAAGTTAATATATGGATATAAGAAAGGAACATTTTAATGGAGTATATTCGACCATCTTTGAGCATATGGGAGAAAGGGTTACAAGAGAAATACATAGTGTGTTTAGGGGGCAGCAATTTAATTTTCCTAAAAAGTTATATTCAATGGAATATGTAATTAGATATTTAAAAGAAAATTATAATGGAAAGAATGTAAGGCAATTAGCTAAAGAACTTGACTATTCTGAGAGATGGGTTCAAGCAATAATAAATAAAAATAAAATAGTATCAAGAGGGGATGAAAATTAATGAATGTTTTTGATGTAGGAGGGATTGTATCAACTATAGCTTTAGTATTTACATTACTTATAGGTACAGGAATATTTATAGGAATAAATACAATATTTGAATGCTGGTATTTTGGTTGGGGAGCTTTAATTGGAGAATGGCTTGGATGTGTTATAGTAGCAGCATTTATTGTTAACTTTTTAAGTGGAATAGTTGGGGGATTATTTTCTGTATTATGGTTTCTAATAAAATTAGTTGTAGTTATTGGGGGATTAGGAAGTATAGCAATATTTATTTATTCAAAGGTTAAAGGTAAAAATAATACATTAGGAGGAGAGGAGAAGGTTAATAATGAAGAGTAAAAAAATATTAATAGGTATAGTGGTAGTTGTTGTATTATTTATAATTGGATTAATAGGTAAAAATAATAATGAAGCAAAAATGGTTATAGAGAATGTAGAGATAGCCATTAATGAAGGTAACTATGAAAAAGCTAGAGAGTTATTGTATACAGTAGTTGATGGTAATAATAAAAAAATAGATAAGTTATGGAATATAGTTAATAGTTATCAAAATGCTCAAACAGCAAATTTAGAAGCAGGATTAAAGTATCTTGATGAAATTGATAATAGTTATAAAAAATATAATAAGTTAAAAGAAGATGTAGATAATTTAAGAGAAGAATTATTATCTACAAAGAAAGTTAGGGAAGAATTTAAATTAAAAATTGATGAAGTAAAAGGTTTAATAGATAAAGGTAATTACAAAGAAGCTATGGAGTTAAGTGAAGAAACATCAGAATGGCAACATATAGAGCAAAAAGATAAAAACACTATGTACGACTTACATGTACAAGCGATGGAATTATATAGTGAACAAGTGAAAGAAGAGAGAAAAGAAGAACAGAAGAAGCAAGATGAAGAAGAGAAAATAAAAAATGAGCAAGAAGAACAAAGCAAGAAGGAAAATCAAGAGAATAACTTTTCAAAAGAAGTAGCACAAAAAATAATAGACAAATTAAATAATGATAATGGAAACAGTCGTAATTTTTATGAAATAACATCAGATTTAAAAACTGATGATAATGGTAAAAAGTATTTTGATGTTGTAGCAAAGGATAAAGACTGGATAAAGTTCGATGACCACACTATATTAGCTAATTATAAATTGTATTCTAATGAAGAGTTAGTTGAAATCCAGTAAAAAAAAGATAAAGTCTTAGCCTATTTATGTAGGAAAAGACTTTATTTTTTTATTCTTTAGGAAATTATATTTTCTAAAGAATTGTAGATAACTTTAAAAAGTGTTAGAAACACATAGTCTGCGAAGTAGATTTTGTTCCAATGCTAATATAGTGGATGGTATTTTTTTTACTATAAGGAAGAAAGATATCGTTATTATCGTTATATGTATAATACGATAATAACGATATTTTATGTATAAGTAGAAAGAGGTAAAAATAAATAAAAAAATATTTATGCAATAATTACAAAATTTTATGTATAAATATTCAAATGGAAATGAAATACATAAGAGCAAAAATGGCTATAAACCTAGTGAAATCAATGGTTTTAGGGGGGGAGTGTTAAGAGCAAGGAAATCCAGATACAAAAATTTGCTTAGGTTTTGATGCCAGGAAGTCTTGGGTTTGAGGGTGATGAGTGCAACTGAAAAATGGTGAATTAAAATACGTATAACCCTTGATATATCAAGTGCTGAGGGTATTTACATATAAAAAAATATTGGTATAATACAAAATATAAAGTAAATAAAACAAAGCTAGCTATGAATAAATATAAATAATAATTCAAATTATTTATAGGAGAAGATAGCAAATTGATTTATACTATACAATTTAGTAAACGATTACAAAAACTAGGAGGAAAAGATATGATTAATAGAAATTCAGAATTAAGAGAAGAAGTAATGAAAGGGTTAAAAGTTTTAGAAAAGATGGAAATTCCATTAGAGATTAGAATGCTTAAAACCAAAAAGGGAACTAGAAGTAGATACTATACTAATAAGAACAAGCTTTTAAGTGATATTCAAGAACATGATGGTGTAGATAATATTTTTTTCACACTTAATGTTTTTTCAGATGATTTAATGGCAAGAGCAAAGGATAAGTTGCTAAATTATGCACAACATACTACATCAGATTCAGATATCATAAGAAGAAAGTTATTACTTATTGATATTGCCCCATGCAGAGCATCAGGAATTTCATCAACTGATGAAGAACTTGAATATGCTAATAAAGTTGCTGGGGAAGTTAAGTTGTTTTTAAATGATAATGAATTTCCACATACTAACGAAATAAATGAAGCCATAAAGGTTTTTTGGAAAATGTAATAATATTAAACATGTAAACAACATAAGAAGTTCATTACCTTAATTGATTAATAAGTAAGGAGGGAAGAAATGTTTTCAAAAGAACAATTAAAAGAAATTGAAAACATGGGGATAGAGATATCTCCTAAATCAGAAAAAGTAAAAGCCTTTAGTCCAAATAAGTTTGCTTCATACATAGCAGATAACTTAAAGATAATCAACAATAAAGATTATTTCTATGTATATAAAGATGGAGTGTGGAAGAAGCTGGATGATATGTACTTATTCCAAAAGTTAAGAAATAAGTTACATACATACTTTGATGATATCTGGTCTTTGAAAAGTGAAAATGAATATATACAAGCTCTTAAGAGAATAGTTTATTACGGTGGAGACTTAAATGATAAAAAGAGATATTTAAATCTTTTAAATGGAATGTTTGATTTAGAGACATTCACATTAGTTGAACATAGTCCTGAATTCTATAGTAGTATTCAATTACCGATAACTCTAAAAAGAGATGTGGATTGTCCTAATTTCAAGAAGTTTTTAGGTCAATGCTTTTCAGGTGATGAGGAAGCAATAAATCTAGCACAGGAATGGGCTGGATATTTACTTACAGCAGAAACAAGAGCACAAAAAGCACTAATACTATATGGCCTGGGCAAAAATGGAAAAGGGGTCTTCATTGACATCATTAGCGAGTTAATAGGTGAAGATAATATATCTAGTATAGCAATGAATGAGTTGAATAGACCATTTTCAAGAGTATGTATATATGGGAAGCTAGCTAACATTAGCAATGAAAACGAATTCAATGGTAGGAGTTTTAATACCCAATACCTAAAGGCTATCGTAGGTGAAGATAATATAACTGCTGAGCAAAAAAATAAGCCAGTTTTTCAGTTTAAGCCTACAGCTAAACTGGTATTCACAACTAATAATCTACCTCACACAAATGATGGGGGATATGCACTTATGAGAAGGTTATGTATGCTTCATTTTACTAATACAGTAAAGGAAGAAGATAGAGATATGCATTTAAAGGACAAGCTTAGGAGTGAATTAGATGCTATATTTCTATGGGCATTAGAAGGACTGAAAAGACTTAAAGAAAATAACTATAAATTCTCAGAGTGTAAAAATTCTAATGATCTACTTAAACAGTATGAGAAAGAATTGAATCCAATGATATTATTCTTTGAGCAATGTGTTATTAAATGTGAAAGTACTCATAAGGAGAATAATAAAATTATTTATAACACTTACAGGGAATGGGCTAGAGCAAATGGAATGGAAGGACAAGCTAAAATAAGTGTTCAGAAGTTCTGGAAGGAGTTCGAAGAGCACGCTAAATCATTAGGCTATAACTGTAGAAGTGGAAAGTCAAATGCTTTTAGATACCATACAGGGGTAAGAATAATTGGAGATTTTAGAGTTTCTTTAGATGACTCTAGGATAGCAGGACAGTTAGGTGGCTAAGTTAGGATTAAGTTGGAATGGATTTAAGTAAGATAAATCAATAAATAGGGTGTAAGGACTAAGTAAATTTAGAAAATCTCAAAAAAAGAGATTTTCTAAATAAAAGAAATTAGATAGAGAAAGGAGGTGATAAATATGCGTCCATACGTCCAACTAAGATAAATCAATGGAAAAGATACATAAAATGAATCCTAGAAAGATACATAATAAAGTCCAGTAAGACAAGTAAGGTAATGAGGAAGAAAAAATAAGGGAAAGAAAAGGAGATAAAAACAATGGCAGTAGTAAAAAGAAGACAAGCACCATCAGTAATGGGAAAAGCAATGACAAGAGAAAATCAGGAGAATGATGTGGATGGGAAAGAGAGAACAGAAAAGGCGGTAAAAAAGGAAGAGATATGGAAGCCAAGAGAACCGAAAGTAGAATTAGAATACAATGGATTAGAGGAATTCCAAGCATCAGAAGCAAAGCAAAGTACTTGGAGAACAACTGATTATGGAATACTATCAATAGTAAAATCTGAAACAGTAAATAGGCTAATGTTTGCAAAGGAGATGATGGATAAGCTAAGTAATCCTAAAAGAGTAGTAATTTCATTCGCAGATGAAAAAATTGCTATAGGAGAACAATTACCTAACAATGAAAATTATTTAAAAGTTAATTACTCAAAAACAAAAGGAGTTATCTATTCAGCAGGAGTAGTTAAAGAGATAGTAGATAAATATGACTTAGATTTTAGTACGAGAACTTCAATTACATTTTCAGAAGTTAAGTACGTTAGATATGAAAATCATGTAGTAGCAATAGTAACTATAGTTTAAATGAGAGGTATAAGTATGAATGAATTAACAACAGAAGACATAATTGATGCAATAACAGAAACGATAAGATTGTACATACTAGCTTCAAAGCTAGAGGAGTTAGAAGAAGACTAAATAATCTACTAAGTATTGATCCGAATAAGTTCAATGCTTAGTGCAACTAAAATAATTTTAGGGGGAATACATAGTGAGCATTAATAGTCAGTTAGAGAGATTAGCATTAGAATATTCAGCAAGTATAAGAGAAGAAGATGTAACACTAAAAGAGCAAGAAGAGATAATGAACAGTGAATGGTTCATAAGTTGGATGAAAGAATATCATCAATAAATGAAGTTGAAAATAAATAAGATTAGAGGGAGAGATAAACATGGCAACTATAAAGAGAGATGGAAGAATTACAGAAATAGAAGTAGGATGTAAGAAATGCAGAATAGTAGGCTATCAATCAAATGGTAGAAAGGCTATAAAAAGAAATGTATTTAAACAAGGATACATAACATTTGAGCTTGAGGATGGAACAGAAGTAAAACAATATATGCTTATAGCACCATGGAATACATATTTATTTTATAAATTAATTAAGGCTATTAAAGCAGAAGGCTTTAATATATTCAATGAATGTGAGGCATTTGATGAAAATGAAATAATAGGTAAGGAAGTAGTAATAGAATTAGAAAATGAAGTTAAGGATTCTGGTGAATATATCAATGTTACTAATATCTATAATGTTGAGGAAGGAGAGATTATCATAGCTTATGATAATAAGTTAAAGGAAAAGAAGTATTCAGAAATGGAGAAAAATAAAGAAATGAGCATGGAGTATATAAGAAGTAAAGCAAATGAAGTTATTCCACAGCAGGAAATTACAAGTGAAGAGGACTTAATGAACTTTTAGAGGTTATATAGGTACTTTAGTTAAAATCTAGAGTACCTATATTTAGATAATTATAACTGGAGGAGAGATAAAAATGATAAATATAAATAAAATAATGAAAGAAAATGTATCAATTAATATGAATTTAGATGTAGAAAATAGAGGATTGTGGGAAAAGGGAAATCAATTGGGATGTGATACTATAACTTTAACTATTCCAGTTAATGAAATATCTAATGATATAGATATTGATAAGCTAGAAAATGACTTACATTTTGAAGCAAGTAATTTTACTATAAATAGCAACGAAGTAAAATTTAATATATTTACTGGAGAAACAATATTCTTTAGTTCTTTAGTATCTACATATGAATATATAGAACACTATGTAAGTTTCTTATGTGAAAAGCTAGATAGATTTATTAGTGAAAGTTTTAAGCTAGAGTTTGATTTCTATATGTCTTTTATGGAAGATTAAAATAAAAGTAATACATTCAATTAATATTAAGAGACTAACTTTAAAGTTTACTCTTAATATTAATTGGAGAAATACATAATAATAGGTAGTAATATTTAGTTTTAGAAAATATCTAAATTAATAGATAGATATATATTATAAATTTGATAATTTAATAGTGAGGGAGAGGTGTAAGATGATTAATAATTATGTAACAATGGATAATTCAATACAGGAATTAATAAAAAGAATCAATAGAGTTCCAAGAATAGCTATTTACTGTCGTGTAAGTACGACAGAACAGGCAGAAACTGGGTACAGTATAGATGAGCAAGAAAGATTGCTCATTGATTGGTGTAATAAGAATGGATTAGAAGTTTTTAACTGTTATTCGGATAGAGGAATAAGTGGTAAAAATATTAAGAACAGACCAGCTTTAAAAGCATTATTGAAAGATGTAGAAGATAGAAAAGTAGATATGGTAGTGAGTTGGAAGCTAAACCGTATCAGTCGTAAGCTTGCAGATGTTCTTAAAATAATGGATTTACTAGAGAAAAATAATGTTACATTTAAGTCTTATTCAGAGCCATTTGAAACTACTACTCATGTAGGAAGAATGCAAATGCAGATGATGGCAATGATTGGAGAGTTTGAACGTGGGACAATCTCTCAGAATGTAAAAGTTTCCATGTGTGCTAAGGCTAGAGCTGGAGAATGGTGTGGTAACCGTGTGCTAGGCTATGACTTAGTACCAATGGAAGGTACTGAAAATAATAAGAGAAGAAAATCAAGATTAGAAATAAATAAGGAGGAAGCAGAAATAGTAAGGATAATATTTAATGAATATGCTAGTGGAAAGGGGTATAAAGCAATTACTAATAAATTAAATAAGTTAGGGTGTAAGACCAAGAAAGGTAACAACTTCTCACAAGGTTCAATTAGAGATATCTTAATGAATCCAGTATACATAGGAAAGGTTAGGTATAATGTTAGACAGAATTGGAGTGAAAAACGTAGAAGAAACATGAATCCAGATCCTATAGTGGCAGAAGGAATTCATAAAGCTATAATTGATAATGATACATGGGATAAAGTTCAAGTAATGCTTCAATCTAAATCTGGTAAACCTTCAAGAGTCTATGATGGATTTTACCCATTAACAGGAATATTAAAATGTCCTAAGTGTGGAGCAGGTATGGTTATTTCAAGAACTACTAATGTATTAGCAGATGGAACTAAGAAAAGAATAGCTTATTATTGTTGTGGAGCATGGAAAAATCAAGGTACAAGTATATGCAATTCAAATACCATAAGAGTAGAGAAAGCTAATGAGTATGTGTTTAATAAACTTTCAAGTGTTTTATCTAATGATGAGATGATTAAATCAATAGTAAGAAATATAAATAAGGAAAGAATAAAGAGAGTAGACCCAAGTAAGAGTGAGTTAGAAAGAATAGATAAAGAACTAGAGAATATAGATAAGAAAAAGAGAAAGATTTTTGAAGCATACGAAGATGATATAATAACAAGAGAAGAATTTCTAACTAGAAAAGATGAGTTAAATCAAAGAGCTAAAGTATTACAAGAGTCAAAGGAACCTTTATTAGTAACATTAGCTGATGATGTAAGTGAAGAAATATCTTATGAGTTTATTAAAAGCGTACTAGATAATTTTAGTAAGTTGTTAAATAGTAAAGAGTCAAGAGAGCAGAAGAAGAAGTTATTACATATGATAATTTCTAAGATAACAATTAATGAGCTAAGAGAAGTTGATTCGATAAACTTAACTATAAATGATAAGTTAGTAGATTATATAAGTAAAGAAGAAGGGGTATCTATAAAGGATGCTCCTTCTTCATTTATGTTAAGAAATATTGGAATGAGTGTATTAAATTTAGATATTGCAATATAAATATAATTGGTATAATTATGTTATAGAATTAAGATTAAATAAATATAGGGAGAGAAGAATGAGTACAAGTATAATAGAGAATGAAATAATTAGTAAAGAAATAGTTAATGACGAGTTGAATAGAGAGGATGTATTTGAAAAACTTTTCAACTCATATAACTATGGAAATTTAGGAATGTTTATAGGTGCTGGTTTTTCTAAGGCTATTACTGAAGATAGGATTCAATCTGCTTTAAGTTGGTTTGAATTAATAAAAAGTGTAAGTGAAAAATTAGAGCTAGAATTTCCAGAAGAAAATGAGTTAATAGGAGTGTCACTTCCAGAGTTATCAACTAAATTGTGCAAAGAGCTTTCTAAAAGAGATAGAATTAGCTACTGTGAATCTAAAGCTATATTCAAAAATAAGATATGTGAAATATCAAACTGGTTACCAAGTGATGAGAATATAGAAGTATTTAGACAAATATTTAATACAATTGAGCCTTATTGGATTATAACTACTAATTATGATTTAGTATTAGAGGCAGTACTTACAGGGAAATGTAAAAGTTTAAGTCCATTAAATTATTTATCTGCACCTAGAGGGGTAATCCCTATATATCATATACATGGAACAAGATTAGATTCAGATTCTATAATAGTAACACAGGATGATTATATTCCACTTTTTAGACCTAATGAATATAGACAATCTAAGTTAGCTATGACAATTAGAGAGTCTACAACGCTAGTATTAGGATATAGTTTAGGTGATATGAATGTTTTATCTGCATTAGACTGGTCAAAAAATATTTATACAATAAAAAATGAGTATCCACATGAAATTATTCAAGCTATATGGACAGATGAACCTAAAGAAAATCCTTATAGAGATGAGAATGGAAATATAATTATAGAGATAGATGATTTAAAAGAATTTTTAAGTAAACTAAGTGAATATCTGGTACAAAAAAAGGAGGAATATAATAAGAGAATAAATGAATTAAATGAGTTGTTAGGATTATTAGAAGTTGATAATGAAGATTTAGTAGATAAATTTATGAATGAAGAAGAATTTAGGATAGACTTATTAAAGTTAGCATCTGAATTTGAGTATAATATGATATATTCATATATTGAATTTTTGACGAGGTGTATAGCTAGAGTTAAACAAGAGAGATATTCTTATGTAGATTTTGCTAAATGTAATAAGTGTTTAAATATTTTACTTGATGTAGTAATTAATTATGAGTATAAGAAGATTTCACCAAAACTTTTTAAAAGAGTAGCTGAAGAATTAAATGAAGTTTTATATCATGTGGAGTTAGAAGAGCCTAAAAGCTATTTAGTTGCAAATGGATATAGTTGGGCAGCAACAAAGAGTTGGCATAAAAGAAAGGTTAATATATCAAGTGAAACTTTAAATCAATTATATAATTATTCTATTAAAAATTCATTATTTAGATTAAGAGATTTTTGTGAGGTTTTACTAAAATTCAATATAGATAATTTTACAAGTATTTCATAAGATAATAAAAAGATTTTATGCAATTTAAAAGATTATTAAATTGCATAAGGTCTTTTTATTGTAAAAATGAGTTTTGAATAATAATCAATAAATATATTAGGAAGAGATAACAGGGAATAAGGATTCTTCAAAGAAAGGAATTAATAATAAAATTTTAAAGGAGATGAAGGTATGAGAAAAAGTATAAGTTCTGCTGTTGAAAGAAGAATATATGCTGAATCTATGGGGAGGTGTATGAATCCAGAATGTAAGGCAGAATTGTTTAAAGAAAGTGGCGACATAATGGAAAAGGCACATATAATTCCGTATTGTGATACTGAAGACAATTCATATGAAAATTTAATTATTTTATGTCCAAATTGCCATACAAACTTTGATAAAAACGGCGCATTCACTGTAGATGAGGTTAAAACGTGGAAACAAATACGTAAGGATGAATTTGAGCGTTTTTTTAGTAAAGAATATGCTACATTTGAGGAATTAAAAAGTGAAGTAGTTCCATTGTTATTACGTAATCAAGCAATTTTTGAAAATTATTATTTAGGGGATAGAAGGAAATTGTGGGATGTTTTTGAGGGAGAGATTTTATCAAATAATAGAATAATAAAAAGTATGTTAAAACATAATACTAAGTTAATTCAAGCGCATTCTAATGAAAGCTACTCAAATTTAGCGATAGTACAAAAATTTATGATTCATATTGATGAGTTCGAAGCTACACGATTAAGTAAAGAAAAAGAAAGAGAGGTATTATTTCCAACCGAGATTAACTCTTTGTTTGGAATAGCACCTTTAAAGGAATCCTTTATACCATCTGTAGAGTCTATTGAGAGTTTAATAGCAGTATTGCAGGATAAGGGAGAGTTTAAATCTATTGTTTTAGGTGTTGATAATCCATATATACAAATTGAAAGAGACAGTACTTGTGAAATAATTTATCTTAATGATACCCCTAGGTTAAGACAAATGTATTATGATAACCATTGTTTTAGGGGAGTAAACGTTCGATTTGAAAGCTTAAATTATGCTCTAAAAGCTATAAGGTCAAAAGGATTAGAATTTAAATTTTTAAATATAAATAACCTAAAAGAAATTACAGTAAATGGTGTAAAGATAGTTTTTATTTATGAGTATTGCTTAAGTAAAGTTAAATTACATCAACTATCTCCAGATGAAAAATGCGTGGTAATAAATCTACATAATTGGAATGCTGAAAGCTGTATTTCGACAGAAGCATATGAATTAGCAGATGAAATGAAAGTAAAGTTGCTAACAATGGATAAATTTTATGGATACATTAATAGCATTAAATATAAAAGATAGTATCATTCAGAAAATCATATGTCATATAGAATTATTCGAATCATTTGAAAATGTATATTTATTTGGATCAATAATCAATGTGAAAAGAACTCCAAATGATATAGATTTATTGCTAATATATAAAGATTTTTCGAGTAGACTTTTAATTGATTTGGATAAGATAAGTACTATTTTTGAACAATTATATGGATTATCCTTTGATTTAACCGTACTAAGCGAACATGAGGAAGAAGAGGCAAGTTTTATAAATAGATTAAACTCAAATTACTTAAAACTAAAATGACAAATCTTTATACCATATATATAGATAATAGAAGTGTAGCACATTGAGAAAACCTCACTTAATACTGATACGGAGAACCGTATCACAAGTAAAGGAGCACGGTTTCATAACTTAAAACTTATATTCTAATTAGAATATAAGTTTTTTATTTAAAAGGATAATGATAACACAATATTTTTTTACATTTAAAATTTAATCGAATAGAGAGCCCTTTAATAAATTAATTATAGTTAAACTGTAAATAAGTTTGTTTTACTCCAAATTATCTACAATTCAACTGAACTAAATACTAAACCATAGTTAATACAATAATATATTTACGATGATTTAGTATTTACATACAATTTGAAAATTTTGAAATTATAATCTAGTTATGTGTACATCTTTTCTTGGGACAGTTCTTTTATAATGTACTTTTGGGTAACCAATCACCATACATGCAACTAATTCTTCACTATCACCTATTTTTAGAAACTTACCTATTTCAGGATTAAAGTTTACAGCCCTTGATAAGAATCCGCTAAAATATGTTCCAAGTCCTAAAGCATTTATCATAAGTTCCATTTTTGATGCTGCTAAAGCTCCATTTACAATGTTTTTTGATTTTACTACTATCAATAGAGGAGCCTTAGAGAAAAGTTTATCTTCTCCATCAGGATTCTCTACAAAGTTTTTATACATAGTTTTCCACATATTAGCATACAGCCTAATTTGGGGAGTCGTAGTTTCATCATCCAACAAATTATCAGCTTGGCTATTTAAAGTCTGTAGTACTATTTTTCTAAGCTCTTGTATTTTATCTTCTACAATCACATATGAAACATCTTGTAAATTCCCACCAGTTTGAGTAAATTTGCCTGCCTCAAGTATTTTATCTATCTTTTCTTCTTCAATATCTTTGTTTGAAAATAACCTAACACTTCTTCTAAATTTCATGAAATTCATTAACACATCTGGATTTACTGAAAATTCTTCAATGTTGTATTCCTTTACTTCACTCATTGAATAATCTTTTTCATCATCACATGATATAGCCCTTACAGGGCAAATCGCAATACAATGTCCACACTTTACACAAGTTTTATTTCTTATATGAGACTTTACATCAATCATTTCTATATCATTTACTGGGCAATCTTGTTTACATAAAGTACAACCTATACACTTATCAGTATTTACAATCATTATAAAATACCTCCTTATATATCTTGGTGTTTATAATTATAGTTATTAAACTATAGTTTAAGTCAAGTATTTTAAAATGAAAATCTATATTAATTATTTTGTCTACTTTCAAGGTTTAAATTTATTTTCTCGATATAGTTTTTTAGTATTTTTCTTTGTTCTTCTAATTTACTTCGATGTTCCATTAAAATATTTATTGCTAATTGATTATTTCCACTATCTGATAGAATATCTAAATTAGTACGAATTTCTTTGACTGACATTCCTATATTTCTTAAACACCGAATTAAATTTAGTAGTTCTATATCTTTTTTGGAAAATACTCTTATATTATTTTTATCTCGATTAAATCCAGGTAATAATCCTTCTTTTTCATAATATCTTATTTTTGATTGAGATATATTAGTTATTTCAGAGACTTCTTTTATTTTATATTCCATAGAATTTACTCCTCATAGTTAATATTAATTTTAATCATTATAACTTATCTTATAGAGTTTATAAAGGTGATTTGTCATGAAATGAAGATAAGTAGATTTAAAATTAATAATAGTATTATGAGTTAGAAAACTATTTGTTAAAAGTACTTAAAAAAAAATAGTTTTTAGAAACAACAAGGTTTATAAAATTATAATAATATCAATAAATTTTCGTAAAAACTGCTACTTTGAAGGCATAGATAATGTGAAAATCGATATAGTTAAAAATTTTGAAAGAGATGAAAAGGATAAAGAGTTGATTGTGATTTCCCTTTAACCGGAATATTTAAGTGTCTTGTATGCAGGGCAGGTATGACAATAATGAGGTCAACTAGAAAAAGAAAATATGGAAAAAAAGAATAAATGAGTACTATGCATGTGGTAATTGGAAGAATAGAAGTAGCAGATGAATATGTAATAAATAAGATAATGGAACTAATTAATGATGAATCTATACTAAGGAATGTAGTTTATAAAATAAATAAGAATAAAGCTACTAAATTGAAACCAACATTAGAACAATTAGAACAAATAAACAAAGAGATAGAAAAGATAACAGGTAAGAAGAATAAAAACATAGAACTATTTGAAGATGGAATACTAGATAAAAGTGAGCTATCAACAAGAATAAAAGCAATAAATGATGATATAGACAAGCTAAAGTACAGAGAACAAGAACTAAAACAAGATCTTCAATTAGCAGAGGGAGAGCTAATACCATTTGAAATAGTTAATGAAGTAATGCAAAGGTTCAAAGAAGTATTCTTAGGAATGAGTACAGGTCAACAAAGGAAACAATTAATACATTTGCTAGTTTCACAGATAACAATAAATAAGGAAAGAGAAATAGATAGCATAGAGATACAAATAAATGATTATGTGGTAACGTACTTAATGACGGATGTAGCGGACAAGATAAAAGAAAAGCTTGAAAATAACGGTGGAAGTGCAAAAGTAAAGCTATTAAGAGGAGATAAATACCTCAACATAATACTGAAAGATGGTGGAGTATTAGTTGAGAATTTAGATAAAGAGCCATTCTTAGAATGGAAAGTATTTGAGAAAACAGTAGAATTGCTAGAAAATAATGGTGGAACTGCATTAAAAGGAGATGCTATGGGATTCAAGTTAGGCGAAGGAAAACTACCTACAAATTCAATAGAAGGATATATCGCAAAAGAAGTTTATAATAAGTCCATAGGAGATAGTGTGTTTAGAAGAATCACACCAATAGTTAATATTCTAATTTGGGTAGGAATATGTGAAAATGGAAGAGGTAAACTAATATTAAAATAAAAATGTGCTCCGTAGAGTACATTACGGACAACAGTATCATAAGTAATATTGAAAAGTTAAAATTAAAAATAAACTTATTCATATTATTGACAATGTAAATGATAAAATATGTTATGGAATTATTAAAAGTATACTAGATAATTTCAGTATATTATTAAATAGTTAATAGACAAGAAAATATAAAAATGAGTATAGTTAGTTTGAACATAATTATATGTAAAAAATGTAATAAATTTTAATATTTATAAAAATAAATAAAAAAAGGTTGAAATTAATTAAATAATATGTTATTATAAGATAATAGCAGAGTTGCTAATAAAGAAAGTTTCATTTAGGTAAATAGTTTCTCAAAAATTAGAGATTATTATATCAATTTAGAATCTTTAATTTTAGGAGGAATGTTTATGACAGATAAAACATTAAAATGCAGAGATTGTGGAAGTGAATTCGTATTTTCAGCAGGAGAGCAAGAGTTCTATAAAGAAAAAGGATTTACAAACGAGCCAACAAGATGTATATCTTGTAGAAGAGCTAAAAAAGAACAAAATAGAAGATAATTTTAGATTGTTACAGGTTGTAGTTTAAACTACAACCTTTTTTGTTATAATGAAAATAAAAACTTACTTACATCAATTAAAAGAAAATGTTAATATATAGTGAATATAGTAATTAAAATGGGGGAGAAGAAGTATGCAAAAATATAATGAAAATAATCCAATGCTTGTCAACTCTATGGTATGCACTATAGATATATTGGGTTTTTCACAAATGATAATAGAATCATGCAACAATGAATATGGAAATAACTTACTTAAAGAAATTAATTTGCTTATAAATAGAAATAAGCAATGTATAATTAAAAATAAGTATAGTAAAGGAAAGATAAAAATATATACTGATAATATGATTGTAGGTTATCCAATAAAAGATGATGGAGAAGAAGAATTAAATGAAATATTGGATAATGTATCAGAATACCAGTTTAATTTAGCTTTAGAAGGCCTTTTTGTTAGAGGTGGAGTTAGTGTAGGGGATTTTTATATTAATGAAGATATAGTATTTGGGCCGGCTCTTTTAGATGCACATTATGTTGAAAGCAATTTAGCATGTTATCCTAGGATTGTATTAGATAGTAAGACAGTAAGTAGATTACAAAGATATATAAATAATTATGATATAGCACCACAGAAAAATAAAATATTAATAGATAATGATGGACAATGGTTTTTAAACTATCTAAATACAGTATTTAAATATTATACTCAATGTAATAATCAATATGAGTTTGAAAAATTACAAATAGAGTTACTTTTTAAACATAAAGTTAAGATAGAGGAAATGTTAGATTTACACAAAGAAAATACAAGAGTTTGGGATAAATATGTTTGGATAGCTAATTATCATAATTATTTTTGTAGTATAAATTTTGCAAATGAAAGGGAGTTAAAAATATCTAAAAAGAGTTTGCTTTCATGGCCAAGAAGTATTTCAAGAAATGATACTTAGTAGTAAATTTACTTCAATTATGTCAAAGTGTACTCAATTTACAGGAACTTTATTGACGCTAAGAAGTAATGAATATAAAGCTCTTTTAATAAAGGAGTTTTCTGAAAATATAATGTCGTACTTTGAAGATAAAAAAATAAAGCCTATTATTGATACTAGGTTTTTTAGAGGATATTTGAAAGTCACATTTACATATGGAAGGTAATCATAATATAGGAAAAATTATAATTAATGTGTGTGAGTAATATAGAATGAGGATTAGTCAGTATATATTATGAAATGTTAAAATAGGAAATAAGTAAAATTTAAAGGTCTTAATTACTATAAAGATAGTGATTAAGACTTTTTCTATTATAGTAGGACAAAGGAGAATGAAGAGAATTATATGTGTAGGTGTAATAAGAGCTAGAAATATAATTATAAATGGACGTGATGAATTAGATCTAGAACAAGATATAGCTTTTATTAAGGATATTAAGCTAGGGACCAATAGCACTTTAAATAGGTGAGGGTCTAAATCTTTGATTTAGTAGTCATAACTTACCCCATGACTAAAAGGAGTCATTTTTCTTTTATAAGTGATTATTTTACAAATATTACAAAAGGTATAGAATTAAATTTAATTCTATACCTTTTGTAATATTAATTATAGTAATTTTTATAATTTAAGTAGTAAAGACTTAAGTTCGTTAAAATTAGAAATCTCATAGTTAGGTTTTATTGATGTTTCATTTATAATCTTATTAGGATTATACCAACATGTATCTATGCCAAAGTTTATTCCACCTTGGATATCAGAAGTTAAGCTATCTCCTACTATTAAAACTTTACTTTTATCAGTATGATTTAGATTTTTTAAAGTATGTTCAAAAATTTTAGGGTTTGGTTTTGACATTAATACTTCTTCAGATATTACTATAGTATCAAAGTATTTTGATATAATAGATTTTCTAAGTCTTCTATCTTGAACAAGGGCAAGTCCATTAGTTACTATAGCAAGCTTGTAAAACTTATTTAAACTTTCTATAAGGTCTATACTATCGTCATATAGAAATGATGCATCAGCTAAGTGTTCTATATATGATTTTGCAAAGGTATTTTCATCAAAATTTACTTCTAATCTATCTGATAATCTTTTAAATCTTTCTACTTTCAATTTTTCTTGTGTAATAAGTCCCTGCTCGAATTCTTTCCATAGAGCTGTATTTATTTCTTGATAAATTTTCAAATGATAGTTTTCATCATATTTTATTTTAAATTTAAGCATTGTATTTTTAAATGCTTCTCTTTCGGATTTTTTAAAGTCATATAATGTTTCATCTGCATCAAATAATATTACTTCGTATTTCATAATATATCCTCCAAATTTTATATAAATAATTTAATTATTAACTAATGTAAGTTGTTTTTCCTTATAGTTTTCATCAGATTTTGCATTAAGTATAATACCTATTAGAAATAGGAGACACCCTAGTATCTTCCCTACAGAAAAAATATTTAAGAACACATAGTCTATAATTGCGCTTGTAAACATTTGACCTATAAAACGTAATATAACTGTATGCACTGGTGATACTTTATGAGCTATAACATTAAATAAATAAGTTGTTAAAACACCTATACCTCCCCCTAAAAAATAAATTAAAGGAATATTGGATATATAAGAATAGCTAGATATAGAGTTTAGCATAATAAAGCATAAATCAAAGGAAGAGATTGTAGCCGTTAAATAATTTATAAATACACCATTTATAATACCTATTTTTTTAGCTAATATCACATTTAACATCATATTTATAACAAGTAATACTCCTGTTAAAAATGAAAAAAATATATACATTATATTCACCTCATTATAAGATAATCATAAAAATTAAACCTAATATAATTATTGAAAGGCTTAATATTTTTTCTTTTTTTAGTTTATTAATAGGCATATCAAATAAGCCAAGATAATCTATTAAAGTAGATAGGACAAGTTGTCCAAATAGTCCCATACCTGCAGCAATGTTTAGAGAAAAGTACTTTGATAATATAAAACTTTTACATCATTTAGTAGATTCTTTAAGTGAAAAGCTCTATGGAACTATTAATAACAGCTCTTATAATTTTGTATATCCACTTATTAATAGATTATCAAGTTACTTAGTTGAGTATTTGACAGATAAGAGTTACATAATTTTAAATTCATCATATTTAGAGATTGCACAATTTTTAGGCACAACATATAGACATTTAAATAGGACTCTTAAAGAAATGGAATCTAAGTCAATTATAAGATGTGATGATAAGAAGATACATATATTAGATATAGAAAAACTTAAGGAATTATCTAAAAATATTTATATAAAAGCACTTTAGGATTTAATTGATTATGAAAAGTTATATTTGATAATATAACAGAGTGTATTATAAGTAATCATTCCAATTTTATGATTGAAAATTATAATTATTCAGATGCTAAAAAGTTAGGTTTAGTTTATAAATGTTAGAAGTAGTCATAGCCAAGTAAGATAAATGGCTATGACTATCTTTATAACTAGAAATACATTATCGTAAGGTAAAATAATAAATTAATACCTTTTTTTATTTAATTATATATTGATATTAAATTTAATTAAAAAATAAAAAAAGAAAAAAACATTTAAAAATAGAAAAAAATGTATATAATTAAATTATGAAAAGGTTTAAACAACAAAAGCACGGTTATTATTTAAGGTAAATTTAGGGGGGAAGGGATATGAAAAAATTAGTTATGGCAATATTAATTATGATTATAATAGGAGGGATAGGATTTAGCGGATATAAGCTGTATGAATATAATGAAAAGGCAATAAGTGAAGTTGAAGTTGTACTTTTTAGTGCTCCTATAGTAGAGGTAAAAGCAGAAACAAAGCCAAAAAGAGTAGTAAATGAAGAACTTTTAGCAAAAGAAAATACATTAAAAGAAAAAAATAAGGATTATAAAATGTGGATTAATATGAATGGTACTAATATTAATTATCCAATGCTTCAAGGACAAGATAATGATTTTTACTTATATGCCGATTTTAATGGAAACTATTATTACCCAGGAAGTATATTTATTGATTATAGAAATGACATAGAAAATGATAATAACTTATGGTTATTTGGTCATAATATGGCAGATGGAAGTATGTTTGCTGATCTTGTAAAGCTTAAAGATGAAACTTATTTTAATGAAAATCCAGAAATAGTTTTACTTAAAGATGGAATACAATATGTATATGAAATATTTGCAGTAAATGTTGTGCCAGCAGATGGGGCAGAAGTGGTTTTGGATTTTGATAATGAAGATGATATGAATAGATATATGGAAAGAGTAAAAGAAAATTCAATATTTTATAGAGATATAAAAGCTGAGGATATAATAGATGAAGAGGGAATTAGTAGCTTAATAACTATGGTAACATGTAGCTATGAATTTAATGATGCAAGGACTTTAGTATCAGCAGCTTTAAAGGCAGCTCAATAAAAAAATATAAATATGAATGTGCTAGGAGAAATTTAAGGATATTTAGAGGACTTATAAATGAGTCTTCTATTTTTTTATTTTAATTTATGTAAATAATATATAATAAAAAAATTATATATACCAAATAATAATTTATATATTAAATATGTAGTAATAATACAAAAATGAAAATAAATTTCACTAAGAAAATTATATTAAAATGAAAAAAACTTTCTTTAAAATGAAAAAAAAGTTAAAAAAGGCTCTGTAAAAGCGAAAAAAAGAAGGAAAAATAAATTTTATTCAAAAAAATGAAAATAATTTTTAAAAAGCATTGTAAAGAAAACAATTTCATGATAATATTTAATCACGGAAAAGATAAAAATTTTCAAAAATAAAAAACAATTTTAAATAGGAGGTAATTAGGCATGCTAAATAAGGTTAAGGGAAGGCTTATAGTATCTTGTCAAGCATTAGCTGATGAGCCCTTACATAGTTCATTTATTATGGGAAGAATGGCTAAGGCAGCTAAAGAAGGTGGAGCAATAGCTATTAGAGCACAAGGGATTGATGATATTAATGAAATTAAAAAGGTAACTAATCTTCCTGTAATAGGCATAATAAAAGAAAATTATAAAGATTCAGATATATATATAACACCAACAAAAAAAGAGATTGATGCTCTTTTGAGTACAAGCTGTGAAATGATAGCTTTAGATGCAACTAAAAGACAGAGACCTAATAAAGAAAGTTTAAAGGAGTTAATTGATTATATACATGAAAATAAAGTCTTAGTTATGGCAGACATATCTACATATGATGAGGCAATAGAGGCTGCAAATTTAGGTGCTGACTGTGTTTCAACAACACTATCTGGATATACTAATTATTCAAGGCAAGAAGAAGGAGTAGATTTAGAACTTATAGAGAGTTTAAGTAAAGATTTAAATATCCCTGTAATTGGAGAAGGAAAAATAAATACACCAGAAGATTTAAAAATGGCATTTGAAAAAGGTGCTTATTCTTGTGTTGTAGGTGGTGCAATAACTAGACCACAACAAATAACAAAAAGATTTACAGATGCAATACAAAATTTATAAAAAGTAAAATTTTAAAGTTTAAGAAAACGTTTTAATGTGGAGGGTTAATTATGAAAGGAATTTATTCAGCATTATTAGTATCATTTGATAAGGAAGGAAATATAAACGAAAAGGGATTAAGACAAATCATAAGACATAATATTGTTAATTGTAAAGTTGATGGTTTATACGTTGGAGGAAGTACTGGAGAAAACTTCATGCTTTCAACTGAAGAGAAGAAAGAAATATTTAGAATTGCTAAAGATGAAGTTAAAGATCAAGTTAAATTAATAGCTCAAGTTGGTTCAATTGATTTAAAGGAAGCAGTGGAACTTGCTAAATATACTACAGACCTAGGATATGATGCTATATCAGCAGTTACACCGTTCTATTATAAATTCGATTTTGCAGAGATTAAATACTATTATGAAACAATAATTAATTCAGTAGATAACAAATTAATTATATACTCAATTCCATTCTTAACAGGAGTAAATATGAGTTTAGATCAATTTGCTGAGCTGTTTGAAAATGAAAAGATTATAGGTGTTAAATTTACAGCAGCAGATTTCTATTTATTAGAAAGAATGCGTAAGAGATTCCCCGATAAATTAATTTATGCAGGATTTGATGAAATGATGCTACCAGCTACAGTATTAGGGGTTGATGGAGCTATAGGTTCAACATTTAATGTAAATGGTAAGAGAGCTAAGCAAATATTTGAATTAACTAAAGAAGGTAAAGTAGAAGAAGCTTTAGAGGTTCAACATGTAACCAATGATTTAATAAGTGATATTTTAGATAATGGATTATATCAAACATTAAAATTATTACTTGCAGAACAAGGTGTAGACTCAGGATATTGTAGAAAGCCTATGAAGGAAGCTACAGAAAAAATGATCGAAAGATCTAAGGAAATAAATAAAAAATATTTTTAAACTTAAAATAGAATAGGAGGGAGATATTATGGTCGGTTTTACATGGATAGACATGGTGGTTTTAGTTGTTTATTTAGCAGCGGTATTATTTGCAGGATTGGCTTTCTCTAAAAAGGAAATGAAGGGAAAAGAATTCTTTAAGGGGGATGGAACAATCCCATGGTGGGTTACTTCCGTATCTATATTTGCAACTTTACTTAGTCCGATATCATTTTTATCATTAGCCGGTAACTCATATGGTGGAACATGGATTTTATGGTTTGCTCAACTTGGTATGCTTATTGCAATACCTATTACAATAAGATATTTCTTACCCCTATATAGTAGGTTAGAAATTGATACAGCATATCATTATCTAGAGAAAAGATATAAAAGCAAAGGTCTTAGAGTACTTGGAGCAGTAATGTTTATTGTATATCAAATAGGACGTATGTCTATTATCATGTATTTACCATCAGTAGTACTTGCTCAGCTTACTGGAATTAATGTAAATATTTTAATAGTAGTTATGGGGATAATAGCAATTATTTACTCATATACTGGAGGATTAAAATCAGTATTATGGACAGACTTTATTCAAGGTATAGTTCTAATAGTTGGAGTTGTTTTCGCATTAGGATTCTTAATATTCAATATTAACGGTGGATTAGGGTCTGTATTTGAAGCACTTGGCTCAGGAAAATTCTTAGCACCAAAAGAAGTTATATTTGATATAAATATATTTAAAAGTAGTGTATTTATAATAATAGTAGGTGCTGGTATAAACACATTTTCATCATATATATCAAGTCAAGATATAGTTCAAAGATTTACAACAACAACAGATTTAAAGCAATTAAAGAAAATGACTTATGGAAATGGTGTATTATCAATATTCTTAGCAACAGTTTTCTATTTAATAGGAACAGCATTATTTGTATTTTATAACCAAAATCCGCAATTACTACAAACAGCACAACAAGATCAAATATTTGCATCATATATTGCTTTCCAATTACCAGTAGGTATAACAGGAATATTACTTGCAGCTATATATGCAGCATCACAATCAACTTTATCAACTGGACTTAACTCAGTTGCAACAAGTTGGGCTTTAGATATTCAAACTGTTTTTTCTAAGAATATAAGTTCAGAAAAACAAACAAAAGTAGCTCAATACATATCTTTAGGAGTGGGAATATTAGCAATAGCAGTAGCGATTATTCTTGCTAATGGAGAAATTAAATCAGCATATGAGTGGTTTAATAGCTTTATGGGATTAGTGCTTGGAGTTTTAGCAGGTACATTTGTATTAGGGGCATTCACAAAGAAAGCTACAAGTATGGGAGCTTATGCAGGGTTTATAGTATCAGCTATAATAGTTGTAGTATTAAAGTATAAAGTACCTAATGTTACTTCATGGTCATATTCATTAATATCTATATCAGTTTCACTTATAGTTGGATATTTAGTAAGTTCAATTCAAATTAATATGAATAAAAGGGCTTACAAGACAGAGGATAACACAACTATATACTTTAAAAAGGACTTTAAAGAAGATTCTAGAAAAGTTGTATAATTAAGTATTGTTAAATTTAAGGGAGTATTTAAATACTCCCTTAAATTATATAAAAAAATAAAATATAGCTTGTTTAAAATGAAAATAATATAAAAATACTAGAAGTACTATATAAATTTTTATATAACAGTATATACTAGCTTATTAAAACTTACAATATGTATAATTTGATGGTAAAATAGTAGCTATATAATGTAAGTAAGGAGTGGTTGAATGAGTATACTTGGTCAATTAGAAACACCAAGATTCAAAGCGACTAAATCTGATAAACAGTTAATGAATTATATTAAGGGTAATATAGAAGAGGTAATATACAAATCAATATCGGAAATAGCAAAGGAAAGTGGAATTGGGGAAGCTACAATAACTAGATTTACTAAAAAAATTGGTTTTTCTGGATTCCAAGACTTTAAAGTAACTTTAGCTAAGGAAATATCTAATAACGAAAGAAAGGGAATTCTGAATAATAACATAACTAATGATGAGAGTGTGAAGGATACTGCACAAAAATTATTACAATGTAATATTAATGTGTTAGAAAAAACCATGGAAATAACTAATTTTGATGATATTCAGAAGTGTGCTGAGTATATCGAAAAAGCAGGGAAAATTTATTTCTTTGGTATTGGGTATTCTGGTATAGTTGCACAGGATTCTAATTATAAGTTTATGAGAATTGGAATCAACAGCAATTGTTATGATGATAGTCATAATATGGTTATGATGTCCTCTATAGCTAATAAGGATGATTTAATAATAGCAATTTCTCATTCAGGAGAAACTGAAGAAATAATACAAGCAGGAAAGTTAGCTAAAGAAAATGGAGCTAAGGTTATATCAATAACTCAAAATTCACCTTCAAGGTTAAAGGATATATCAGATATAAATTTATCATATGTTTCTGTTGAAACTATATTTGAGACTGGGGCAGTAGCAACAAAATTAGCTCAAATATTTTTAATAGATTTGGTATATAGCCAATTAGTTAAAGAAAGATATGCTGATGCAATGGAAAGAAAAATTAAAACAACAGAAGCTGTTAGAAAGTTAACTGGTAAGTAATTATTTAAATAAAGGTGTTTTATTATAGACAGTAATGTTTAGATATGAAGGTT
Source organism: Clostridium sp. D53t1_180928_C8 (assembly GCF_015667795.1). Taxonomy (GTDB): domain Bacteria; phylum Bacillota; class Clostridia; order Clostridiales; family Clostridiaceae; genus Clostridium. Next base: position 25,249 of record NZ_JADPEL010000040.1, read on the forward strand.
TGTAAAGAGTAGAATACTGTGATAGTATATAATAATGTAAAATAAGCTATATATTAAATTAACCATAATGAACGGAGGAAATGAAATTATGTTACCAAATTGTCCAAAATGTAATTCAGAATATACTTATGAAGATGGAAGTCTTTTAATATGCCCAGAATGTGGTCATGAGTGGACTGCTGCAGGTCAAGCTGCTGAAGAAGAAGCAAACATTATTAAGGATGCTAATGGAAATGTTTTAAATGATGGAGATACAGTTACAATAATTAAAGATCTAAAGGTTAAGGGTGCATCTTCAGCATTAAAGCAAGGAACTAAGGTTAAGAACATACGTCTTTTATATGATGTAACAGATGGTCATGATATAGACTGTAAAATTGATGGTTTTGGGGCTATGAAGTTAAAATCATCAGTTGTAAAGAAGATATAACATAAAAATTAATATATTGTAAATTTAAAGGGTTGTTAGGTGTTCTTAATGGCTCTTTTTATTTAGTAATTTGGATAGTTTAATAGTATATAATATTGCTACCTTTAAAATATATTATGATATAATAAATATGTAAAATTTGATTGTTTGGAGGCGATAATTTATGTTTACTAAAGATGAACTTTTAGTAATTGAAGATGCATTAAAAATAGCAGATGAAAAGTATATAAAATTGCTTGATGAAAGCAAAAATAACAAAAATAAAATGGTTGCATTCAATAGAAAGCAAAAAAAATTATGGTTAGTTCAAAATAAATTAAATAAGTTATTACAAGAATGTAAATAATATATGGGTTTCTAATAAATATCTAGTTTAAAAGCTAGATATTTTTTTATACATCTAAAATTAAATTGGATGATTAAACTGGATAGAGAAAAAGTGTTATAATATGAAAAATATATACAAAAATTCTATAAAAAACAGATTTTTTTACAAAATTATACTAAATCTTTTTATTGTAATAAAAGTATAATATATACATGTAATTAATTGTAAAAATATTTGCTACATCTATTTTTTATATATTTTTTTAAAAAAATAATTACAAAAAAAGTAAAAGAATTATTTTACTTTTTATAATTCTTTTATTTTAAAATTAAGAATTTTATGAAAAATTAAAAAATATTTTTATGTATAAAAGGTAATTGTTTTAGAAATGAATAAATTAACAAATTAATAATTTATTAATTTGTTAATTTGTTATACAGAAAAAATAAGGCGTTATAAATGTTAAAATATAAAAAATAGGAAAAAGTAAAATGAATTTATATTTAAAAAGAAAAAATAAATAGAATAAAAATTTATTGATAAATTACGAAAAAAATAATTAATGAAATTTTATAAATAAAATATTGCAATGTTAATAAAAGTAATTTATTTACAAAATTAATTATTTAAGTTAAAATTACTTCAGTAAAATAAAAAATAAGGAGACAAAATTATGAAAAAATTTTTAGTAGTAATTTCATTTATTCTGTTAATGACTTTAGGAATAGTTTCTTGTGGAAAAAATGAAGAAAGTAATAAAACACAAATAGATGAAACTAACAATGAACAACAACAAACTAATAATGATGTTGAGAAGGTAGAAGAAGATAAATCAGAAGAAGTTAAAGTTGAAGAAAAAGAAATTGAATACATAAATATTGCACCAGAAGAAGTAAGGATACCTATACTTATGTATCATTCTATAAGTGATCAAGATCCTAATAATAACTTATTAGTACCTCCAAGTATGTTTGAGGAGCAAATGGCTTGGTTAGAGGCAAATGGCTTTACTGCAATGAACTTAGATGAAGCATTAGAGGCTATGGAGACAGGTAAGGTCCCTAAAAGACCTGTAGTAATAACATTTGATGATGGTTACTCAGATAATTATACTAGTGCTTTTCCGTCATTAAAAAATCATGGATTAAAAGCTACATTTTTTGTTATAACTGATGGTGTAGACAATGGGTATTACATGTCTTCTGATATGTTAAAGGAAATGCAAGCGGCAGGAATGTCTATAGAAAGTCATACAGCTAATCATTTAGAGCTAGATAAGCTATCTAGAGAGGATGCTTATGATTCAATTAAGAGGGGACAGGATTTCCTAAGAAACAATATAGGATCAGATGGAAACTATTTATGTTATCCGGTTGGAAAGTATAATGATGAAACTATTGAAATCCAAAAAGAACTAGGGATTAAAGCGGCAACTACTACTAAAGGAGGAATAAGCTCTATAGGTGATGGTTTACATCAGTTAAAGAGAGTTAGAATATATCCAATGAGCATAGAAAGTTTTTCTTCAATATTTTCCGAGTATATTTACTAGACATAAGTTATAATATAATAAAATGAATTAATATTATACTTTCGGAGGTAAAGTAAATGGCTAAGATAACTAGTAGAAATAATAACTTATTAAGAGATTCTAGAAATAAGGTCTCACCAAAGGTTTATGATCTTTTAATTGAATTAGTTAATAATGATAGAGAAGATTTAGCTGAAATGGTATTAAAAATTGATTATTTAATAGAGTATGCAAATAGTGCAATAAAGGGAAAAGATTTTTCAGAGGCACTAGAAACAGCACAAAGAGCAGAAGAAAGATTAAAGATGATAAAAAGAGAAAAATTTGATGTAAGTCATTTAGAATACTTAATAGAAGGTGTTAAAAAAAAGATAAGGAAGTAAAATTATAAAATGTACCCTATAGAGTAGACATGATAAAAAAAGTCTACCCTATAGGGTTTTTCTATTTATAATAGATTTATAACGTTAGGAGT
>NZ_JADPEL010000041.1 GCF_015667795.1 Clostridium sp. D53t1_180928_C8
ATTTGCGGGTATCGTATATCGGTAATACTCCAGCCTTCCAAGCTGGAAAGGTGGGTTCGATTCCCACTACCCGCTCCAAAAAAAGACAACCAAATGGTTGTCTTTTTTTTATTTCTCTAAATTATATTGTACCTTATATTCTCTTGGAGATAATCCAGTTGATTTCTTAAACATCTGACTAAAATAAGAAGAGTTAGAAAATCCAACAATAGTAGATATGTCTCGTATTGAATAGTTAGTAGTGCATAAAAGATTTTTAGATTCTTCAATTCTTTTACTAATTAAATAATTTATAGGGGATATCCCCATTTGCTTACTGAATAAATGAACTAAATGAAATTTATTAACATAGCTTAAATTAGATAATGTATCTAAGTTTATATTTTCAGAATAATGTGAATCAATATAGTTTTTAATTTTAACACATTCTATATTTAACTTTTCAGGATTATCGGTAATAAAAAGACTTGACTTTGCATTTCTAGATATATATATAATGAACAAAGTTAATATGCTTTTACAAGCTAATTCATAATTTTTCTCTTTATTTTCTACTTCCTTAACAAGCATGTTTAAATAATATAGTATTATATTTTTGTTATGAGTGAAATTCATTATTTTATAAAGATTAGAAGAACAAGAGCTAATATCAACTTTAGAATCTTTTTTATTAAATAATGCTAAGTTATTAATTCCAAAAACTATATATTCTAACCGTTCATTAATATTAACAGATGATTTTTCTGTATGTGTACAGTTAGGATTTATAATAACTAAGTCTCCTTCCTTTATAGAAATAGTAGTATCATCTATTTCCATTAGTCCATTTCCATGAATTATAAAAAAAATTTCTGTAAATGGGTGGAAATGGCTTGTACTATGCCAATCGTTTTCATATTTAGATTTACTTATATAAAGCAGTTCAAAATCAATATTATAGATGTTTTTTTCATCAACATTATATCTTGTATTACTCATAAATCACCTCGTAATAGTATTTTTTCTCAATTATACCATTAAATTGCCAATATTTAAACGTTTAAATTAGGTTATATTGCGAGTTTCGCAATATATATAAAAACATAAGCAATAATTTTGTTGTGTAAAAGATTACACTGAGCTACAATATAAACAAGAAATGTAATAAAAAGGGAGAGGGTTTGATGAGTAAAAATGGTAAAAATAGTAAATCTAAAAAACTTTTTATAGGATTATCAGTTATTCCAGCATGTATTTTATTTTTTGTTTTTATGGTAATCCCAACATTAAATGTATTTTGGATGTCTATGTTTAAATGGGGGGGATTGAGTAATAATAAAAAATTTGTGGGGCTAAATAATTTTATAATCTTATTTAAAGATATGAAATTTATAAAATCATTTCAAAATACTTTATTCTTAATTATTTTTGTAACTGTAGTAACATTGGTACTAGCTATTGCTTTAGCAGCTATATTAATTAGAAAAGATATTAAATTTAATAATTTTTTCAGAATAGTATTCTATTTGCCTAATATTCTTTCGGTAGTTGTTATTTCTGCAATATTCTCTGCGATATTAGATCCAAATCAAGGGATTTTGAATGCAACATTAGGACTTTTTAATTTAGAAACCTGGAAAAGAATGTGGCTAGGAGATGCAAGTACAGTTGTATGGTGTGTTGCTTTTGCTATGATATGGCAAGCTGTTGGATATTATATGGTTATGTATATGTCTGCTATGAGTAGTATACCAGAAAGTTTATACGAAGCAGCTGATTTAGAGGGAGCTTCTAAGTTTAATCAATTCTTTAGTATAACATTACCGCTTGTATGGGGAACTATTAGAACAACATTAACATTCTTTATTATAAGTAGTATTAATTTAAGTTTCTTATTTGTAAAAGTAATGACTAGTGGAGGACCAGATGGTGCTTCATCAGTATTCTTAGAATATATGTACAAGCAGGCTTATGGAAATTCAGCGTATGGATATGGAATGGCTATTGGTGTTGTAATATTTATATTCTCATTTGGATTGTCATTAATAATTAGTAAGGCAACAAATAGAGATGTAATTGAGTATTAGGGGGTGTTAATTATGCAAAATATTACAGAAAAAAATATAAGTTATGATAAAAAAACTACTAAGAAAAAGGGTAAATCATCTAAAAATTTAACAAAGATTTTTATATATATTTGTTTAATTCTTTTTGCATTAAGCATATTAGTACCTTTAGGATGGTCAATTTTAGCAGCATTTAAGCATAAATCAGAGTTCTATGGAAATCCATGGGCTTTACCAGAAGGTTTTTATCTTGAAAACTTTAAAAATGCATTTGTAAAATCACATATGGGTGAATATTTCTTAAATTCAGTTTTTGTAACTGCATTAGCATTAGTATTACTTTTAGTAATAGCTATACCAGCATCATATGTGTTATCTAGATTTGAATTCAAGAGTAAGAAAGTATTAAATACTATATTTGCCGCTGGATTATTTATAAATGTTAACTATATAGTAGTTCCAATATTTCTATTAATTTTAGATGCAGATAAAGCAATAAAACAGATATTTGCACTTCCTTTGGCATTGACAGTATTGCTGGATAATAAAATAGTACTAGCTTTGGTTTATGCTTCAACAGCATTACCATTTACAATTTATTTATTATCTAACTACTTAAGAACATTGCCAAAAGCTTACGAAGAAGCTGCATATATAGATGGTTGTACTCATCTACAAACATTAATGAAGGTAATAATTCCAATGGCTAAGCCAAGTATAATAACAGTTGTGTTATTCCAATTTTTAGCTTTCTGGAATGAATATATAATTGCATTAACATTACTTCCAAATTCATCAAAAACTTTACCAGTTGGACTTTTAAGTTTAATGCAAGTACAAAAGACAGCAACTGACTATGGTGCAATGTATGCTGGATTAGCAATAGTAATGATTCCAACAATAATTCTTTATATGTTAGTTCAAAAGCAATTAACTGAAGGAATGACAGTTGGTGGTATAAAGGAGTAGGAGGAAAAAATATGAGTAAAGGGCGAGTTACGATACCGACTGATGACAATTTTATTAAGGAGACTTTAGAGATAGCAGAAAAATGGGGAGCTGATGGAATAAGAGATTGCGATGGATTTAAGCTTCCAAAAGAAATAAAAGGGTTAGCAGAGAGAATATATTCAACTTACTTTGTTGCACGTGGAGATAATAAGTGGGCAGAGGCTAATAAGGAAGAATTACAACAAACTTATTTAATGACTAAATATAACTTAGCAACAGAAAATAGTTTAACTATAAAAATAATGGAAGGTTATTTTGCAGAACAAGTACAACCAGATACTTATCATGATATAAAAACTTGGTGGGAAGTAATTGATAGAACTACTGGAGAAGTAGTAGATGAAAATTTATGGAGTTATAATGAAAAAACTCAAGAAGTATTAATAGAAAATGCTCAAAAATGGCATGAATATACTGTTACATTTTTAGCATATTGTATATGGGATCCGACTCAAATGTATAATCATATCACAAATAATTGGGGAGATAAGCCGCATGAAATGCCTTTTGATGCTAGAAAGCCAAAAAGTAATAAATATATTTTTGAAGCTATGCATAATTGGTTAGATGAGCATCCAGAATCTAATATAGTTAGGTTTACAACGTTTTTCTATCATTTTACATTAGTATTTAATGATTTAGCAAAAGAAAAATTTGTTGATTGGTTTGGATATAGTTCAAGTGTAAGTCCTGAAGCGTTAGAAGCATTTAGAGAAGAAAAGGGATATTCATTAAGACCAGAACACATAGTTGATCAAGGCTACTATAATTCTACATTTAGAGTTCCATCTAGAGAATATTTAGATTATATGGATTTCCAACAAAAGTTTGTTGCTGAAAATGTTAAGAAGCTTGTAGATATAGTACATGCTGATGGAAGAGAAGCAATGATGTTTTTAGGAGATAACTGGATTGGTACAGAACCATATGGTAAGTATTTTGAAAGCATAGGAATAGATGGAGTTGTTGGATCAGTAGGTGGAGGAGCAACACTTAGAATGATATCAGATATTCCAGGTGTTAAATATACTGAAGGAAGATTTTTACCATACTTCTTCCCAGATACTTTTTACGAAGGAAATGATCCAACTATAGAGGCAAAGGAAAATTGGGTAACGGCAAGAAGAGCTTTAATGAGAAAGCCTGTAGATAGAATAGGTTATGGTGGATATTTATCTTTAGCATATAAGTTCCCAAAATTTGTTGAGTGTATAGAAGATATATGTAATGAATTTAGAGATATATATGATAATGTTAATGGAAATAAGCCTTATTGTGGATTAAAAGTTGCTGTATTAAATTGTTGGGGAAAACTTAGAACTTGGCAAACTCATATGGTAGCACATGCACTTTGGTATAAGCAAATATACACTTACTTAGGTATTATAGAAAGTTTAAGTGGGATGAGTTTTGATGTTGAATTTATAAGTTTTGATGATATTAAGGAAAATGGAGTGCCTAAAGATATAGATGTAATAATAAATGCTGGTGATGCTGGTACTGCATTTAGTGGTGGAGAAAAGTGGTTAGATGAAGAAATAATAACGACACTAAGAGAATGGATATATAACGGTGGTGGATTTGTTGGAGTAGGAGAACCATCAGCAATATTAGAAGGTGGACACTTCTTCCAGTTATCGGAAGCATTAGGAGTTGATAAGGAATTAGGATTCTCATTAAGCACAGATAAATACTTTAAAACTCAATTAGATAATCACTTTATAACTGAAGATGTTGTTAGTGAGATAGATTTTGGAGAAGGTCAAAAAAATATATATGCTAAGAGCAAGGATACAGAAATTATATGTTATAGAGATGGTGATATATTAATGTCATCAAATGATTACGGAAAGGGAAGAGCTGTTTATATAGCAGGATTACCATATTCAATACAAAATACTAGAATACTTATGAGAAGTTGCTTCTATGCAGCTAATAAAGAATCAGAAATGAAAAAATGGTATGCAGATAATTTACACTGTGAAGTATCAGCATATTTAGAGAGTAATAAGTATGCAGTAATAAATAATTCACATGAGGAACAGGTTACATTTGTTTATGATGGTCAAGGAAATAAAACAAAGTTTGAACTAAAACCAGGTGAAATAATATGGAGGAAAATTGGATAGATGGTTAAAAAGATAATTTATATTTTAGTATTTTTAGTATCTATAATATTAGTAATTAAAGGGAATAGAGTTGATGGATATAATGGATTATTAATGATGATTTTAGGATTAGCAGGGTTATTAGGAGAATTATATTCATATAACAAAAAATATCAATAGAATGAATCCAAAAAAATGTAATAAAAGGGGAGAAAAGATATGAAACCAATATTAGTAATAATGGCAGCCGGATTAGGAAGTAGATATGGTGGGTTAAAACAAATAGACAAAATAGGACCAAACGGTGAAATATTATTAGAATTAGCTGTACACGATGCAATAAAAGCTGGATTTGAAAAGGTGGTATTTATATTAAGAGAAGAAATTGAGGATGAATTTAAAGAGCTAATAGGAAACAGATTAGAACAATATGTTGAAGTTAGATATGCTATTCAAAGATTAGAAAACTTACCAGAGGGTTATAGTATACCAGATGGAAGAACAAAACCATGGGGAACAGGTCAAGCTATATTATGCGCAAAGGATCAAGTTGATGGACCGTTTGCTGCAATAAATGCAGATGATTTTTATGGACAAGCAGCTTTTAATGAAATATATAAATTCTTATCTAATAATGTAAGTGAAACTATGTATGGTATGGTTGGTTATAGGCTATGTAATACACTTTCTGAAAATGGTCATGTTGCAAGAGGAGTTTGCAGTGTAAAAGATGGATATTTAGAAGAAGTTATTGAAAGAACTAAAATAGTTAAAAAAGGAGAAGCTGCTTTTTATACTGAAAATGAGATTGATTGGACAGAGTTAGATTATAACTCAACAGTATCAATGAATATGTGGGCATTTGATAATAATTTATTTGAATATTTAGAAGAAGGATTTAAGGATTTCTTAGATACAGAGGCTAAAGAAAATCCGCTTAAGTCTGAATATTTTATACCATCAGTTGTTAGTTCTTTATTAAGTGATAACAAAATAAAGGTTGAAGTAATGAAATCTACAGATAAATGGTATGGGGTAACATATCAAGAAGATAAGTATATTGTTAGATCTGCAATTGAGGAAATGATCAAACAAGGAGTTTATAATAAGAATATATGGGAGGAGATTAACCCAAAATGCATGAAAAATCTTTAGAAATAGCTGTAGAAGCTCTTAAATCAATTCAATTTGATGGCAATGTTATAAATGTAAAAAGTTTTGGAAGTGGAATTATAAATGATACATTTCTTGTTACATGCAAAAATAATAAAGGTGATGAAAATAAATATATCTTGCAGAAAATAAATAGCTCAATTTTTAAAAACGTTGAGAAATTAATGGAAAATTACTGCGGAGTATGTGACTATCTTAAGAAGATAGTAAGTGAAAATGGTGGAGATGTAGAAAGAGAGACTATTACTGTAGTTCCAACTAATACTGGAAAGAGCTATTTAAAGGATTCATTAGATAACTATTGGAGAGCCATTAAGTTTATTTCTGATACAGTAACTTATGATGTTGCAGAATCAGCTGAAGATTTTTATAAGGTTGGAAAGGCTTTTGGAGACTTTCAAAATAAGTTAGCTGATTACAATGCAGAAAATTTATATGAATCAATTCCTAATTTTCATAATACTAAGGAAAGATTTAAGACATTTTTATTAGCTATAGAAAACAATAAGGCGAGAAGATTAGAATCAGTAAGAGCTGAAGTTGATTTTATTTTAGAAAGAGAGAATGAGACATCTATTTTATTAGATATGTATGAAAATGGTGAGTTGCCTTTAAGGGTAACTCACAATGATACAAAGATTAGTAATATACTTATGGATTCTAAGACTAAGAATGGAATTTGTATTATTGATTTAGATACTATAATGCCAGGGCTTTCATTATATGATTTTGGTGATGCGATAAGAAGTGGTGCAACTCATGCGTTGGAAGATGAAAAAGATTTAGATAAAGTATATGTTGATTTAGAGTTCTTTGAAGCTTTTACAAAAGGATTTTTAGAAGGGACTAATTCTTCACTTACAGAAAAAGAAATTCAAATGCTTCCAATGGGGGCTAAAGTAATTACTTTAGAACAAGCTATAAGGTTTTTAACTGATTATTTAGATGGAGATATATATTATAAAACTACTTATAATGAACAGAATTTAGATAGAACTAGAACGCAGCTAAAACTTGTTAAAGATATAGAAGAAAAATGGGACAAGTTAAATAATATAGTAAATAATTATGTTACCAATAAAATGGTATAGGAGGAAGTTATATGATTAAGTTTGGTACTGGTGGATTTAGAGCAATTATAGGAGAAGATTTTACAAAAAATAATGTTCAACAATTAGCAAGAGCTGTTGCTAGAAAAATGAAAGATGAAAATGTTGAAAATAAGACTATAGTAGTTGGATATGATAGAAGATTTTTATCAAAAGAAGCTACAATGTGGATATCAGAAGTATTAGCTTATGAAGGAATTAAAGTTCTATTTATTCATAGAGGGGTTCCAACTCCATTAATAATGTTTGAAGTTAAGAAATTAAATTTAGATTATGGTATGGCTATAACTGCAAGTCATAATCCAGCTCTTTATAATGGGGTTAAGTTATTTACTAAGGGTGGAAAAGATGCAGATGAAGTAGTTACTAATGATGTTGAAAAATATATTGCTAAATTTGAAGATGAAGAAATAAAATCAATAGATTTTGAAGAGGCTGTGGCAAAGGGATTAATAAAATATGATAATCCTTTTAATGAATATATTGATTGCATTTTATCACAAATAAATATTGAAGCTATTAGAAATGCTCATTTAAGAGTTGTATTAGACCCAATGTATGGTGTAAGCCAAACATCTCTTAGAACTATACTTGCAACTTCAAGATGTGAATTAGATGTAATTAATGAAAGACATGATACCTTATTTGGTGGTAAACTACCTACTCCAAATGCAGCTAATTTAAGATCTCTACAAAATTATGTAATTGATAGAAAGTATGATATTGGTATAGCTACTGATGGTGACGCTGATAGATTAGGTGTTATAGATAATAATGGAAGATTCTTACATCCTAATGATATTTTAGTATTATTATACTATTATTTATTAAAGTATAAGGGATGGTCAGGTCCTGTAGTTAGAAACATAGCTACTACAGAGTTACTAGATAGAGTTGCTAAAAGTTTTGGACAAGAATGTTATGAAGTTCCTGTTGGATTTAAGCATATATCTGGTAAGATGATAGAAACTGATGCAATAATAGGAGGAGAATCAAGTGGAGGCCTTACTGTAAAAGGTCATATTCAAGGTAAAGATGGTGTCTATGCTGCATCTCTTTTAGTAGAAATGATAGCTGTTACTGGTAAGTCATTATCAGAAATATATGAAGATATTTGCAATGAATATGGTAAGTTATATATGACTGAAAGAGACTATAAGATGAGTCAAAAGAGAAAAGAGGAATTAATTGATAAATTAATGGTTAAAAAGGAAGGGATTTCCTTTAATTATGATATAGATAGAGTTTCTTATGATGATGGATACAAAGTTTACTTCAAAAATGGAGGTTGGGTTATAGTTCGTTTCTCAGGTACTGAACCAGTATTAAGGGTATTTGCTGAGATGGATAAATTGGAAAAAGCTGAAGAGATAGCTAAGGTTGTTGAAGCAACATTAGGATTATAAAATTAATATAAATTGCTATTATAGCAAAATAACTAAAAAAAAAAACAAAAAAACTATTGATACAACGTTTACATTAATGTAAAATTTAGGTATAGAAGTTAGGTATAAAAGTAAAATGTTAAAGCTAAAAGCTAGGGGGAGAATTTTATGAGATTTAAAAAGGTATCATTAATTTTAAGTGCTCTGATTGCAACAACATTATTTGCTGGATGTGGTAATTCAGCTAAACCAGAAGAGGACAAGACAACAGCTTCAGATGTTAAAGCAGAAGAAACAGTATTAAAAATTGCAGCTCTTAATGGGGGCCGTGGTGTAGAACATTGGAATAAGTTAATAGAAAATTTTGAAAGTACACATGAAGGAGTTAAAATTGAATTAACTGCTGAATCTAATTTAGAAGAAGTAATAAGACCACAAATTCAAGGTGGTAATATTCCAGATTTAATATATTTAGCAACTGGTAGACCAGAAGCGTTAACAGAAACATTTATAAATGAACAAGCTTTACATGACTTGAGCAATGTTATGGAAATGACTGTTCCAGGTGAAAGTGTAAAAGTAAAAGATAAAATATTAGATGGATTCTTAGATACATCATCTACAGCTCCATATGGAGATGGTAAGACATATTTAGCTCCATTATTCTATAGTCCAACAGGATTATTCTATAATAAGGGATTATTTGAAGAGAAGGGATATGATGTTCCAAAAACTTGGGATGAATTCTTTGCTCTAGGTGATAAAGCTAAAGCTGATGGAATATCTTTATTTGCATATCCAACAGCAGGATATTTTGATTCTGCTATGCCAGCAATGTTAGCAGCAGCAGGCGGAATTGATGCTTTCAATAAGGCTATGAATTTTGAAGAAGGATTCTGGACTTCAGATGAAGCTACTAAAGTTTTAGAAACAGTTGCTAAGCTTAAAGATTATACAGAACCATCAGTTGTAGCAAATGCTAATGGAGATAACTATAAAAAGAACCAACAATTAGTTTTAGATAACAAAGCTCTATTTATAAATAATGGAGATTGGTTACCAGGTGAAATGGCAGATGCACCAAGAGCAGATGGGTTTGAATGGGGATTCACAGCATATCCAGCATATAAAGATGGTGGAGACATGTATTCTTATAACTTCTTTGAACAAATGTATATTCCAGCAGAAGCTTCTAATATAGAATTAGCAGAAGAGTTTATGGCTTACCTTTATAGTGATGAAGCTGTAGAAATAATCGCTGAATTAGGAAAATCAGTTGTTCCTGTAGAAGGTTCTATAGAAATTGCTAGTAAGTATTTAGATGAATTACAAGTTGAAATTTTAAGTGTTTATGAAAATGGTGCAAAACCAGTTATGGGTGGATTTGCAGCTACAGAACCAGTTGAAGGATTAGTATGGAATGATTCATATGTATTAATAATTGACTCAATTATGAATGGTACTAAGACTGTTGAAGATTGGCAAAAATCATTAACAAGTGCATCTGATCAATTAAGAGCAGCTATAATTAAATAGAACAATAGAGGGGCGTTTTTATTAAAACGCCTCTTTTTTTATTTTAATATGTATTTTTATGTTTATAAGTATTAATAATATATTTAAATGAGAATTTAAGTATATTTTAGAAAGAAGAAATGATATATGAAAGTTATACATAATAGTTTAAAGGTCTGCTTATTAATGATAATTATAATATTTAATACTAGTGTAAGCACATATGGAGAGGAAAATAAAGTAAAGCTGATAGGGCATAGGGGTGCTAGTGCATTAGAACCTGAAAATACTATACCTTCTTTTAATAAAGCAGCTAATGTAGGTGCTTGGGGAATTGAAGCAGATATATATGTATTAAGGGATGGGAATATTGCTGTATTTCATGATTCTGACGTTGAAAGGATGACAAATGGTATAGGTGAAATTAAAAGTATGAACTTGATAGAGGTAAAATCACTTAATATAGATAATGGTAATAATATTAAAAATTACACTAATTTAAAAATACCAACGTTAGATGAATATTTAAATTGTTGTGTTGTTAATAAGTTAGTACCAGTAATTGAGTTTAAGGAAGTTACTGTTGAAAGTATTAAAGATATTATTGATAAAATAAAGCAGTATGATCTTGAAGACGATACTATAATAATATCAACTTCACATGAATGGATAAAATATATTAGAGAATATAGTTATAAAATTCATTTCCAATATTTAAGTGATATAACTATAGAAAATATTAATTTATTAAAGCAATATGGTAATTATGGAATAGATATTAAATTAGAGAATATAACTAAAGCTAAAGTAGATTTAGCACATTTAAATGGTGCAAAGGTTAATGTATGGACTGTGAATAGTACAAAGGATATAAAGAATTTAATTGATATGGGAGTAGATATGATTACTAGCGACCTAGGTATTAAATAAAAGATATATTTTATATGTATAAGAAAATAAGTTATGGTCAAGAATTAAAATAGTTAACTCTTGGAGGTGTAGAATATGAATAAAGTTACTTTAGTAGGAAACGTAGTGAATGATTTAGAATTAAAGAATTATAGTAACAATGAAAAAGAAGGAAAATATGTTAAGTTCACCTTGGCAGTAAATGAATATAACGTTAAGAAGAATGAGAGAATAGCAACTTTTGTAGAAGTAGTAGCATTTGATAGTAAAGCAGTCGTATTATCCAATAATGTTGGTAAAGGAACTAAGCTAGCTGTAGAAGGAAAAATTAGAACTGGAAGTTATTTAAATGGTAATGGAGAAAAGAAATATAATGTGGATATTGTTTTAACTGATTTTACATTTATAGATAGCAAGAAAAAGATTGTTGATGAAAAATTAGCATTTTAAAAGACATATATATATTATGAAAGTAAAATTATTTTCATATATTAGATATAACTCATTGATACTATTGAAATAGTATCAATGAGTTATTTTTCTTATAATCAATTTTAATATAAAAAGAAACCGTTAATAAATAAACCTTTTAAAATGGCTTAAAGGTTACTTATGCTTTAATAGCTATTATGTTTAGTATTAATTTTGTTAATCCCATTTTGGTAGAGGATATACCGTTAATAGGATTAGTATTAACAGTGTTAAATAATAGTTTTGGAATGCATATAAAATATCCTGAAAATGAAATAGCTACAAATAAAAGTTTTGATACTGAAAATTTTAAAGTTACTATTGAAGCTTTTGATTATTTACATAATAAAATATTTATTGTTTATAAGGTTGAAGGAGAAAATCTAGAAGAAGAAATTTATAGTTTATTTTTAGAGGAGGGAGGTTAAGCGTTTATAGCATTTCAAGAGGGGGGAAGAGATACAGAAACATTAAAAGATGATGTTTACTATGAGTATACTTAGATAAAGTTAAATTTTGATGATATAAAGAAAAATAAATTACATTAAAGTTAGAACAAACTTAATTTGGATATATTACTTAAATAAATGAGGTTGATGAGTAAATTATAAATCCTAAAGAAATTAATTTAACTATAAAAAATAAGGAGATTAGATAAATAATAAAAATGGACTACCTTACTAAATTTAGTAGGATAGTCCATTTGATGGTGTACCTAAAGGGATTCGAACCCCCGACGCCTGGATTCGATGAAGTATATTTTATTAATTTATATATAATTTATTTAAGCCTTATGAATGTTTATTTTTATAAGGCTTAATATTATTAAGTATTATTAATTTTTATTATTTTTTTCTTATGTTGTGTTATGGTTGTGTTATATATTAATTAGGGTTTTATTACTTTAATACTGAATCTCCTACATAAAATATTAATTAGAAATAATTAGTATTAAAAAATATATTTAGTATTATTTTAAACATCTAATCTTCTAAATTATTTATTCATATCTCAAATAATAATCATTTTAAGAAAAAGTTTTTAATTTTAAATATATATTATATTGATGAATAGTTATTATAAATAATTTATAAGGAGAAGATAGTTGTGAAAAATAAAATGGAATCTAATAAAAGAAATAAAGTATTAAATAGAAAAAGGGTAGATATAGTATCTATAAAGATGATAAGGGAAAGCAGTATTCTTTATGAAAATAGAAAAATAAGTTCACCTAAAGATGCAGTAGAGTTATTAAAAAAATTTTTAGATGGAGCTGATAGAGAGCAGTTTATTACTTGCTGTATGGATACCAAAAATCAACCAACTTCTATAAATGTAGTAAGCGTGGGAACTATAAATTCATCATTAGTCCATCCTAGAGAAGTTTTTAAAACTGCTATATTAGGAAATTCATCGTCTATAATAGTAGCTCATAATCATCCATCTGGTGATCCTTTACCTTCAAAAGAGGATATTGATATTACACAAAGGTTAAAAGAAGCAGGAAAAATAATAGGTATTGATGTAATTGATCATGTAATTATTGGTGAAGATAGATATGTTAGTCTTAAAGAAAAGGGTGTTGTATAACACTCTTTTGTTTTTTGTATATTATTGAAATATATATTATATAAATGATACCTATTCGATAGGTAATCCTTGCAAGTGATTAGGAACATAGAGGATCATAATAAAAAAGTAAATAGAATTTTATTTTTTTTTATATATGTTGTAATAAAGTTTCTACAGTTTTAGGCAGAGCCTGTCTATTGTTTTAGTAGGAACTTTATTTATTTCATCTATAAATTTATTTACCGCAACTCTTACCTTTGGTAAGGTAGGGAAAAATGAGTTATTTATTATTGAAGATTTTAGCCATCCCCATAGCCCTTCTATCAAATTCAGTTCTGGACTATATGTTGGTAGAAACATTAATTCTAGTCTATCTTTAACTTCTTCTAAAAATGGTTTTAATAATTTGGCATGATATATTTTAGCATTATCTAGTATCATAACTATTTTTCCACTCTTATAATTGGATAGAGTTGTTTTTAAAAACTCTAGAAATACTTTAGCATCATATCTTTCATGCTCTTCACAATATACAGTTCCATTTATATAATCAAGAGTTCCTATTAATTTTACACCAGCATTTTTCCCGTAAGTAGGTACTTTCTTTTGATTTACCTTGATAAACCAAGTCTTTTGAATTGCTTGATAATCTCTAATTAAAGATTCATCTTGAAATAGAATCGTATCAACTAAGCCGTTAAGGCATTTTTTAACTCTTCAAAATCATTTTTAAATTTTTCTTGCTTATTTTTATCAGCTTTTGCCATGACATAAGTAGGATGTGTGTAGCTTAAATTTAATCTATATAATACTTCGGCCATACCTCTATGACACATAGTTACATTAAATTCTTTAATAACCCATTGTCTTATCAACTCTATTGTCCAGTTATTTCTACATTCAAACCCTACTTGGTCTGGAGTTTTATTAGTAACTACTTCAACAATCATTTTTTCTTGTTCTGGATTTAACTTTCTTTTAGTTCCAGGACTACGTTTCATCGCTAATCGCTTAAGTTCTTCTATCTCACTTTCATGACCTTCAATTTTATTAATAGTTAAAATATCCATATCAATTCTCCATAATCATTATTTAATACTTTATATTAGTTTTAGTATTAAGTGCTAATACTATCTATGGATATTTATGGCTTCAAAATTTATCCTAGAAGTTTTTTATTTGCAACATATATATTATAAAATATTATATAATTTTATTGAAAGGAAGTGATTAAATGTTTTTTAATTTATATAAAGGTGTTATTTCAAAAGAGATTCTTGAAAATACATTTTTTATAGATTTTAATGATTTAACAGATGAAGTTAGTAATTTTGAAAAATGTAATGAAGAGGAATTACTAGTTAATATCCATTCACTATGTATAAGGAGTTTAAAAAATTACTTATTAGATAACAAAAAATATTTTAATAGTTGTAATGACTATTTAAGATTAAATTCTTTGAATTTTTATTTTATTCAATATGCATTTGATAATGTTAAATTATTTTTAAAAACAGATTTTAATTATGATGAAACAATATCAAGAGAAAATGCATTTAATAAATTTATAAAAAATAATTCGAGGGTTGATAGGGATTACGATAATTTTGATGTTAGATTTGAAGATTTTAAAGACAATGATAATTTATTACATAGGTACTCATTGTTTTACAGTATAGATTATAATAATAGGAGAAAGTATAATATTTATAAAAATTTAAGTAGAGTATTTATACATACAATAGATGAATGGGGACAATGTGCTTATAATCATAAAAATACGTTAAAAAGTAATAGATATGCAAGTAATGAGAAATTTAATTTTAGAGGTGAAATAGATAAAAATTTCATATTACAATTTACTATGTTATTAAATTTAAATATTAATGATATATATTATTTTGAAAGAATTTATAATACAAACTTTAAACTACATTTATATAAGCAAATCATTAGTTTAGAAGATATGGGTATATATTTAAATATGAATGAAATTATTAAGTTGATAAAATCAATGAATAAAATAATATATTTGCCTAATGTCTTTAAAAACGTTGAATTATTATTAATATTCTTAGGTATTTATATAGATTGTTATAGAGAAAGAGATATGGAAAAATTTGAGAAAGAAATTGAGGAATTAATTAATGATTTTATAGAATATTTTTTACCATTATATAATTCTTTATTTTTAGAAATATTGAAAATATATTGTAATAATGATAAAGATAGTATTAGTGCTATTATGGATAAAATATCTTTAAATAATTATTTAGATAATACTATTTATGGTAATTTATCAAAATATGAAACTTTCGATGATAAAGTTAATTATTATAATAGTTTTAAAGAAAATAAAGAGGATAAAAAAAATAAAGAGGATAAAAAAAATAAAGAAGATAAAAAGGATAAAGAAGATAAAAAGGATAAAGAAGATAATAAAAAGAAAAGGAATAAAAAGAAAAGGAATAAAAAGAAAAATGAAGAAACATATTATTTAATTAGTGAAAATATAATTTGTTATTTTAATTTTAATAAGTTAAAACAAGAAAATATAATTAGTTGTTTAAATATATTTAATAGAAATATATTTAACTGTATAGATTATATAGATGAATATCAATTAAAGTTAAAAGAATTTATTTTAAAAGTAAATAGATTAAAACAAGTAGAAGGAAGTGAAGTTTAAAATCACTTCCTTTTAATTATTAAAATTAATAATTATATCATATTAATTTTTAAATAATAAGGGGTAAATTTAACATTATTAAAAATTTAAATTTACTTCTATTTCTATATTGTATTATTTAGTATTATTACACCGTAAATAAATCAGTAATAGGGAGAAAAAATATGGAAATTAATAACAATAAAAAACTAAAAGTATCATTGGCAAGAGGAAATACGAATGTGTTTAAATATTATGAAGATGATTCATATGATACTAAAGAGTATATAAATAAATTGGAACAAAGTAATGGAGAATTAAAAATTAACTCACAAACCGGGCTTATAAAAATAATGAATAAAGTAGAAGAAAGGGATATAAACGAATTAGGAGAAAGTAATGAAGAATTAAAAATTAACTCACAAACCGGGCTTATAAAAATAATGAATAAAGTAGAAGAAAGGGATATAAACGAATTAGGAGAAAGTAATGAAGAATTAAAAATTAACTCACAAACTGGGCTTATAAAAATAATGAACAAAGTAGAAGAAGGGGATATAAACGAATTAGGAGAAAGTAATGAAGAATTAAAAATTAACTCACAAACTGGGCTTATAAAAATAATGAACAAAGTAGAAGAAGGGGATATAAACGAATTAGGAGAAAGTAATGAAGAATTAAAAATTAACTCACAAACTGGGCTTATAAAAATAATGAACAAAGTAGAAGAAGGGGATATAAACGAATTAGGAGAAAGTAATGAAGAATTAGGGACTAATCCAAAAAATAAACTTATAAAAATAATGGGGAAAGTAGAAAAAAGAGATATAGTGGAAAGAGATGCATTAGCTAAATTAATAAATAATAATCCATCATTAATAAATAAAATAGATTTTATTATTATTGATGGATGTATTACCTTAATTGAGAGAAACAATAGTAATGAGAATTATTTTGGAATATGTAATTTCAATATAATAGCAGAAAAAATAATTATTAGAGATGATGGATTGTTTATAGAAAAGTTTTGTGCTTTAAGATGTATATTAAGTAATTCAGATGAAGAAAAAATAATTTATATAAAGTATGATGAATTAAATTCTGATAAATGGATTATAGGTAGATTAGGAGTTAAGTATTGTTTATTTCCTATGAATAATGCTTATAAATATTTAAAAGTATATTTAGCAGAGCAATTTAAAAATATATTGCCTGAAATACAATATACTCACGTTGGATGGAGGAGAATTAGAGATAGATTTGTTTATTTACATGGTGGGGGAGTTATAGGAGATTATAATTTAAATATTACAGGTGATAAAGAAAAGGTAATTAGTATAAATCATAATATTAGAATAGAAAGTGCATTAAAAGAAACTATAAATATGATTAACATTAGTGACAATAAGTCCAAAACATTACCTTTATTATTATATTCACATTTAGCTGTAATGAGAGAGGTTTATGTACAAGCTGGTTATGAGCCTCACTTTATAATGTGGATTTATGGATTAACAGGTTCTATGAAAACATCGGTTTCAAAAATATTTTTTAATTTATTTAATAGAGAAAAAGAGTATATATCTGCAACATTTAAGGATACAAAGACAGCAGTTGAAATTAAGGCGGCTGAATATAAAGATTCTATATTGTTGTTGGATGATTACCATCCAACAACATCATCAATTGAAAAGAGAGAAATGCAATCATTAGCTTCGCATATATTAAGAATATATGGTGATGGAATAAGCAAGTCTAGATCAACTAAGGATTTAGGCAAAGCTAAAGAATACCCACCTCGTGGATTATGTGTTATTACAGGAGAAGATATAATTGACGGAGAGTCTAGTGTTGCTAGATTCATAGGAATTGAAGTTTGTCCAGGAGATTATAA
The DNA here is from genome assembly GCF_015667795.1 of Clostridium sp. D53t1_180928_C8. Taxonomy (GTDB): domain Bacteria; phylum Bacillota; class Clostridia; order Clostridiales; family Clostridiaceae; genus Clostridium. Next base: position 17,861 of record NZ_JADPEL010000041.1, read on the forward strand.
AACTGATGTATTAGCATATTATCAGAGTAATACTTTAATATATTCAACTCATATGTATTATTTTATTGACTGGGTTTCTAAAAATTTCAATGAAATAATTAAGTTTATAATAGAAAAATTTTTGATTTATAGGAAAAATATATTAAGTTTTTTTAGGCATAAAAGATTAGCCGATTCCTATACATTCTTGTGTTTAACTTATGATATTTTATTTGAATATTGTAAGGATATAGGAATTATAGATATAAGTAACCTCTTCTATAATGGTGATTATGTAAAAAATATAATAAGGGATACTATAAAATTACACGAACAATCTACAGTTAAGCAAGATCCGGCTATATTATATCTATTAGCGATACAGGAGTTAATATTAAGTAAAAAATGTAAATTGATAGAGAAAAATAAAACCAATAATGAAAAGAGTATTATTGGATATAAAGATGAAGATTGTTATTACTTAATACCTAATTTAGCATATAGTAATGTTATAGAATTTTGGAAAAGACAAAATATTGATTTTCCAGTTACCTCTGATAGGGTTAATAAAGCTTTAGAAGAATTAAAAGTTATAAAAACAAGTCCAGAAGGTAATTCAATTAAGAGAACAGTTAAGGCTTCGATTAATGGAGAACGTAAAAGATATTTAATTATCTATAGAAATATTATGGATAATATATTAAATAATATTTAGTTAATATTATGGGGGCAATGGGGACTATTGGTTTGAAAGTATGAAAAACAAGATATTTATGACTATATATTATAAAAATGAATAGGGGCATTAATGGGGACAATAAAAGTTAATGGAGGATTACTAATGAATTATTATAATGATGATGTCAAAAAAACTATGAGTGTTAAAGAATTTTCTAATGAATATGGAATTGGGTTAAATAAAGCATATGAAATTGTAAATAGCGATAAATTTCCGGTTATTAAATGTGGAAGAAAATTTTTAATAATAAAATCAAAAGTAGATGAATGGTTTGAAGATAATATAGGAAAAGTTATTTAATAATCGGATTATATAAGTAATAAAGGGATTAGGAGGTATAGTTATGTCTAAAAAAGCAAATGGTGAAGGTTCGGTAAATAAATACAAAAATGGTTGGAGGGCAACTATAACTATAGGTAAAAATAGTGAAGGAAAACTTATACGTAAACAATTTTATGGAAAGACAAAATCAGAAGTGTTAAAAAAGGTAGATGAGTTTAAAGTAAAAAATATTTTAGGATTATCTACAAGTGATGGTAAATTAGCTGTTCAACAGTGGGTAAAGACTTGGTTAGAAGAGTATAAAATGAATGAATGTAGACCATCAACTATGGATAGATATATTGGAATATATAGAAATTATATAGAGAATACTAATTTAGGAATAATTAAACTAAAAGATTTAAAGCCTTTAACTTTACAGAATTATTATAATGAATTAATTAGGAAAAAAAATAAGACCCCAGATACTATTAAGACAATTAATAAAGTAGTATCTGGAGCAATAAGACAAGCTCAAAAAGAACAATTAATTTTTAATAACCCATGTTTATTTGTTACATTTCCTAAAAATGAAACTAAAAGTGAAGTTATGACATTTACTTTGGAGGAACAAAAATTATTTTTAAAGTGTATAGAGGATAGTAGAGATAGAGGTATTTTTAATTTAGCTTTAGGTTCTGGATTGAGGTTAGGTGAATTATTGGGTCTAAAGTGGAGTGATATTGATTTTTTTAATAATGAAATAAAGGTTTCTAGAAGTATAAAGAGAGTAAAATGTTTTGATAATGATAGCAGTTGTAAGACAAAAATTATAGAACAATTACCAAAGACTAAATATAGTGAGAGAAAAATACCTATACCTAAAGCAACAATAAATGAATTGAAAAGACATAGGAGTATAATTGCACAGGAAAAATTGAAGGCTGGTGATATATATAATGACAATAATTTAGTATTTCCAAATGTATTAGGTGGATATATTGATGCTAGAAATTTAACTAAAAGATATAAAGCTATTTTGAAGAGGGCTAATATTCCTTATAGAAAATTTCATGCATTAAGGCATACATATGCAACTAGATTATTTGAAAATGGAGTTCCATTAAAAGTAATACAAGTTTTACTAGGTCATAGTAGTATGGATATTACTGCCAATATATATACTCATGTATTGCCAAAAGAAAAAATAAGGGCTGTTGATGTGTTGGAACAATATTTATAGATGATAACAAATTTAGAATAAGAAAGAATGAACCGTATCATAAATAAGTGAGGTTTTTACTAAAATTGGATTTGATTAAATATATATATATTAAATAATTAATAGTATAATATTATAATAGACTAAATAATATGTGTTTAAAAAATACATTTATTATAATATAATTATTTTATAGTTAATTATATTTATAAGAGGTGTATTATAATGTGTGAATTATGTAGAGTATGTGGTAAATCATTAAATCGCTCTCAATATAGTAAGGATGGAAAGTTTAAGTCGTGTCCAAGATGCTCTGTTGAAAATGGAGTAGAACACGTTTATTATTCATATCCTGAAGAATTTGGAACAACTCCAAAGAGAGCATCAAGTAATAGGCCGGATGGACCACAAAGTCATTGTGAAAGTTGCAGATTTTCAAAATCTAGCTATCCTAATGGAGTACTATGTAGTGAAATAGAAAAATAAATTTATTAATTAATAAATAGCCTTTGATTTTTTCAGAGGTTATTTATATTTAATATAAAATTTTTAAGAAACGTATGTTCTTGTGGCCTTATTTGATTTATACTTAAATATATAATACTTTGGAGGATTAACTATGAAAAAAAATAAAATAATATTAGCAGCACCTGTGTTAAAATGGGTAGGTGGAAAAAGACAACTTATGAGTGAAATAGAAAAAGTGTTGCCCAAAACATATACTACATATTATGAACCATTTATAGGTGGAGGAGCAGTATTATTTGAGTTACAACCAAACAAGGCTGTAATTAATGATGTTAATGGTGAATTAATAAATTTATATACTGTAATAAAAGATGATGTAGAGTTATTAATAGAAGATTTAAAAAAACATGAAAATACACCAGAATATTTTTATAGTATAAGAGAATTAGATAGAAAAAAAGATAAATATGAGAACTTATCGAATGTTGAAAAAGCATCAAGGATAGTATATCTAAATAAAACTTGTTTTAATGGATTATTTAGAGTTAATAAGGCTGGAGAGTTTAACTCACCTTTTGGAAAATATAAAAATCCTAATATTGTTGATGAGGTAACGCTTAAGGCTGTAAGTAAATATTTTAACAAAGCTGATATAAAGATTTTAAATGGTGATTTTGAGGCAAGTTTAAAAGGAGTTAGAAAAGGTGCTTTTGTATATTTAGACCCACCATATGACCCAGTTTCAAATAGTTCTAACTTTACTGGGTATGATAAGGGCGGATTTAATAGAGATGAGCAAATCAGATTGAAAAAATTATGTGACAAATTAGATAAAAAGGGTGTTAAATTTTTATTATCAAACTCTGCAACAGACTTTATAAAAGATTTATATAAGGATTATAATATCAAAATAGTTAAAGCTAAAAGAGCTATAAATTCAAATGGTAATGCTAGAGGCGAAGTAGATGAGGTGTTAGTGAGAAATTATGAGTAAAGGTAAAAATGATATAGCTTGGGAATTTTTATTTAATAAGTATAATATAATTTCTGAAATTAATGATAAAGGTAAATTTGAAATTACAGCTAAACAAATTAATGAAGTAAGAGAAGCAAGGTTGATGACTAAATTTGACCATAAAGTAAATTTGCCTAAAGTTTTTGCTGATAATAAGCTTTCAATATTACCAATCACTAGGGGAAGTTATATAATTTCTAAGTTTGAAGCATATAGTAAATTTGAGAATACGAATTCGGAAATTGTTAGGGTACAATTTCCGGATTACATCGAAAGTATAGATTACGAAAATATTAGTAGTGAAGCTATGGCAATTAATTGTGCATATGTTTCAGGTATAATACATGATTTTATAGAAGATGAAGGATTAGTTCCAACAGTTAATGGGAGAATGAGTTCTGATTTATTTAGTTTTAATATAAAAAGTAATAATGGTGATATGAATGTTGAGGTTAAAAATTCTCAAATTGAAATAGATGGAGGATATGAAGGACTTAAAACATTAAGTTTAATTGAAGCAAAAAACTCAATTTCAGATGATTTTATAATAAGACAACTTTATTACCCATATAGATTATGGAGTAATAAAGTTGATAAAAAAGTAAAGCCAATATTTATGGTATATTCAAATGGAATTTATAATTTATATGAATATGAATTTAAGGATAAAGAGGATTATAATTCATTAGTATTAGTAAAACAAAAAAATTATACAATTGAGAATATAGATATAGAAATAAAGGATATAATAGATGTACTTGAAAATACAGAAATAGTAGACGAGCCTAAAATTCCATTTCCACAAGCAAATAACTTTAATAGGGTTATAAACTTATGTGAGTTATTATATAAAAATGAAATGACAAAAGAAGAGATAACTGTAAATTATGATTTTGACCCTAGACAAACTAATTATTATACTGATGCAGGACGATACCTTGGTCTTATAAATAAAAAAAGAGAAAAAGAAGGAGTTAAGTTTTTTTTGACAGTAGAAGGGAAAAAATTATTTAGCTTAAAATATAGAGAAAGACAATTAAAGTATGTAGAATTGATATTTAAACATAAAGCATTTAGGAAATGTTTTGATGAGTGTTTATTATCTAGTGAGATTCCTAACAGAAGAGAAGTAGTGAAAATTATGGAGGAATCAGAACTTTATAAAATTGAATCACTTAATACATATGAGAGAAGGGCATCAACTGTAACAGGATGGGTTAATTGGATAGTACAATTAACTAAAATGGTATCCGAGTAAAATTTTAAATATATATTATAAATATGAATAAAGCTATATTAGTTTATACTAATATAGCTTATTTTTGATTGGAGGATTATGAAATGAGGAAATTTTACTTAGAAAAACATATAAATCAATTAAAAAAATATCCTATAGAAGTAATTAAAAGTATTTCTAAAACTATATATATACTTAATGAAAACTATGGAGCTGATAGAAATATAGAAACTGACTTAGGTGGATATGTAGTTATAGCAGAAAATATCGTAGATATCGAAATACTGAAACAAGGTAAGTTACGAGGAATAATACCAGAATATATAGATGTAATTGAGTGTAGTGAAGGAGTTAATTGGACTTCTTCACTATTTTTGCTTTCAAGTGATTATTCAATAGTGGTAGTGTGTAATGAAGAACTTTCTAAGTTCCTACTAGAATAAGATAAGGAGGTTGAATTAATGTGAGTAAGAAGAGTGAAGAAAAGATAATCAAGGAAACTAAATACTGTAAGATAATAAGCCAAGGAAAAGTTGGAGAAGGGGAATACACATACTCAATAGAGAAAATCTACATAAAAGAACTAAAAAGAGATGAAGTAAGATTCTGTGTCTACAAGGCAACTAGAAGAGGTGATGAAACATACATTCCAAGAAGTCTTGATGTAACAGAGCTAGAACTAATAGAGTTAATAAAAGAGTCAATAAGTAGAAAAGTATTTTCAGAAGGATTCATTGAAATGTTAAAACAAGAAATAAGTAAAATCTAAAAGTCTTAATTGCTATAAAAATGGTGATTAAGACTTTTTATATTTTATATGAAGATTAGGAGTAAATAAAAATGGTAGCAAAGCAATTTTCAGATATAGTGCAAAGATTTCTAATGAAAGAAATAAGTAAGGTTATAGCAAAGTATAGTAGAGTCGGTAATGAGAATATAGAAGTTGTTGAAGAATTGATGAAGATAATAGAGGATGAAGAACTTAAAGAAAAACTCTATAAAGATTTTGATAATACATTAAAAATAGCAAAGGAATTAGAAGGTGAATATGTAGAAGATAGAACAGATATAATTTCTATGTACCTAGGAATAAAAGATAATACAGAGCTAAAAGTAACTATAAAAGAAGTAATAAAATATTATGATGACTTAAAAGATAATGACTATATATTGATTGATGGAAGTCATCTAATATATAAGAAAGCTTCTAACTTAAAAAGTCTTGCTAAATTATTGTTAGAAAATATGATGGATGATGAATGGCATATAGATAGATTGTTTGATAAAGATACAATAATATCATATTGGGTAGAAGGAGTAAGCAAAAGTGAAGTTATAGAGGAATTACTTTCAGATGGAGAAGTAGAAGATATATTGGATTTAGATTCAGTATATATATTTTCAAATAAAGCAGATGAATATTTATATTCAGAAATAGAAGTATAAGAGCTAACCATATTAATGGTTGGCTTTTTTGAGATTGGAGGGAAATTGTATGAAGAGAATTCTATGTGTAGGTGTAATAAGAAATGGAAAGATAGAAATAAAAACTAACAATAAGGAGATAGAAAGATATGTTCAAGAAAAATAACAGATATGTAACAAGAGGAGTAAGTGAGGAAGTAGATATAAGACTACAACTAATAATGTGGAGCATGATTGATAAGCTAAAAGATAAAGGAAATATTGAAGTGGATTACTTACAGATTTTCAAGATAAGAAAGGAAGGAAATAAGATTGTAATAAATCAAAGTCAAGAAGTTCCAGAGTATTCATTTACACATGAAATAGAAGTTGAAGATATTCGGATGGATTATGTGATTAAATTATATGTAATAGATAGTGAAGAATATTCTACTATGTTATTTCCATATGAGTATTAGTAGTTATAGGAGAAAAGATATGAGAGTAAATTAAGTAAGAAAAATTCTATATAAAATATGAAATATATCAAAAATAGTATAAATAATATGTAAAAATATAAAAAAAATAAGAATAAACTACAAAAAATGACATAATAAACTATATATGTATGATAATATATATATAGTTTATTTTGATAACTAATTAATATATTTAAGTAAGGAGTAGATTAATAATGTGGTATGTTCTAAATATGTAAATAAAGAATTATAAGAAAACTATTATTTAAGTGCAATATTAGGAGGTTGTTTATACAATGAAATGTAATAAATGTGGACAAGATATAGAAACAAATTCTAAGTTTTGTAGTAACTGTGGAGAAGCTATATCTATAAAAAAAGAGTATTTTAATGATGATTTAAAAATTGAAAGTAAAAAATTTGAATTTAATGAAAAATCTAAGTTGACTTGGTATGGATATACAACTACAGAGGTTATATGTAAAGAAGAGGAAGTAAATATTAGGAAAATTAAAACTTTATTCTTAAGTAAGGAGAAAATGAATAAGGATATAAAATATTCTGATATTAAATCTTTAGAGTATAGAACTAATTTATCTATAGTATATTCTGGATTAGGAGCTTTAGCTATTGTATTAGCAGTATCATTTTCTTCTTTATATTTGATTTTACTAGGTGCATTATTATTATTTTTGTCTTTTGAAAGAATACTTTATATAAATAATAAAGAAATAAAAATTAAAGACTCTAGTATTAAAAACAATAAATTTACTGAATTTATATCTATAATAGAAAAAAGAGCTAATATAACAGCTCAAGTAAGTAGCAAAAAACAAAATATTATTAGTTCTATAATTAAAGTAGTGTTAGGACTAGTTATTATGGCATCATTTTATGGAGCAATTGCTTTATTAACAGATGGTGTAAAAGGAAAAGAATATATAGATATTGTAAAAAATGGTTCGTTTGATAATTATCCAAATGTTGAAATTGGAGAAGCTTTTGAAATTTATTTTGATAATCCTAAATGGAGATATTTTGTTTCAGATAAAGATATTGATGTAGTAGAGTTTACTGGAAAATGTATGTATGATAATGCAGAAGTAACAGCTTTAATACAGTTTACGATTGATAATAATTCTAGATTTGAGGCAAAATATTTTTCGATGAATGATGTATCACAAAATTTGTTAATGCTGTATGGACTTATTGATGTTGTAATGGAAGATTCAAATACAAATGAGATATTAGATTCAAGTTATAACAATATAGATGAAGAAATAGTTAATAAAGAAAGCGAAGTTTTAGAAGATATAGAAGATATAGAAGATAATTATGGTTACTATAAACCAAATGATCTTGGAGAGAAATATGTTACTTATATGAGTGAAAATTTAGCGCATGATGATATTGAAACAATAAAAGAAACAGTATTAGAGATGTTTTTTATGAACTGTTCAAACACTATAGGAGATTCTTTAAATAATTATTTAGAAGATATTCAATTTAGTGACTATCAAACAGAAAAAGGAACTACTATTACCATAAAAGGATATTCCGATAAAGTAGGAAATGATTTAATGGTTAGTATTTTAGCAACTTTTGAAGGGGATGTATATTTAACGGAAATAAGACAAGGAAAAAATAATACAATGATGGATATTTCAACTCAATTAAAAATAGCTGATGATATATTTGAATAAAAAGTAGAGTTTTATTACTTTTTAAAAGGTTAATCAACATAATAGATGATTGGTTGTGTTATGGTTGTGTTACATAAGAAATAAAATTATATTATATAAGTTAAATAAAAGCCTTGTAGAGTTGATTTTACAAGGCTTTTTTGGTGCACCCAGAGGGATTCGAACCCCCGACGCCTGGATTCGAAGTCCAGCACTCTATCCAACTGAGCTATAGGTACAAAATGTATATAAACTATTATAATATTAAAAAAAATAAATTGCTAGATATTGTTATAGTACTTTTATATAATCAATTCAATATTTGATAATTTTTAATATTTATTTAGTAGAATAATTATAGTAAATATCACATAAAGAGGTAATTTATATAATAATCATATATAAATATTCAAATTGTTTATTAATAATACTTATATTTAGTATAAAAATAAGTTTTTTTATTAATAGATGTAGACAACATATAACTAATAATAATAATAAGTTACATAAAAACTCAAAAAATATGAAAAAAACACCATACTCTTTACCAAGCGTATCAATAATAGAAAAAAAGAGAAAAATATCACAAAACAGAAGAAAACAATGAATAATTTTGATTAATGATAATTATAATACATTTAAAGAGTAAATGCTATGATAAAATAGTCATTGTCCTTGAGGGAAACAATTAATAACTAAAACAAGTTGAAATAACTTGAAAAAAGTTTTTAAAAAATATGTTGACATGAAAGAGACAAAGTGATAAGATAAGGAAGTCGCTTCGATGCGACACAATAAATGATCTTTGAAAATTGAACAGAATATAGTTAAAGTAAACCAGCAATTCTTTTGAGAGTCTTAAAACAAGACTCAAAGTAATTTGAGCAAATGATTAAACTTTTTAGTGAGAGTTTGATCCTGGCTCAGGACGAACGCTGGCGG
>NZ_JADPEL010000042.1 GCF_015667795.1 Clostridium sp. D53t1_180928_C8
AAAAATAAATTTAAATTAAATTTATTTTTATAAAGATGGGGTAAGTGGAAGAGAAATAGGGTTGAAAGAAGAGTATTTAATATTATATATGAGATATAATATTAATTAGAATATAAACTTTTTAATTTAGGAGAAACAAATGATTATAAGAAAAGAGTTTTATAATAGAAGTGCATTAGAAGTTTCAAAGGACTTACTTGGCAAGGTGCTTGTTAGAGAAGTTGATGGTAAAATTTTAAAGGGTAGGATTGTTGAGACAGAAGCGTATATAGGTGCTACAGATAAGGCTTGTCATGCATATAATGGACGTAGAACTAATAGAACAGAACCATTGTATAAAGAAGGTGGAGTTTCCTATATATATTTTATATATGGATTATATCACTGCTTTAATGTTGTTACTAATAAAAAAGATGTGGCAGAAGCTGTATTAATTAGAGCAATAGAGCCTTTAAATGAGTTTGATTATATTTCTAATGTCAGATATAATAAGATATATACTGAACTTACTAAAGCTCAAATAAAAAATTTAACTAATGGGCCATCAAAGTTATGTCTGGCTTATTTAATAAATAAAGATTTAAATATAGAACCATTATATAAAAAGGATAGTATATATATTGTAGATGATGATAGCGATGAAAAGTTTGAGATTGTAGAAAGTAAGAGAATTGGAATAGACTATGCGGAAGAGGCAAAGGATTTTATGTGGAGATTTTATATTAAGGATAATATATTTGTCTCAAAAAAATAAATAAGTTAAAATTTAAATTTATATAGTATATAGTAAAAGGGAGAGATAGAGATGAGAGTAGCATTAATTGCCCATGATAAGAAAAAAGAAGAAATGGTTAATTTTGCAAAAATGAATGAAGAAAGATTATCAAAGTTAGAGCTTTATGCAACTGGAACTACAGGTTTAAGAATAATGGAAAACACTAGCTTGGAAATTCATAGATTAAAGAGTGGTCCTCTTGGTGGAGATCAACAAATAGGTGCTTTAGTTTCTGAGCAAAAGTTAGATTTAGTTATATTCTTAAGAGATCCATTAACATCACAACCACATGAACCAGATATTAATGCATTATTAAGATTGTGCGATGTTTATGCAATACCACTTGCAACTAACATTTCTACAGCTCAATTAGTTTTAGATTCTTTACATAAATAAAAGTATATAATTATAAAAAAAGAGTTGCGTTAATAGCAACTCTTTTTTTATGTATAACGTTCACAATTAAGTGATACATTTACATTATTATTATATGAATAAATTATAACCAATATGCAGGATATGTTATAAATAAAATCGGCATAAAACTTTAATATAAGTCATAGAATTTTTTGAGAACAATAATAGGGGATAGTAATGATTTATGAGTGTTAAAGTAGAGATATTTTCAGGTTTTCTTGGGGCTGGAAAAACACAATTAATTAAAAAACTTATAGAAGAAGGTTATTATAAAGAGAGAATTGCCATTATTGAAAATGAATTTGGTGAAGTAAGTATTGATGGTGCAATTCTAAAGAGAACTAATACTTTAGTAAAGGAAATAAATGCTGGATGCATTTGTTGTCAAGTTACTGGAGATTTTAAAGAGTCAATTATAGATGTAGTAGAAAATTGCAAGGTAGATAAACTTTTAGTAGAGCCAACGGGAGTTGCAAAATTAAGCGACATAAAAAAAGTGTTTACTGATAAGGAATTAAAGGATATAGCAGAGATAGAAAAGGCTATAACAGTAGTAGATGCTGAAAAATTCGATTTGTACTTAACTAATTTTAAGAGCTTTTTTACTAATCAAATAAAAAATGCTGATATTATAATTTTAAGCAGAACTCAAAATGTTACAAATGAAGAAGTAAGAAGATTGCAAGAAGAAATTAGTAAATTAAATTCTAAGGCAATAATAATAGGAAGACAGTGGACTAATACAACATCAGAGGAGCTACTTCCAAAAATGTTTGTAACAAGAGATAAAGGTGAGATTAAAGAAAAAGTAAGCTTTAGAAAGGCAAGCGCTAATTTAGGAAGTGTTAAATCTGAAAAAAGTGATGAAAATTCATTTGAAAGTTTTGCTTTAAAAATAGATAGATATGTATCTAAAGAGGAACTATTAAGTAAGTTTAACTTTATAAAAAATAGCTTTGAATTTGGAGAAATTATTAGGGCAAAGGGAATTGTTAATACTAAAAATGGTAAAGAGCAATTTGACTATACTTTATCTGAAATAAATATGCAAAAGATAGCTTATAGGGGAGAAGCTATTATTTCCTTTATAGGAACTAATTTAAATAGAGATAAAATTAAGAAGTTTTTCTTGTAGAGGAAGATTAATGAGTTAAGGGGTAGTTTTGATAATAATGTAAAGTTAAGAGGTGAAGATATGAAGGTTGGCGTTGATGTAGTTACTGGATTTTTAGGGGCTGGCAAGTCAGCCTTTATTAATTCATTAGTAAATAAAACTATTGCAGATAAGGAAAAAATAGTTGTTATTACTTGTGAAAGTGGAAAGACTCAAATAAATGAGTTTAATGAAAAAGAACAAAGTGTAAAGCATGTTAGCTTTATGGATGAAGGCTTAGATCTTAATAATGAAATTTATAATATAGTAAAAAAATACAAGCCTCATAGAATAATTATAGAATATAATGGTACGGAGACATTAGAGCATTTATATAAATGTGTATTTGATAACGAAACAGGAAAATTGATAAAGCTAGATACTATTTATTTTATCTGTGATGGAAGAAATATTGAGTTTTATGTTATGAATATGGGAGAAATATTATTACCTTTTATACAAAATAGTGATGTAATTGTAATTAATAATTATAATATAGAAAAAGATTTAAATTTAAAAAATGGTATTAAATTGTTAGAGGGATTAAATCATAAGGCACAAATAGTAAAGTCACAAAATAATGATGATTTTAAGATAGCATTAGAAAAAAGCAAGTTATTAGAAGATAAGCTATTAAGAAATATGAGAATAAAATTAGTAGATTATATGAGAAAGTAAGATAGCAGGTGATAAAGTGAGTATAAGTAAATTTGAGGCATGGATGTGGAGTTACCTAGGGATTATCGTTGAAGCATTACCGTTTCTTTTGATAGGAGCAGTATTATCAGCTTTAATTCAAATTTACGTATCAGATGAATTAATAAAAAAAATAATTCCTAAAAATAGTATTATAGGGTATTTTATAGCTGCAATATCAGGGGTGTTTTTTCCTGTATGTGAATGTGCTATAGTTCCAATTACAAGAAGCTTAATAAAAAAAGGATTACCTACAGGAGTTGGAATAACATTTATGTTAGCAGTTCCTATAGTTAATCCTGTTGTAATTATGTCTACATATTATGCATTTCCAAATGACATTAATATTGTTATATATAGAACAATAGGTGGAGTAATAGGTGCTTTAATAGTTGGAATGATTATCGGATTTTTTTATGATAAGAAAAAAAATACAGAAGTTTTAAGAAGTGAAGAAGCTGGACTTTATTGTGATTGTTGTACTTTCAGTAATAATTATTATATTTCATTAAAAGGAAAAATAAAAAATTTAGTCTTAAATGCATCTAATGAATTTTTAAATATAAGTATTTATTTTATTTTTGGTGCACTTCTTTCAAGTATATTTGTAGTATTCCTTCAAGATAGTTTAATTAATGATATGACATCAGGAAAGGTAGTTGGAGTTGCTATAATGATGTTGCTAGGGTTTGTATTATCACTATGTTCAGAAGCTGATGCCTTTGTTGCAAAGGGATTTATGGACAATTTTGGAGTTGCAGGAGTTATAGCATTTTTAATATTAGGACCAATGATGGATTTGAAAAACTTAATATTATCTTTCGGATTCTTCAAAAAGAAATTTGTACTACAATTGCTTTTAATAATTTGCATAGTTGTATTTGGAATATGTTTAGCAATAGTATAATTATTTGCTATTTTTAATTGTATAAGAGGTGTATATGAAGAAATTTAATATTGATGAATTAATATGGTTTATTATTTTAGTATTATTATCTTTATCACTAGTATTTTTAATAAGAAGTGGAAATATAACTAACTTCGTAGGTAGTGATATGATTATTTATTTCTATTTGAGTATAATAATATTAAGTGTTTTTGCAATATTTCAATTTGGTAGAATCTTTACAATAAAAAGAAGAGTTGAAATTACTAATAAATACATTCCTTTAACATTTACATTATGTATTGGAGTGGTTTTATTATATGTTTTTCCGTTAATAAAAGGAAATACAGATATAAATGAAGAATTATTACTTAAAAATAATACTGATGCAATAATTATAAATAGTGAAAATTATTCTATATTAAATGAAATTGTTGAAAATAAGGAAAAATATGAGGGGAAAAAGATAGTTTTTTTAGGATATATAGATAAAGTAAAGGAAAATTCAGATTTTACTATTATAGCTAGGCAAACAGTAAAGTGTTGTCAAGCTGATAAGGAAAAAATACAGATAAAAGCAAAAGGCTTAGAAGCTAATTTACAAGAAGGACAATGGATTAATATTTGCGGAAAGATATGTTTTAGTGATGAATTTTATATTTTAGTAGAAGAATATAAATTGCAGGATGAACCTAATGATATATATTTTCATGAGCATCTTTAAGGCTTGTTCTTTTAAAAGAAAATTGTTATTATATAAGTTATGAAACCCTTAAAAGTAGCATAATAAAAAGATAAAGGCGGGATGAATTAATGGAATTGCCAAAGATAAAAGTGGCAGATTTTGAAGGACCTTTTGATTTATTACTGCATCTTATAAAAAAGAATAAGATGGATATATATAATGTAGAAATATATAAAGTTACAAATCAATATTTAGAGTATCTTAATACAAGAAAGGTTATGGATCTTGAGATAACATCAGAATTTATTGTTGTTGCAGCTACATTAATAGAGATAAAATCAAAAAATCTTCTTCCAAAAATAAAAGTAGAAGAGGAAGAAAATGAAGAGGATATTGAAAAGAGATTAATGGAAAGATTAATTGAGTATAAAAAGATAAAATCGGTATCTGAATTCTTTAAAGAGCGATATATAAATCAAGGTGATATTTATAGTAAGAAGCCAGAGATAGTTGAGGAAGTTAAAAGTGAGCCAGTAAATAATGTTGATATATTTAAGAATTTAACGTTATTAGATTTATACAATATTTATAATAAAATATTAGAAACCTATAGAGAAAAACAAAATAAGTTTAATGTAGTACAAAAGAAAATATACGTAGATAAGTATAAAGTAGAAGATAAAATGAATGAGCTTTTAGAAAGAGTTAATTCAAATAATGTAATTGAATTTGATAGTTTAATGAGAGAAAGCTCATGTAAGCTTGAAACAGTAGTTACATTTTTAGCATTATTAGAACTTATAAAAATTAGAACTATTAATGTTTATCAAGATGAGAGTTTCGGAAATATACTTATCAAGAGGAGGAGAGATAGTGAGTAACATTGATGTTAAGCAGTATGAATTTAAAGAGCTATCTAGAAAGTCTAGTATAAAATCAGCTATCGAATCAATGCTATTTGTAAGTGGAGAACCCTTATCATTAAGAGATTTAAGCAATAATTTAGAACTTAAAGATAAGAATGTTGAAGAAATAATAAAAGAAATGATTAATGAATATGAAGATGAAAATAGAGGAATTAGATTAATTAGTATAAATGGTGCTTATCAATTAGTTACTAAAAGTGAAAACTCTGATTATATTCAAAAGTTATTAAAGAAGAATAAAAGACACTCACTTTCACAAGCGTCTATAGAAAGCTTAGCTATTATTGCATATAAGCAACCAATAACACGTATTGATATAGATGAAATAAGAGGTGTTAAGTCAGAGTCAGCCATTCAGAAGCTTGTTGAAAAAGGATTAATAAAAGATATAGGTAGATTAGAAGTACCAGGAAGACCTATACTTTATGGAACTACAGATGAATTCTTAAGACAATTTGGGTTAGAAACATTAAAAGAGTTACCATCATTAGATTTATATAATGATGAAGAGGCAAAGAGTTCTATGGATGTTTTAAATCAAGCTCTTGAAGATATGAAGTCAGACGTAGATAATAATGATAAAGAAGTTGAAAATAAAGAAGCGGATATAGAAGCAGCATTAGATAATGATGTTTAAAAAAAATAAGCTACTGAAATTATAATCAGTAGCTTATTTTTTTTATAAATCAATATTAATATCAACTTTGCTATCATCAACATTATTATTAGTACCTTTATTATTTTTATCACCAAATAAGTTTTTTACTAGTTCAAAAAGTTGAGGTACAGAATCAACTATTCTATCTACAGTAGTATCATAATCCATAGGTTGTAGTCTTACTATTCCATCTTTAACTACTAAAAATGCAATAGGTTTTACACTAACTCCAGCACCAGATCCACCACCAAATGGATAATTTTCATCACCATTTCTTACTGCAACATGTTCACCAAATTCACTTCCTCCAGAGGCAAAGCCAAAGGAAACCTTAGAAATTGGAATAATTGAAGTACCATCACTAGTTTCTAGAACATCTCCAACTACAGTATTAACATCTATCATATCACGTAAATTTTCCATGGTGCTTCTCATTAAATTTTCTAATTCATGTTTATCAGACATAATAATCCCTATATCTAGGGACTCACCTCCTATTTTTTTATTATGGAATCATCAAAAATACATTTATAAATAATAATACCCATATAAATAATTTGAGCTAAATTAAAGGTAATTATACTACTTATTGTAATTTCAAATAGTATCTTATCTTTAAATATTGGCTTAAAATCAGTATCTAATACTTTAACTTTAAAAATTATTGAAAAGATATAACGTAGTATTGGGTTAATATTATAAAATACTCCAAGAAATATGGCAGTCCTGCTGGCATCCCCTAGAGAATAAATAGTATCACTTTTAAACTTTATGGATGGTTTAAACTTATTTCTACTAATCCTAAAATAAATGTTTTTAATAAGTAACTTATAATTAAGTTCAAAATTTTTTTTCTTTGAATTAATATTAGTATCATTTTTAGTATCTTCTGATTTAGTTTTTTCTTTCTTTTCTTTTCTATTTAAAAATTTATTTAAAATACCACCATCAGTGGATATTAAATTGACATTATAAAATTTTATATAATACCTATCTTTAGAATAAAGAAGTTTAAATTTTAAGGGGATAGGCATAAATAAAATTAATATTAAAACAATAAAAATTATCAAAAAAAGCATAATTAACCTCTCCTAGCTTTTTATAGTATTGCCACAAAAATGAAATATAAGTCATAAAAATTTATTATTTAGGTTTAAAATTTTTATAAATGAAAATACTACAAGTGTAAGGAGAAAATAGGAGTGATACGAATGATGAAAACTAAAATCCTAGGAGTAACTTTGAGTTTGTTTTTAATAATTTTTGAATTATTAAGCAATTGTGTTTATGCTCAATGCTTTGAGGAAGATGATGATAATGATGTAGTAATATTTGAGGATAATGAAATAGATGATGTAGATGTGGATAATATATTAAATACTATTAGAGTCTCTGCAAGGAATGCAATAGCATTAGATAGTAAAACAAAACAAGTTTTATTTGAACAAAATGCTCGTGAAATAGTACCAATGGCGAGCACAACAAAAATCCTTACAGCTTTAGTTGCAATAACTCATGGAGACTTAGATAGAGAAGTAACTATAAGTAAAAACGCAGCATCTATTAGAGGTTCGAAGGTAGGATATGTAGCTGGAGAAAAAATAAGATTAAGAGAATTACTATATGGATTAATGTATAAGTCAGGAAATGATGCAGCAATAGCAATTGCTGAAGATATAGGAGGAAGTATAGAAGGTTTTGCTAAGATAATGAATGATTATGCCATTAGCTTAGGTTTAATTAACTCACACTTTGAAAGTCCTCATGGTTTAGATAGTCCTAAACATTATACATCTGCATATGATTTAGCGCTTTTAACTACAAAAGCAATGGAAAGTGATTTGTTTTGTGAAATTTGTGGAACAAAAACTATAACAAAGGATACTTCTAATTTTACAAGAGATTACAATAATATAAATAAAATATTATATAAAATTCCAGAAGCAAATGGAGTTAAGACAGGATATACAGGTCAAGCAGGAAAATGCTTAGTTTCCTCAGTAAAGCATGAAGGAAGAAATATAATTATAGTTGTATTAAATTGTAGTGATAGATGGAATGTTACAGAAAAAATATACAAATATGTAGCAGACAACTATTGTTTTAAGAGTGATAATATAAAAGACGTTATAAAATCATCAGAATTTATTAATTTAGGAAGCGTTGTTGAAGAGTGTGATTTTGAATATGGATTTAAAGGTGAAGGATCTATAGAAGTCGAAGTCTTTAATACAGTAAATAAGAATTCTGGAGATATAATTGGAAAGGTAGCCTTAAATAATCAGGGGGAAGAGTTATTAAAGAAGGCGTTAATTTGTGGAAAAGATATTAACGAAAATGAATTTGAAGAAATTATTAATACTGAAAGCACTAATTATTAGTGCTTTTTTCTTTTATTGTATAAGTATATATTATAAAATATAATATATAAGAGTATCATTTGAGTATAAAATGAAGGAGATATTAAAATGAAAAATAAAGTAGAAAATATAGAAACATTAGCACAAACTAAATTTTTAAGTCTTTATAATGCAAATTATACTAATAAGGGTGGAAACAAAAAGACATGGACTATTGCAACTAGAAAAACTAAAAAAGCATTAGAGGAACAATTCTTTAATGGAAAAGAAGATAAGGTTGATGCAGTTGTTATATTAGCGTATCACAAAGAGGAAGAAAAGCTAGTTGCTATAAGACAATTTAGAATACCTTTAAATAATTATGTTTATGAATTACCAGCAGGATTAATAGATAATAATGATGATATTATTTCAACAGTAAAAAGAGAGTTAAAAGAAGAAACAGGGTTAGATTTAGAAGAGGTTATGGAAGAAAAAATTGGACAAAAGTTATACTTATCTCCTGGAATGACAGATGAGTCAGTTTCTTTAGTTTACTGTACATGCTCTGGAAAAGTATCTGATGAAAATTTAGAAGAGGATGAAGATATTGAAACAGTATTATTATCTAGAGAAGATGCTATTAAAATATTAAATAGTGGTGAAAGATGTGATATAAAATTCTTTATGGCATTACAAAGTTTTATTCAAATAGGAGAAGAAATTTTTAGGTAATATTTTAGCAAATTGGTAAAATATTTAAAAGAAAACCAATAAAATAAAAAAAAACCAATGTAATATTTACTAAATTTAGATTTCATGATATAGTATAGAAAACTAGCAGATAATAGTGAAATCTATTCTCAAGAAAAAGTAAATAAAAGAACATTGGGGGGAAAATTATGAAAAAAAATGAATATGGATTATTTACAGCCATAACTATGATAGTTGGTATAGTTATAGGGTCTGGGATATTCTTTAAAAGTGACAACATATTAGTGGCTACTGGGGGAAGTATTGGCTTAGGGGTCTTAGTATTTTGTATAGCGGCTATTGCGATAATATTTGGAAGCTTAACAATATCACAGTTAGCTTCAAGAAGTTCACAGTCAGGTGGATTAATAGCATATGCAGAGGAAAATTATAATAAATCATTAGCATGTGCATTTGGATGGTTCCAAACACTTTTATATTTTCCTACAATAATAGCGGTTGTTTCTTGGGTATCAGGAATATATATATGCTTATTATTCGGAATTGATGGTAGTTTAGAAATACAAATGTTAATAGGATTTGCTATTATGGCATTCTTATTTATAATAAACTCTTTATCTGCAAAGTTAGGTGGATTATTCCAAAATGCATCTACTATAATAAAATTAATACCATTAGTTTTAATTGCAATTGCGGGTTTAATTTTTGGTGATGTAAGCAATATTTCTTTAAGCAATGTAGAATCGATAAAATCAGTTGGTTGGATTGCTGCCATAGCACCAATTGCATTTTCATTTGATGGATGGATCGTTACTACATCTATAGGACATGAAATAAAGGATTCAAAAAGAAATTTACCAAAAGCTTTAATAATAGCACCGATATTTATATTAGCTATGTATTTATTATACTTTGTTGGAATAAGTATTTACATTGGGCCAGAAACAGTTATGGCACTTGGTGATGCTCATGTTGACTTAGCTGCTAATAATTTATTAGGACCATGGGGAGCTAAGATTATATTAATATTCGTAGTTATATCTATAATGGGTACTGTTAATGGATTAACTTTAGGAATGATAAGATTACCACATTCTTTAGGTGAAAGAAATATGTTCCCTAAGTCAGAATTTGTTTCTAAGGTAAATGAAAAGTTCTTAATGCCTATAAATTCAGCTGTAGTTGCATTTTTAATAAGTACAGTATGGTTTGGTGTACATTATATAACAACTAAGTTTGGAATGCTTCCAAATTCAGATATATCAGAAATATCAATAACTATGAGTTATGCTTTATATATGATTTTATATTTTAAAGTATTACAATTAGGGAATAAGGGTGAAATTAAAGGAGTGTGGAGCTCTAAGATAAATCCAACATTAGCTATAATAGGATCATTAATAATTCTATTTGGTAGTATGGGTAACAAGCTATTCTGGATATATGCAGCATTTTGTTTATTAGTAATTATAGGTGCAGTATATTTCTGGAAAGGAAAAGAAAGAGAAATTAATGCTGCTTTAATTGAATCTTAATTATGTAGATTTTGATCACAATATATAAGATAGGAAACTATTATATATATTGTGATTTTTTTATTTTTATATTATATTCAATATCTATATAAATGATTGTTAAATATCTATATAAATTTATATTAAAAATTAGTAGAATATTTTATATATCAGGCGACTTATAGTAACAAAAAGAAATTTTTGAAATAATCTATATAGTGTATAGTATTACTTTAGGAGTCGAGATGTTTAAGGAGACAATTGATTGTATAGATGCAGGGACAGAATTCTGTCCTTGGACAAGCTAAAAGCGATTTTTTGCTTTTAGCTTCCAATCTTTCTATTATTTTTTTTTATCTCCAAACATTGTTAGTTTAGCTTCAAGATTTTCACCATCCCAAGTTATATTATTTAATAGAGTTTGGAGCATAAGTCTTTTTTGTGAAATATTTTCTGTGATTTCAAAGTTTTTGTCAAATTCATCTAACATATTTAGAATAAGATTTAAATTTTCTAAATCGTAGTTATATGTTTCTTTATCTTCTTTTATAGTTTTTAAGTCTGATTTCAATTTATTAATATCTGAACTTAATTTATTAACTTCTTGCATTATATAAGTTGATACAGTTTCATTTGGAGCAGATGAAAGTTGTTTAATTAAATTAGAAATTTGAGTTTCTTTTTCTTGTATTTCTGATTTTATAGAAATTAATTTGTTATTTATATTATTAGTATCTTTACTTTCCTTTAATAATTTAGATAAACTTAAATATAATGACTCTTTGTTGTAGGCGGAAAGTTGACTAATAACAATTTTATCTAATCTATCTGTTCTAATATTTTTATTATCACATTTTTTCCCTCTAGAATTATCTTTTTTACTACAAACGTAATAATCATATCTTTTTCCTTCTTCTGTTTTTGATTTATGTCCTTGTTTTACAATCATATTAGATCCACACTTAGAACATTTTAATATTCCAGTTAATAATGCGGTATTATTTAAACCAGTACCCAATCTTTTAATTTTTTTATTTTTATTTTTATCTAATATATTTTGTACCATAAGCCATTTATCATCATCTATAATTCCAGAGTGTTTTGATGTAGTATAAATCCATTCATTTATATCTCTATCAAATATCATTTTTCTAGTCTTATTATAAGTAAGGTATCCATTACCATTAGCTTCTCCAAATACGTTAATTCCTAAAGATTTTATATAATTATGTGTTTTATCACTAGATTTAACGTATAGGGGAGAGGCAAGTATTCTTTGTACTTGAGTTGTTCCCCATTCTCCGCCATTCTTACCCTTATACTTATTATCTTGTAACCAGTTAACTACTTGAGTTATTGATTGTAGATCTAGATATTTTAAATATATTTTTTTGATAACATCTAATTCTTCTTCAAGAGGAGATAAAATCATTAAGCTTCTTTCAGTAAAATTTTCATCAAGATAAACCATTTTTTCAGAAGTGAACCCAAATGGTTCCTGTCCGCCTAGCCAACGTCCAGTTTTAGCAAGTTGCAACATATTATCTCTAACACGTTCTGCAATAGTTTCACGCTCAAGCTGAGCGAATACAGAGGCTATATAAATCATTGCTCTTCCCATAGGAGTACTAGTGTCAAATTGTTCTTTAATACTAATAAAATCAATATCATTATCTTGTAAAAGCTCAAGAGTAGAAGAGAAGTCGGCAACATTACGAGATATTCTATCTAATCTATAACAAATCAAAGATTTAAACTTTTTATTCTTAACATCTTTTAGCAAATCTTGAAAGCGAGGACGATTTATATTTCCACCACTAAACCCTTCATCTTCATATATTATAAATTCAAAATCTTTATTGTTATGGGTTTTACGATAGTAGTCTTGACACATTTCTATTTGATTTTCTATACTATCGCCTTTGCCTGTAAAGATTGATTTTCTGCTATATATAGCTACTTTTTCCATTATTTCACCTCATAAATAGTATTATAAGAAATCTAGTGTTCTTAAAATTATATTACTAATAGAATCTATTAATATTCTATTAGTTTTATACAAAAATTAATATCTGTATTTTGGTGGCAATTTATTTGTTTTATTTTACATTTATAAATAATATACCCTTTTAAACGAATGTATGTTCGTTTAATTCTTAAAAATAATAGTGTCCAATAAGAACACTTTATATTTTTTATATTTAGGGAATTACTATTTTAATTTTTAAAGGGTTGGTGCTCAAAGGCTCTCTAATATAGGCATTGAATATTATTTATTAAACTTTAAATTTAAGTATTTTATATCAATCGAAGTACATTCTGAAATTTTTTCTAGTGAATAACCTTCAAACTTTTCCAAAATATCATTATCTATAAGAAGTTCTGCAGCAAATTCATTAGCTTGTTTTTCAAACTTATTCTGAATAAAAAATGTATTAGAGCTATTAAAATATACATTGCTCTTTGTATGTAATAAAGCATGTCCTAATTCATGAGCACAGCAAAAATACTTTTCTACTTCTGAAAGATTTTCATTTATAAAAAATACCTTTTTGCGTTTAGCATAAGTATAATGACCTTGTGTTTTTCCTAAAGGTACCATATAAACCCAGATTCCTAATTTTTCACACAATTCAAATGGATTATTTGTTCCATAACTTACTTTAATTTTTCTTACTTTTTCTTTTATTCCCATTTTTAGCATTCCCCCACATATAACCTTTTTGAATGCCTACTAACCCTTGCCATCTTACAGCTAAGTTCTTTTGTTTATTTTATTATTTTATCTTTGGTATTATATGTAAATATTACTTTAAGTAATATTGTTGACTTATTTTTTAAATATAGATTTTAATTTATCAAATAATGATTTGGGTTTTTCCTCTAATTGCTTTTTTGTAGAATTTTTTATTGAATATTCATTTAGTAATTCATCTAAACTCATTTTGGAGTCGTAAGATGAATTATAGTTATTAGTTTTGTTTATTTTATTTGGTAGTTTATCTAACGCTTCTAAAACCTTATCCATAGAAAAACACGGACAGTCTAAATAAGGCGTAGAGTAATCCATTATTCTATTTTTAATAGCTATTTTATCTATGTGGAATACCCCTGATGTATCATATTGACCAAATGATGTCCATGGATTATTGTATGAACTTATTTGAAGTCTATGACATCCAAAAGGGTTTTCAGTCATTTCACTAGCTCCATAACAAAAATCTGATTTACCAGAACGGCATTTATCACCGTAACAATAATTTAATTTGCTTATAATTTTTCTATCCATAACTTTGCCATTTAATATAACAAAACATGATTTCCATTGACTAACTAATTCATATAATTTTATAAATTGCAGATATTCATTAGGTTTATCTGAATAGATAGCTTGATATAAATTCTTACCTTCAACGTTATTAATTATAAACTGTGGTGCCATTTGAGCTAAAGCAACAGCTTGGGCAAAACTTTGAGATTTAGATTCACCAAAAGATATACTTATATACCAATTAGGATAAACGATTTCTTTGGATATATCATTATTAATAGGAATTATATCAGTATCTATTTTATCTTTACCTGATTTGGATGAAGATACTTTTTCATTTGGAATTTTAGTTGTATGGTTGTTTTTAGCTATTTTATCTAATAATCTATTTTTCCTTTTAGTAAACTTATCTCTTACACCTACCCAAGTAGGTTTATTAAATCTTTTTGGATTGTTTAAAGCTAAATTACAAATTTCTAAAGCGTGAGTATATTCCTTTTGATTTTCCAAAATTATAGCTGGTCTTTCATAATAAGAGATACCACAAGGTTCATAGTTATTTAAAATAGATAAATATATATTTAATGCTTCATCTACTTTATTTAATTTTTCTAAATCTCTAGCTTTTTCATATAAACTATAATATTCTTCAAAATTATTTGAGCTAGATCTCATAAATTATGCTCCCTTTTATAAATTATTTTTTGTACTTTTTAGGTGTGTATTTCATTTTGTTATATACCCTTACATCACTTAAAAATTTTTGATATGCTAATCTTAAAAATTCTTTATCCTCATCATCAGCAGGGTTACCACAGAATTCAACTACTTTAGCTTTATCTATATTTTCTATCATTTGTAAAGCCTCTTTTTCTATATCGAGCTTTTCTTTTTTAGTTAACATTTCTGGAGATGAGGTAGGATTAGGATTTTCATCTCTACCAAGAAGATAATCTACTGATACACCGAAGAAATCTGCAATTCTCTGCAACAATTCATTTTCTGGCATAGCTTTTTCATTTTCATATTTTGATATTGAAGTATCGTCTATAAAAAGTAGTTCTCCTAATTGTTTTTGAGTAAGACGTTTATCTTTTCTTAAGCTTTTTAAGCGTTTGCTAAATGTACTCATATCAACACCTCCATTCAAATTAATTATACAATAACTTGAATTAAAAGAAATAAAACTTGAATATTAAGCAAATTATTTTAAAAAAACAGTTGACAACTTGAATATAATTCAATATTATATAGATATAGAGTTTGAACTAAATTCAAGTTAAGGGGTGAAAAGATGAAATCTAATCTATTAAAATCTCAAAGAGTAAAAAAAGGTTTAACTCAAAAAAAAGTATCTGAAATCTTAGATATTGATTCAACCTCCTATTCTAAAAAAGAAAATGGAATTATTGAATTTAAAGCTTCAGAAATTAATTTAATAAGAAAAATTTTTGAATTATCAGCTGAAGAGACAATAGAAATTTTTTTTGATGATAAACTTGAATTAAATTCAAGTTTATAAAGATAGTTTGTCCTAAAAATTTAAAAATATTAAGGGAAAAGGAGGAAGAAAAATGTGTTCTTATAACCAAGGCGTTGAGGATACTCTAAAAGTAGTAGAAAGACAGTTAAAGGAAACAAGTATACTTGACCCATTTGCAAAATCAATATTGGATAGAATGCTTATTGTTTCTAATGAGGTACATGAAGATACAAAAATGTTACTTTATATTCTTAGGGATAATACAGAAGTTCAGAAAATTCTAGCTTGGATTACTTCAAATTATTTAACTAGTGGAGCTATTAGAAATCAAGAAAAATTAAGAGATATAGCATATAGAACTAATATAGAAAAGAAGTTAAGAGATGAGTTTTATAGGGATATGGCTAGTAACGAATTTAAATATTTCCAAATCGTAATTGATGTACTGCATCCAGAAAAGATAAAAGAAATAGCACTAAACAAAAGACCCTATATAGATAAAATACTAAATGTCAATAAAATGGTTGAGGAAATTCAAAGCGCATTGGTAAGTAGAGAAATAGGGCTATGCCTAATGATTTAAAAAATATATTAAGAGAAGGAGTGGAATAGATGGAAAGTAAAATTGAAAAGCATAAGAGAAAAGAAGGAGTTAAATTATTTGTTAATAAAGATTTAGATTTAGAAGTAAGAGCAGTAGAGATTAATGGAGAAGGATGGTTAGTTGGTAAAGATGTTGCAGAAGTTTTAGGATACTCAAATACTGCAAAAGCTATTAGGGATCATGTTGATATTGAAGATAAGCTGAGTGAACGAATCGTTCTGTCAGGTCAAAATAGAGAAGTTATTTTAATAAATGAAAGTGGATTTTATTCGTTAATACTAAGGAGTGATATGCCAAAGGCAAAGCAATTTAAAAGGTGGGTAACATCAGAAGTATTACCATCTATAAGAAAAACAGGAAGTTATATGACGGAACTTAAAGGTCAAGAAAAAATGTTCCAACTTATGAGAAGTGAAATAAATGAAATAGTATCTATAAAGATAAAGGAAATTGAAGAAAAGTGTTCTGATTATTATAGACCATCATCACTTGAAAAAAATAATATAAGTAGTTATATAAAGAAACGTTTAGGAATTACTAAGGTTAATGATGAGTATGAACTAGTGAAGCAAAGAGTTCTTTTGAAATTAGGAGCAACTAAATGGGAGGATATCCCGGTTGAGGATTTAAGAGATTCATTGCATATAATTGATGAAAGTATAAGAGTTATTAAATTAGATAGACCTACTCAACAATTATCAATGTTTTATTAGGAGAGAATTAATGAATTGTAAAAAATGGGAAAGTTTAAAACAGGAAATAAAAAGTGTTCTAAAAAAAGGAGATGTAACAGCTTTTGTTGCAATGACAATTTTAAATGAAGTAAAAAGAGAAATAGAGTCAGAGGCTTTAGGTAAAAAGTTATAACAAAAGGGGAATGGGCATTAAATATTTGGAGGAATTACAAATGATAATAAAATGTCCAAAATGTAATAAATTACTTTTGAAGATTAAGTTAAATGGATATTTAAGATATGAAATTAAATGTCCTAGATGTAAGTATCAGATTGTATCAGTTATAAGAACAGATGAATATAATGTTAGAAGTAAAAAGAGAAAGAGTGGAGGACGCTTATGAGTGAGGTAGTAAAAGAAACCATAGTGAATGGGATTAAAGTTACTATATATGGTGAAATAAGTGATTATTCTAAACAGCTATATAATGAAAGGTTAGCAATAATATTATTTAATGAGTTAGGTTCAGAGGCTTGCGAAAAGTTATTAGAAATGCTTAAAACTGAGGAAAGAAAAGTGAGCTAACTAATGTTAAGAGGCGGATTTGCCTTTGAGAGTTAACTTAACATAATTAACTACTGTAAAGGAGGTGAGGGGGGTGGATGAGATATTAGAAAAAGCTAATGAGCTTTATGAGTTATTAACTAAAGCAAAAGATAATGTTGAAATAGGAAATTCAAATCAACGTTGGATTATGATAGAAACTCAAACGATTTTAGGTTCATTAATTGAAAAAGTAGGGGGTTAATATGGGATTTAATTATTGGGGGATATTCTTTTTTGTAATGCCGATTGTAGTTTCAGTTTTAGTTGGAAGTATTACTTTATTATTAGTAAGTATAAAAGAAATTAAAAGAAAATTTAAGATAAGGAGAGTGGCTAAATGTCAAAGATATCATTTTTAAAAGTTAACTCATTTTTAGGAGTTGATGAATTAGAGTTAGAACCAGGAAAAGTAAATATATTTAAAGGACCTATGGGAAGTGGTAAAACTTCTGTAATAGAAGCTATAGAAAAGACTTTTACTAATAAGAGTAGAAGAACAGAGGTTATAAAACATGGTGAAGAAGAAGCAACGTTATTTGTTGAGCTAGATGATGGCTTAGAAATTGACAGAAGATTAAGAACTGAAAAAGGCGATTATCTTAAGGTTAGAAAATCAGATGAAGGTGTACCAAGTACAGAAAAGTTTTTAAGAACATTAGTAAATGGGAATATATTTAGACCTTTAGATTGGGTAAATCTTTCAGTTAAAGAGCAAACAAAATCATTATTATCAATGTTAGAAATTAGTTGGAGTGAAGAAGATATCGTAAATTGGTTTGGCGACCTAGTGGACGATATCGACTACTCACAACACATTCTACTCATTCTTAAGAGTATAGAACAAAAATACTACAAAGTAAGGGAAGAAGTCAATAGAGAAGTTAAGGAGTTAGAGGCTAGAATTAAAGCGATATATGAAGATATTCCAGCAGAATATGATGGAGAAGAGTGGAGATCAGTTAAAATAGGTGATTACTATAAAAAAGTAACTGAAGCACAAGAAATAAATAGATTAATTGATATGGCTAAAAATCTTCAAGAAAGCTTTAATGATAAAGTTGAAACTATTAAAGCTAGAGGAGAAAAACAAAAAGCTAATATAACTCTAACTTATAAAGAGTATAGAGAAGATATAAATGACATCATCTCATTATCTAATAGCAAAATTGAGAGAGCTAATAACTTTATAGATAATTCTAATAATACTTTAGAAAATGAATTAAATAAGCTAGATAATGAACTTGAATCAGAATATCAAGCATTATTACAGAAGTATTCAATTCTTAAGGATGAAAAGAAAAGAGATTTATTAGCAGCAGTAGAAGAGCAAAAAGACATTATAGCTATAAACAAAAATAAAATAGCAACCAAAGAGCAGGAACTTAAAGGATTAGATGAAAGAGAAGCATCTGAAAAGTTAGCAGTAGATGAAAAGGTAGCTAATGAGATTGAAAAAGAGGAAATCAGAATAGGTAAAGCATCATCTTACTTAAAAGAAAATCAACCTATTGATATTGAACCATTACAAACTGAGGCAGATCATGTTGCTGAAATGGCAGGATACTTAAGAGATTGGGATAGAATCATTGAAATTAGAGATGGAATATTAGCTTCTAAACAAGCTTATTCTAGCGAATTAACATCAAAAATAGAAAAGGCTAGAAATTTACCAGGAGAATTACTTAAGACTGCTAAGATGCCTATAGATGGAATTTCAGTTGATGTAGATGGAAGAGTAAGAATTAATGATGTTCTTATTGATGGATTAAGCTCAGGTGAAAAGCTTAGATTAGCGATGAGAGTGGCAAAAGCTCAATGTGGAGTGCTTAAACTAATTTGCCTAGATGGATGGGAAAAGATTAATGAGAAGTCACAAAATGAATTACTTGAAGAAATGACTGCAGATGAATATCAATACTTTGTAACTCAAGTAACAGATACTGAAAGTAACTTAGTAGAAGTTGAAAAGATAGGATAATGTTATGAGTAAGAGATTATCATTGGTTGGAAATCGATTTGGTAAATTAGTTGTTATTGAATTCTCACATACTACAAATGGATACACATATTGGAATTGTATATGTGATTGTGGTACTGAAATAACAATTAAAGGTTCATACCTAACATCAAAAACAAAAGCAACTAAAAGTTGTGGTTGTCTGGTGAAAGAAAAAGTTGCAAAAAACTTACCAGAGAAAAGAAATACTAGTCATAAAATGTCAGGTACTAAGTTCTATGGTGTTTGGAATAGCATGGTTATGAGATGTCATAATCCTAACAGTAGTTCATATTCAAGGTATGGAGAAAAGGGAATAACTGTATCAAATGAATGGAGGGTATTTCAAAACTTTTATAATGACATGCATTCTACCTATAAAGAAGGCTTAACTATAGATCGGATAGATAACACAAAAGGATATTCTAAAGAAAATTGCAGATGGGTAACCATGAAGGTTCAAGGTAATAACAAAAGTACAAATCACAACTTAAACTACAAAGGTAAAACTTATAGTTTAGCTGAAGCTTCAGAAAAATTTAATATACCTTATAATGTTTTGAAAAGAAGAATATACCTAGGGTGGAGCATTGAAAAGGCATTAACAGCAAAAGTAAGAAAGGGGAAAGTAAATGAAATTTGATATTAAAGACATAGAGGATAAAGAATTATTTAGTTCTACAGCAACAGTAGTATTTGATACAAGAACTGATAGTGATGATAGAACAGAATGGCACAACCAAAGGTCAAAAACTATTGGTGGTAGTGAAATAGCTAAGATAGCAGGATTAAGTAAATATGGATCATCTTTAACTGTGTTTAATGAAAAGTTAGGTTTAGTTGAAAGATTTAAAGGCAATATTCACACTAAGTTTGGTACTAGGATGGAAGATGTAATTAAGGAATTTTTCATAGATGATTTTAAAGAAACTACAGGTATAGAAGTAGAAGTTTATAATTATCCATTTATGATGATAGATAAAGAACTTCCTTTCTTATCAGCTAATATTGATGGATTAGCAAAATTTAATGAGGATTATATCTATTGGGAAAATAGAAATACAGCTGAAATTAAGTTTATTCCAAAGGATGAATTGATAGGAGTTGAAATTAAAACTGCAGGCGAGTTTTCCAAAAACAATTGGAATGATGATGAAATACCAGATGAATACCTTTGTCAAATATATCATTACATGGCTATAACAAATCTTAATTATTTTCTAATTATATACCTTATAGGAAAAGAAGTTAAGTGGAAAGTAATACCTAGAAATGAAGATGATATTAAGGCTTTAAGGGAGATAGGAAAAGATTTTTGGAATAATCATATAGCTCCTAAGATACCACCAGCTCCAACTGGAATAAAGAAAGAAACTGATGAAATATTAGAACAACAATTTTTATCAGATGGTGAAGAAGTTGACATAACTGATAACAAGTTAACCCAATACAATGAAGTATCTGAAAAGATTAAGGAATTAGAGAAGGAAAAGGAAAGACTTAAACAAGAAATTTTCTTAGAATTAGGAAATAGTAAAAAAGGAACTGATGGTAATTACAAACTAAGTAGATATGTAGTTACCAGAGATAAGTTAGATAATAAGATACTTAAGGAGAAGTATCCAGAAACTTATAAGGCAATACTTAACGGAACAACAGAATATGTAAACATGAGAGTTACTAAATGCAAATAGAAAGGAATGATTTAAATGGCAAATATAAATGGAGGATTAGTTGCAAATAATCAAAATAAAAATCAAAATTTACAAACTATGGTTCATCCAAAGAATATTTTAGCAAATGAAAATATGAAAAAAAGATTTACTGAAATATTAGGTAAAAAAGCACCAGGATTTATGTCTAGTATCTTAGCCTTATATAACAGTGATAATAAATTTGCTAAGGTAGATGGCTATAGCGTAGTTAATGCAGCATTGTTAGCAGCTACATTAGATTTACCAATAAATAAGGAGTTTGGATTTGCTTGGGTAATTCCATATGGTAAAGAAGCACAATTTCAAATTGGATATAAAGGATATATTCAACTGGCATTAAGAACAGGGCAATACAAAAATTTAAATGTAGTGGAAATATATGAAGGGCAATTAGTTAATTTCAATCCTTTAACAGAGGATTTAGAACTTAATGTTGAAGCTAAAACATCTGACAAGGTTATAGGATATGCATTTTTTATGAGATTAATAAATGGATTTGAGAAAACTATTTATTGGCCAATTGAAAAAGTCAGAGAACATGGTAAGAGATTTTCAAAAACATTTAATAATGGTCCTTGGAAAACAGATTTTGATGTAATGGCAAAGAAAACAGTATTAAAAAATGGATTAAGTAAGTGGGGCATCTTATCAGTAGAAATGCAAAAGGCAATAGAGGCTGATCAAGCTGTAGTTGATAAAGATATATCTAATGTAGAAGATTTAACACATCAAGATTTAAAGTATGTAGATAACCCAGAAACTGAAAATGTAGTTGATGCAGAATATAAAAATGAATCTGCAAATAAAGAGGTTGAAATAGGGCAAGAAAATATGTTTGAAGATACACCATTTAATTAATGGCTTGGAGCTTAGGCTCCTTGCTAGATAGGAGGAAGGTAAATGCCATTTAGATTAGTATACACAGAGTTTTGGCAAGATCCTAAGGTGATGGAAGAAATGACGCCAGAAGATAAATATTTTTATTTATACTTATTAACTAATCCATGTACCAATATGATAGGAGTTTATAGGATAGTAAAAAAACAAATGGCTTTTGATTTAGGATATAGCATTGAATCTATAAACAGTTTAATGGATAGATTTATAAATTATCATAAATTAATTAAATATAATGAGAACACAAAGGAATTATGTATTGTCCATTATGGCAAGTACAATTTAAATCGAGGAGGCAAGCCAATGCTTGACTGTATAAAGAAAGACTTGTCTAAAATTGATGATATTAGTTTGATTGAGGAAATAGTTGCTCATATTAAACATCCAGCTATTAAGAGCTTTATAGAAGATTACTTGTCCAAATTAAATAACGATACGTCGGACGATACGTCAACGACTAGCGAACGAGAGGCGGACAAAACCATAAACCATAAACCAAAAACCAAAAACCATAATCCTAAATCCAAAACAACAACTACTAATATAGATAATAGTTGTAGTAGTCTTAAAGGAAATTTAAATATATTTAAACATTTTGAAAAATGTGGATTTGCAGTAACGGCTATGTTAATGGAGCAAATATCAGCAGATATAGAAGTATATAACAAGCAGTGGTTAATGGATGCAGCTACTGAAGCTATGAACAGAGGGAAAATTAATAATTATAAATATGTTTTAGGAATATTACAAAATTGGACCTCAAACGGAAGGAATGAAGGTAATGGAAACGGAGCTACTAGCAAAAACAATAGAGAAGAACCTGCAGAATGGATTGGACTATGATACACCTATAAAAACTTGTGAAAAATGCGGAGATCCAATTCAAAAGGATATTGTAATTCTAAATGTTCTTAGAAGAGTTCCTATAGTTTGCAGTTGTAGAAAAAAGGAACTAGAGAAAAAAGCTATTGAAGATGAGAATAAAGAAAAGCAAATAAGATTGAATAGCATATTCAAAAATAGTTTGATGGATGAAAAGTTTAAAAAATGTACATTTGAAAATTGGAATCACGATATTGGTTCAGAAAAGATTTTTAAGATATGCAGTAAATATGCTAGTAACTTTAATGAAGCTAAAGAAAATAATATAGGTTTATTAATATACGGAGCACCTGGTAATGGTAAAACTCATGCAACAGCTTGTATAGCTAATTATTTAATGCCAAAAGGAATACCAACAATTTGTGTAAGTATTAATAAGATGCTTGAAAGAATAAAGGAGACATATTCTTCTTATGGTAAAGAGGGAGAAGAAACTGTACTAAAAAGTTTATCTAACGCCGATTTATTAATAATTGATGATTTAGGTACTGAACAAAAAAATGAGTGGTCAGCATCTAGAATATATAACATCATTGATAGCAGGTATAGAAACTCATTACCAACAATTATAACAACAAACATTAATATTAATGATCTTGAGGATATGTATCACAAAAGAACTTATGACAGATTAATGGAAATGTGTACACCGGTTGTTAGTGATGGGAAGAGTATAAGAGCTCAAAAAGGTAAAGAAAAAGTTAATATATTAAAAAAACTTATTGGATAGTTTGAAATTATTACGAAGGAAGTGAATATTTTTGACAATTGAACAGGTAAAAAAGTTAAAGGCAATGGTTGTTGAAGTAGAGCTAATAAA
>NZ_JADPEL010000043.1 GCF_015667795.1 Clostridium sp. D53t1_180928_C8
GACGTGCGAGTAGCACGGCCAGTAACAGAGCCTTATAGGCGTAGAGCAAACCACCCGTTTTACGGGTGGTCCTGATTTTTATAAACATTTAAGGAGTGATAAAAAAATATAAAAAAGGCAGATGGAGTTTTTTTAAATTATATATTTATACTTGAAAATGTGGTATAATGTAAACGATATAAACTGGGTAAAAAAGGAGTTGTTAAATATGAGAGGATTTGCAATGTTAGGTATAGGACAAACTGGATGGATTGAAAAAGAATCACCGGTTTGTGGAGTATTAGATGCAATAGTTAGGCCAATAGCAGTAGCGCCATGTACATCAGACATACATACAGTTTGGGCTGGTGCTATTGGAGAAAGACATGATATGATATTAGGTCATGAAGCTGTAGGTGAAGTAGTAGAAGTAGGAGAATTAGTTAAAGATTTTAAAGTAGGAGATAGGGTAATAGTACCTGCAATAACTCCAGATTGGGGATCTATAGAAGCACAGTCTGGATATGCTCAACATTCAGGTGGAATGCTTTCAGGATGGAAGTTTTCAAATTTTAAAGATGGAGTATTTGCAGAATTATTTCATGTAAATGAAGCTGATGCAAACTTAGCTTTATTACCAGATGGCATTGATCCAGCAGAAGCTGTTATGTTATCTGATATGGTAGTAACAGGATTTCACGGAGCAGAACTTGCAGATATTAAATTAGGAGATACTGTTTGTGTAATTGGTATAGGACCAGTTGGATTAATGGCAGTTCAAGGTGCTAATAAAATGGGTGCATCTCATATATTTGCTGTAGGTTCTAGACCTAATTGTGTTAAAATTGCTAAAGAATATGGAGCAACTGAAATCATAAACTACAAAAAAGGTGATATAGTAGAACAGGTTCTTGCTCTCACAGATGGAAAAGGTGTAGACAAGGTAATAATAGCGGGTGGAGATGTTAACACATTTGATCAAGCTGTTAAAATGTTAAAAGCTGGTGGTGCTATAGGGAATGTAAATTACTTAGGAGAAGGTGAATATATTAAAATCCCAAGAGTTGAATGGGGTGTAGGTATGGGCCATAAGAGGATAAATGCAGGACTTACTCCAGGTGGAAGATTAAAAATGGAAAAGATGGCTCAATTATTAGCTACTAAAAAGATAGATACTAGTAAACTTATAACTCATAAATTTGAAGGATTCGATAAAATAGAAGAGGCCTTAATGCTTATGAAGGATAAGCCAGCAGAGTTAATTAAACCAGTTGTTGTTATAGATTGGAGTAAAGAAAGTAATAGATAAGACAAAGAGAAAAGTAGATAGTTTATTAAATATGTTTTAGAAAATTTAAGAGACAAAGTGCTAGGTATATAAACTGTAATATGCCTAGCACTTTGTTTAATTTATTAAGATATTTTTTATACATTTTTATTTAATATGAATTACTATCATAAGCATTAAAATTACCTGTAAATAGTGGCTAATAAATTCCTAGTTTGTTTTATATTTTGTATAAAGAAAAAAAATTCTATATTATACTTTTAAATAGAATACTCGTAAATGATATAAATTTATAGCTAAAATATAACTAAATTGCGCAATTTGATGTAAAAGTTTACAAGGGTTTACATAAGATGGTATTATGTAATTGAAATATCTTTAAGAAGATAAATAAAGAAACGTGGAAGGGGAAAGGTAAAATGGTTGGAAAAAAGTTTATTTCTAATGGGGAGTGGAAAAGAACGTTAAGTGCACTAATGACTTTAACTATGTTTTGTTCTACAACTGTACATGCAGTAGAGAATAAAGAAATCCATAGTGAAAGTAGTATAGTTGCAAATGAACAGTTAGCAACTATGGTAAATCCAATTTTACAAAGTTATCAAGTGGATTCTTCTATGAAGACTTGGTGCTTAACTGCTGATAGTAGGTTAGTTATATTAGCAAATGAGAAAAATATTGCTAATGAACGTTTAGCGGAAGTTATAAAACTTGTTAATGCTGAATTTTTAGAAAAGGGAATTGTATCTAATGCATTAGCTATGGTTTATAGTGGAGAAGGTGAAGTATCAAACAGTGATGTTCTTATTAATATTTCTGATGTTAGTGAAATAACTAATGAGTCTACAAGTTTAGAAGCTTACCGTATTGATATTAATGAGAGTGGAGTAAAGTTAACAGGTGCAAGTGAAAATGCTGTTTTATATGGACTTAGAACAATACAAAATTTAATGCTTACTAATAAGGGACTAGCATATGGAACAATAGTTGATTACCCAGATGTAGCTGAAAGAAGGTTACATGTTGATTGTGGTAGAAAATATTTTTCAAAGGATTGGTTTATTCGTCAAATTAGAGAAATGTCTTATATGAAAATGAATACTATTCAAATACATTTTTCTGAAAATATGGGGTTTAGAATTGAATGTGAAACAGATCCATCAATAGTATCAGATCAATATCTTACAAAAGTAGAGGTAAGAGAAATAATAGAAGAGGCTAGAAAATATGGAGTGAAGGTTATTCCATCTTTTGATACTCCAGGACACGTGAATCATATTTTAAAATCACATCCAGAGTATGGTCAAATAAGTAATAAGGGAACTCATTTTGATGGTGGATTAGACGTTACAAATCCTGAAGCAGTAGAATACTTTAAAAGCTTATATAGAGAGTATATGGAGCTATTTGAAGGATGTACTGATTTCCATATTGGTGGAGATGAATATATGGAGTTTGATAGACCACCATTTACTACAGAATACAAGAGTGTATTAGATAGTTATGCAAAAGAAAAATTTGGACCAAATGCTGTTTGGCAAGATGCGTTAGCTAACTATAT
This sequence comes from Clostridium sp. D53t1_180928_C8, assembly GCF_015667795.1. Lineage (GTDB taxonomy): Bacteria > Bacillota > Clostridia > Clostridiales > Clostridiaceae > Clostridium. The sequence goes on from NZ_JADPEL010000043.1 coordinate 2,829, forward strand.
TAATGAAATTGCAGAATTAGTATATGAAGGTGGATTTAAACCTAGAGTATGGAATGATGGTCTTTATTACGGTGAAAATTCTCATTATGAAAAACCACAAACAATAAAGATTCATGATTATATTGGAGTTGACTTCTGGTCACAAATGGGATGGAATAGAGATATTGCGAATTTAAATACAATTATAAATAAAGGTCATACTGATATTTATAATGTAAATGCAGGATTTTTTTATTATGTATTACGTAATAGTAAACCAACAGATGGTCGTGAGCAACATTCATTCGATTATTTAAATCAAGACAAGAGAATATTTGAACAATGGACACCAGGAAAATTTGAATCAAATACAATAGCTGATGATTCTAGTGTAATTAAGGGATCTTCAATGGCTATTTGGTGTGATAATCCCAATTTAGTAGATGAAGATGTTATTACAGAAGATATTTCAAAAGAATTACGCTCATTAGCTACTAAGTCATGGAATACTAAAAGTAACTCAATTACAACTTTAGAGAATTTTAAGAAAAATTATGAGATATTAGGTAATGTTGCAGGGTTTGAAAAAGGTTCAGAATTACCTTCAGTAGGAGAAATAGTACCTGCTGAGGATTTGGGTAAAGTAACATTGAAATATGTAAGCACTACTGGGAAGAGTCTAAAAGATGATGTTGTAAAGTATGGAACTATAGGAAAAGATTATACATTCGAAGCCGAAGAAATTTATGGATATCGTTTAATATCACAAGAAATAGTATCTGGAAGCTTTGATAAGGAAGATAAAACTTATACTTTCACGTATGAGTTATATTGTGATAAGACAGAACTAGAAAAAGAAGTTAAAAATTCATTAAATGAGGATAACTATATAAGAGAAACTTATAATGATTATAGAGAAGCTTTAGCAATAGCAAAGGAAGTTTATGAAGCTGAAGAAAGTGAACAAATTGCTGTAGATGAAGCATTAAAACAATTATTAAATGCTAAGAAAAAGACAGTCTCTTTAGATTATTACCCTTTATATATTGAAACAAAATACACACTTAAAGGAGAAGGATTTGTTTCAGGATATGATGAATATTTAAGCGCTATTGAAAATGGACAAACTGTATTAGATAGCAGTAACATTACTATAGATTCAATGAGAGAAGCTTTTAATAGCATAAAAAATGCAAAAGAAAATTTAACAAAAAAGGATGGAAATACACCTGCAATTACAGCAACTGATGCAACATATACACATTCAGGAGCTTCATGGCAAGGACCATACTTTCCACCAGAAACTTATGCACCGGAAAGAATGGTTGATGGAGATTTAAATACAAAATCTTGGTTTGCTGATAATCAAAATATAGGAGATGAAATTGTTTTTTCATTCCCAATGGAACTTAATATGTCAGGATTAAAATTTGTTTATCCATCTGATGTTGGAGAAGATATTATTGTTAATGCAGATATTGAAATAAAATCAGCAGAAGGAGAATGGACAAAAGTTGGAACATTAACTACAGATGATGTAAATAAAAAAGCTATTTCTTTTGAAACTACTCCAGTTAAAGCTGTAAGATTAGTAATTAAGGAAAATGCTAATAAGTGGTATCAAATTTCAGAAGTTTATTTCACATATGAACAAATAGAAGAATCAAATATCTTAAAAGATATGATTATTGAAGGAGAAGAATTAGATATAACAGATAAAAATTTAACACTTGTTTCTAATATGGTTGATGCTTTAATTGAAGCACAAAAAGCATATGTAGAAAATTCAATAGATACTACTATAGTAGAAGCTAATTTGAGGGCAGCTATTGATTCATTAAAAAATGAAGTTGTAGATGTATTTAAGGAACATTTAGAAATTGCTATACAAGAGGCTAAAAAGATAACAGAGGAGGAACTTTCAGCTGTTGTACCAGCAGTAGTTACAGAATTTAAGGCTGCATTAGAAGAGGCTGAAGCTTTATTAACTAATACTAATGCAACTCAAGAACAAATAAATAGTTCATTTGATAGGTTAAGTAAAGTAATGCAAATGCTATCATTTGAGAAAGGTGATAAAGAAGCTCTTATTTCATTAATTGATAAAATAAGCAAATTAAATGAGGAAGAGTATATTAATGAAACTTGGAATAAATTAAAAGAGAAATTAGAAATTGCAAAATTAGTAGTTGCAGATGAAAATGCTTTAGAAGCAGAAGTAGCAAAGACTTATAAAGATTTGATTAAAGCATTTTTAGATTTAAGGTTAAAGCCAAATAAAGACAAGCTAGAAGAATTAATAAATAAAGCAGAAAACATTGATAAATCCAAATATACTGAAAAGAGCTTAAGAACATTAGATAAATATTTAGAAAAGGCAAGAAGTGTATTTTCAAATGAAGAAGCTACAGAAAAAGAAATTGCTAAAGCTAATAAAGAGCTTGAGTTAGCTTTAAGTGAGTTAGTGAAGAAGGATAGCAATACTAATAAACCAACAGATAACAATAATTCTGGAAGCAATTCTAATGACTTAAATAACGAAAGTAATAATGTAGCTAGTAGCGATGTATCAAATAATAATAATAATACAAACAAAGGTGGTAAATTACCTAAGACAGGAGGAGCATCAGCAGCAACAACAGTTTTATTTGCAACAGCAGTTTCTATGATTGGAGCTACAATGACTAAAAAAAGAAAATAATAATTAGAAAAAATATATTGTAATTTAAAGTTTACCGGTGTCAAATTTATGATAATTATAAGTTTGACACTGGTTTTTATTTTCTATAAAAATATAAATTAATTATTCATAAGCTTGCCACCATATTCAATACCAGTATTCTCCCCGAAGCCTTCATATATTAATTCATTAGTTTTATTATTATATAATTTCATATAAAGCTTACCTATAAGTGTTTCTCTTACATATGGTGACATCTCACCATTCCTTGGACCATAACAAAGTATAAAATCACTATTTTTTGTTTCTGTTTTTAAAAATAAAGTTAAATTTTTATTAGTAACTGTAAGTTCTACTGAATCTTTATTTAATATTAAATTAAGTTTGCTTCTATTTATAGTAGTAAATTTATAAAACTTTTTATCTACTGTGGCAGCAATTAAAAATCCACGAAAGTTACTTATAGGAAAAGGTATTTCCCCCACTGAGCATGTTATTGTAGCTTTATTATCATTAAAAGTATTACTTTGAATCCAAAGCCATTCTATAGGGAAGCTTTTTCCCCAATTCTTCTCAATATATATTTTTCCACCGTTAAAGTCTATCTTTTTATTATTAAAATTTAAATAACCAGAAATATCACCATCTAAGACGCACACTTGGCTATAACACTCCATAAAGGTTAAATAATTATAAAACCCCATACTACCAGGATTGATTAAAGAATCTTTCCAGGTATAGGGAGTACTAAACTTCAGTTCACCAAATAGTGAAATATTATCTATATTAATATTTAATACAATATGATCTAAAGAAAAAATATTATCACTAATAGAAATAGAAAAAGGAGTATTAAAGTATGAAAAATCAGTAAATGGAAATTTACAATAATTAAAAAGTTTATTTGTACCATCTAAAATTTGAATAAAACTATGTCTATTATTTTGAGAGTTTCCCATTGAAATTCCAGGTATTATGGCAAAGGTATCTTTTTTATCTTTAGAAACAATCTTAAAATACCAGCCTTCAAAGAAGTTATTTTTTTTATTTTTACCATGATAGAGATTAGGATTAATAATTGATTTCATAGTGCCTCCATAAATTCATATTAAAACTTATTTTAATCAATATTAAGATAAATATACAAATTAAAGTAAGAGAATTTACTTATTAGAAGTCTTATTTAATTAAAAAAAATAAAATCATACATTTAAATAAGATAATCGTAAATGAGTAGTAAAAGAAAATAACTATAAAATATGGTATAATATGTATAAAGATATATAGTAGGGAGAAAGAGAATGTTCAAATTTGATGAAGAATATGTATTGAAAAAGTTAAGGGAGTTACTATCAATTGATAGTACAACAGGATATTTTCGTCCAATTCAAAATTACCTTGTAGGTGAAATGAAAAGGTTAAATGCAAGAAGTGAAGAGATTCATAAAGGTGGGTTAATTGCGGATATTGGTGGAGAAGGAAATCCTTTAGTAATTATGGCACATGGAGATGATATTGGGTTAATGGTTCGTTATATTAAGGAGAATGGTGCTCTTGTAGTAGCTAAGGTAGGTGGATTAAGAGAAGAAGATGCAACAGGGGTAATTTGTAGATTACATACTCGTAATGGACAAGTTTACACAGGGTGTGTAAGAAGGGTTCATTCTTGTACACATGTAAGACCAGAATCAGATAATAATACACCTTTAAGTTATGAGAGAAATGTGGAATTTGTGTTAGATGAAGATGTAAAATGCAAACAAGATGTAATTGATTTAGGAATAAGGGTTGGAGATATAATAGCACTAGATGCAGGTTTTCATATGAATAATGGATATATTACAAGTCGTTTTTTAGATGATAAGGCATGTATAGCGGTTTTGCTTGGAGTAATGAAATATATAAAAGAAAATAAGGTTATATGTAAAAGAAATGTAAAAGCATTTTTCACAATGTTCGAGGAAATTGGGCATGGAGGGGCATATCTTCCACCAGGAACAAAAGATATTATATCACTAGACATAGCTCCAGTGGCACCAACACAGGTTTCAAGTGAGAAAAAAGTATCTCTATTTGCTATGGATTCAAGATTTCCATATCATTATGAAATGCTAACAGAACTTGTTGAAGTAGCTGAAAAAGGTAATATAGCATATGAAATTGATGTATTTACACCACGATATGGTACAGATTCTGATTTTGCAATAACTGCTGGTAATAATGTAAGACATGCAGCTATAGGACCAGGTACAAGAGGTAGTCATGGATATGAAAGAACTCATATTGATTCTTTAAAAAATATGTATCAGTTATTGTTAAAATATTTAATATAAGTAGGTATCTAAAAATATATAAATATTAGTAAATAATATGATTATCAATAGCTAGTAGTAATAAGCTACTAGCTATTTTTATATGTTAAATAATTTTAAATTAAGTTAATAAAAGTTAAATATTTACATAATACCCATTTTGATGAGTATAATATTAATAATGAATAAATAAGTTTATATATTAAAATTATTTATTTCAATTATATTATCAATCAAAAGGGGGAGTAAAATGTATAAAATCACCAAAAGTAAAGTCTTGAATTTGTTTGTAGCTTTAACTATGGTATTAGGTTTAGTTACCATACCAACTAAAGCAGTAAATGCTACCATAGCAACATATGTTGTAATAAGTGAAGTTTATGGTGGGGGAGGCAATAGTGGAGCTACATTAAAAAATGACTTCATAGAACTATATAATCCAACTGCAAATGATATTAATTTAGATGGATGGAAATTTGAATATGCATCTAAAGCTGGTACTTTTAATCAAAGTACAGAATTATCAGGGATTATTAAGGCGGGAGGATATTATCTTATACAGCAAGGAGCAGGAGCTGGAGGAAGTGAAGAATTAGATACTCCAGATGCAATCGGAAATATTTCTATGTCTGGTAGCGAATGTAAAGTTAGATTAGTTGATAATAATGGTAATACAATAGATTTAGTAGGAATAGGTTCAAATGCTAATGAAAGTGAAACAGCACCTACAGATAAAATGAGTAATACAAATAGTGTTCAAAGAAAAGACAATAATGGACAAGCTACTGGTGAAACTAATGGGTGGGATACAAATAATAACAAAGATGACTTTTATCTTGGAACACCAACACCTAGAAATTCTTCTTATAATAATGGAGGAAGTGAAACTCCAGATCCAGGTCCAGAAGAAAATGACATAATATCAATAGAAGAAGCAAGAAAAACTACTGAAAATGTAAAAGTAAAGGGAACAATAATTTTTAAAGAAGTATCAGGTAGTTCATATAATTATGCATTACAAGATGGAAGTGCAGGTATTGCATTAAGAGGTAAAGATGAGTTTGAAATAGGTGATGAAGTAATTGTTGAAGGAAACCCAAGTGATTATAAAGGATTAATTCAAATTCAATATACTAATATAGAAAAGAAAGCGTCAAATGTTTCACTTCCAGAACCTAAAGAAGTAAAAATCACTGACATAATAAATAATGATGGCGGAGAAAAATATGAATCACAAAGAGTTAAGTTTGTAGATGTAACTATTGGCGATATAAATACTTCATCAAATACAGTTATTACAGATAATGAAGGAAATACTATTAATCTTTATAAAATTCCTGAATTAGAGCAAATAACTAAAGATGATAAAGTTGATGTTATAGGTGTATGTTCACAATATACTAGTTATCAAATAAGAGTTGCTAGCTCTAGTGACATAACAAAATCACAAGCTTCAGGGGAAACAGAGGAAGATAAGGATGGACCAGTATTAACTCTAGTAACACCTGGGAATTTAGTTACTACAAATAATAAGGTTACTATTAAAGTAAGTTATAAAGATGAATCAGAAATAAATAAAGATAGCTTAAGTTTTTTAATAGATGATATTAACGTAAGTGAAAAAGCAGAAATAGGAGATAAGTATATAACATATACCCCACAAGAGGAGTTAACTGTAGGAGAGCATAAAATTTCTATTTCTATATCTGATATAAAAGGAAATAATTCAGTATTAGAAGCTGTAATTACAGTTAAAGAAAAAGTAAATATTAATGGTTTAAATGTATACTTTGGTCAATTACATTCACATACAAATATTTCAGATGGTACTGGCTCCATTGAAGAAGCCTATAATTATGCAAAAAATCAAGCAGGCGTTGATTTCTTAGCAGTTACAGATCATTCAAATTCATTAGATAATGATAAAGAAGCTTCTATGGAAGATGGATCAATGAGTCCTGAATGGGTTAATGCTCATAATGTAGCAGAAAAATATACTGATGAAAACTTCCTAGGAGTTTATGCTTATGAAATGACATGGTCAAATGGAATAGGTCATATTAATACATTTAATACTCCTGGATTTGAAAGTCGTAATAAATCAGGGTTAACAAATAATGATTCAAATGCCTTACAAAATTATTATAATAAATTAAAGGAATTTCCAGCATCTTTATCTCAATTAAACCATCCTGGAAAAACTTTTGGTGATTTTAATGATTTCTCATTATATGATGAGCAAATAGATAGCTTGGTTACAATGATAGAGGTTGGTAACGGTGAAGGTGCAGTAAGGGGTAGTGGATATTTCCCATCTTATGACTACTATACTCGTGCCTTAGATAAAGGTTGGCATGTAGCTCCAACTAATAACCAAGATAATCATAAAGGTAAATGGGGAAATGCTAATACTGCAAGAACTGTAATCTTAGCAGAAGATTTAAGTGAAGAGAATCTATATGATGCATTAAGAAATATGAGAACTTATTCAACAGAAGATGAAAACTTAAGTATTGTTTATACTTTAAATGATGAAATAATGGGAAGTATAATTGATAAACCTGAAACTGTTAATATTAAAGTTGATATTAAAGATGAGGATAATGAAAATATAGGAAAAGTTTCTGTAGTAGTAAATGGTGGAGCAGTAATAGCTAGTAAAACTTTAGATTCAAATGAAGGTACTGTTGAATTTGATTTACCAGCAGATTATTCTTATTACTATATTAGAATAAATCAAGAAGATAAAGATATTGCAGTTACAGCACCAGTATGGTTAGGTGAAGTTGAAAAAGCTGGCCTTTCTACAACAGAAGCAAGTACAACTATGCCAATTAAAGGTGAAGAGTTTACTATTGAAACTTCTTTATATAATAATGAAGATTTCCCACTAACTATTAATAGTATGGAATATTCAATTGATGGTGAAGTAATAAATAGTACAAGTGAAAAAATAACAATTGATTCATTAAGCACAGGGTCTTACAGTTTTAAATATACTCCTAATGCGTCAGGAAGCTTTAATATTGATGTAAAAGCAAAAGGTACATTAAATGGGGTTGAAAAGACATATACAGATGTATTAAAAATTACTGTATCAGACCCTTCAGTTATAAGTAAAGTTGTTATAGATGCAACACATTTTAATGATTATGTTGGTGGATATTATGCTAATAATATGGGTAACTTTACTGCTATAGCAAATAGTGAAGATGTAGCTGTAAATATTGAAACAAATAAAATAACAGATGAATTATTAAAGGATGTTCAATTATTAATTATTACTGCTCCTGCTAAAAAAGCTGGAACGGCTAATGGTATAAGCTATAAGCCTCAAAGCTTTAGTGATGAATTTATTAAGGTAGTTAAAAACTATGCTGATAACGGCGGGAATATTATAGTTACTGGTCTTGCAGATTATCAAGATGGTACTGGAGAATATGCATCTTCAACTCAAATTAATAAGTTATTAGAGGCTTTAGATGTAACTACAAGAATCAATAATGATGAAGTAGTTGATGATGATAATAATGCAGGACAATCTTATAGATTGAGATTTAAAAATATAAATACTAATTCAGAATTTACAAATGGTGTAGTAGCTGAACAAGAATACAGTTTCTATAGTGGATGTTCTGTAAGCTTAAATGAAAAAGCTGTTAAAGAAGGTAAGGCTACATGGCTTGTAAAAGGATTTGATACAACTTATTCATTTGATTCTAATAAAAATACTACAGGAGTAAGTGTTCCAAAGGGTGAAGTTGTTGCATTAGCTACAGAAAATTTATCTGGTGGTGGAAATATATTTGTTGGTGGAACTGTCTTTATGTCTGATTTTGAAGTACAAGCATCCTTAGATAATTATGGAGATTTACAATATTCAAATTATAATATTGTATTAAATATTTTAGAAGCTGCTAAAAAGGAAGTTGCAGTAACATCAATTAAGGATGTTCGTAGTGCTGAAATGGGAGAAGTATTCTGCATTGAAGGTTATGTTACTGCAGGAACACAAGAAGGCAATGCTTTCTTTGATACAATTTATGTACAAGATGAAACTGCAGGAATTAATATATTCCCAGTAGCAGGAATTGATTTAAATTTAGGTCAAAAGGTTAGAATAATTGGTTCTGTTAGTGAATATGAAGGTGAAAAGCAAATTAACTTAAATAGTATTGAAGTTTTAGAAGAAGAGAATAAAATTATTGAACCAACAAAATTAACTACTAAAGAAGCTACATTAGAGGCTACTAAAGGCTTATTAGTGTCTGTAACTGGTATAGTTAAAAGTATAGGAAATGATAATTCAGGATATATGATAATAAATGATGGTAGTGGTGATGTAAGAGTATTCTTAAATGGATATGTTGGATCATCTGATAATAGTATTGAAACTGGAAAGTTTAATTCTAATATTAAAGTAGGTGATACTGTAACAGCTATAGGTCTTGCTTCTACAGATACTGAAGGAGATAGAATCAGAGTTAGAGATAGTAAGGAAGTTGTATTAGAAAGAGCTTCTGAAGCCACTATTACTATACTTCATACTAATGATAGTCATGGTAGAGTAAAGGCTGATAGTTCAGTTATTGGTATAGATACAATTGCTGCTATTAAAAATTCAATACCTAATTCATTGTTAGTAGATGCCGGAGATACATTACATGGTCTTCCTTTTGCAACATTAAATAAAGGTGCAGATATTGTAAACTTAATGAAGCTTTCAGGATATGATTTAATGACTCCTGGTAATCATGATTTTAACTATGGTTATGAAAGGTTATTAGAACTTGCAGCTTTAGCAGAAGAAGGTGAAAATGGATTTGAAATTATTTCTGCTAATGTATTAAAGGATAATGAGGCACTATTAAAATCAAACTCTATAAAAGAAATTGATGGAATTAAAGTAGGATTCTTTGGTTTAACAACTCCAGAAACTGCTTATAAAACAAATCCTAATAATGTAATTGGTATAGAATTCTTTGATCCAATTGAAAGTGCTAAAAAGCAAGTTACATCATTAAAAGCACAAGGTGCAGACATTGTTATTGCTTTAGCTCATGTTGGAACAGATGAATCAAGTGAAGTACAAAGTACAATGATTGCAGAGTCAGTTGAAGGTATTGATGTAATTATAGATGGTCATAGCCATACAGTATTTGAAAATGGATATGAAGCTGCAAATAATACATTGATTGTTAGTACTGGTGAATATGAAGGTAATTTAGGTAAACTTTCATTAGTTGTTGATAGAGAAACTAAAAAGATAAAAGTAAAAACAGCTTCATTAATAAATAAAGAAGAAGCATTAACTTATACACCTGAAAGTACAGTAACAGATGCTATAAAAGCTATTGATAATGAACAACTTGAAATATTATCAGAAGTTGTAGGTAATAGTTTAGTTAAGTTAGATGGTGAAAGAGCAAATGTTAGAACTAAAGAAACTAATTTAGCGAATCTTATTACAGATGCAATGCTTTATGAAACTGAAGCTGATATTGCAATTACTAATGGTGGTGGAATAAGATCAAGTATTGATGAAGGCGAAATAACTAGAGGAGAAATAATTTCAGTTCTTCCATTTGGAAACTTTATAGTAACTAAATATTTAACTGGTTCTCAAATTAAAGAAGTTCTAGAACATGGAGTAAGATCATATCCAGAATCGCTTGGTGGATTTACTCAAGTTGGAGGATTAAAAATTATTTTTGATGATGCAAAACCATCTGGAGAAAGAGTAGTTAAAATTACTGTAAATGGCGAAAATATTGATATGAATAAAAAGTATTTAGTGGCAACTAATGATTTCTTAGCAGCAGGTGGAGATGAATATCCTTGCTTTGGTGATGTTGCAACTGAAAATGAATTTAGAGCATTAGATGAGGCTTTAGCATCATATATAGAATCATTAGGTAATGTTAATTATGAAGTTGAAGGTAGAATTACAATAGATACTTTAGAGAATATTGAAGCACAAGAAAATAAGGCTGCTGCAAATAAGGTAATAGATTTAATTAATAAAATTCCAAAAGAAATAACACTTAATGATAAAGATAAAGTTAAGGAAGCGAGAGCTGCATATGAAGCATTAGCTGATATACAAAAGGAGTTAATTTCATCAAATGTATTAAAAGTATTAGAAGATGCAGAAGCTAAAATTAAAGAACTTGAAGATAATAGCCAAACAACAGATCCAAATAATGGAGGCAACAACAACTCATCTAGTGGAAATCAAGGTTCAGCTGGAAGTAATGGTAGTTCTACAAATAACGGAGGTTCAGGAAATGGTAAATTACCATCTACAGGTGGAATAAATGCAGTTTACTTATATCTTTTAGGTTCTATTTTGATATTAAGTGGTGCATTATTTACAGTAAATAAGAAAAAGAACAATAGTATAAATACGTATTGATAAAATTTATATGAAGTAGTGTAAAGTAGTTCAATTATATACTTATAACAAAGATTCACATAAAGTATAGTATAAAATAAAAACCTTTGGGGTAACCCAAAGGTTTTTTTACTATAACTTTCTAGAAAATTAAGATAGAGTAATACTTTAATAACGTGTAGAAAAAAGTAGAAAAATCGCGAATAATTTTTTTGTTAAAGTGGGGTGCTATACTTGAAAAGAATTAATAAATATTTTATAATAAGTTATAATATACCACTTAATAAAATATGAAATACTTTTAATGAGTATGAATTAATAAAATTTTTAATATTAATAAATTTAATTAGTATTTTAGATCTATTAATTTATAAAAATGGTAATAAAAATATTTTTAACTAATAATATTCATTGTTTACAATAAATTCAAATGTTAAAATTAAAGAGTGGTAAAAAAGGAGTGGGAAAATGAGAGAATTAATCGAAAATGCTTTTACAGGAGTAAATATTATACCGACTGTGTTACTAATATTAAGTTTAATATATTGGCTTACAGTAATAATAGGAATTATAGATTTAGATTTTTTTGATTTTGGACTAGATGGAGATTTAGGAAATAGTATGGAAGGTTTTCAATCAATATTAGTTTTTTTTAATCTTAAAGAAATACCAATAATGGTTTTAACAAGTGTAATATCATTAGTATTTTGGATATTAGCAATGTTTTTAAAAATATTGCCAATACCAGTAGGAGGATTAATAAATGGACTTCTATTAGTACCTTTATTTATAGCAAGTTTATTTGTTGCTAAGCTTATAACAATACCACTTAAAGGTATATTTAAAGAAAGCTATAATGAAATTCCTGAGATAGAAGAAGAGGTTGTTGGTAGATTAGTTAATGTACTATGTGATATAAAGGATAATCGCTTAGGTCAAGCAGAAATAGAAAGAGAAGGAGCTAATATTTTAATAAATGTAAAAGCGGAATTTAAAGAAGATACTTTTTATAAAAATGAAGAGGCGTATGTTAGTAAAAAAAACTATGAAAAGAATATTTATTACATTGTAAAGACTTATAATAAATAGTTAATTAAAAAATTAAAATATATATACAAATTTCAAGGGGGATAAAGAAATGGATTACAAGTTACAAGTTATTTTAGTTAGCGTGGGTGCTGTAGTAATAATAGTTGGAGGTTTACTTGCTTTATTTGCAAGATTTTTTCATAAGGTTGAGCAAGGTAAGGTTATAGTAAGAAATGGTGTTGGTGGTCCAACAGTAAGTTTTGGAGGGATGTTCGTAGTTCCAATTATACATCGTGCAGAAGTTATGGATGTTTCAGTTAAAAGAGTTGAAATAGCCAGAGAAGGGAAAGATGGGCTTATATGTAAAGATAATTTAAGGGCCGATATTAGAGTTGCATTTTTCGTTAGAGTTAATCAAACAAGAGAAGATGTACTTAAGGTTGCTCAATTATTAGGATGTGCAAAGGCTTCAGATCCTAAAACATTAATGGAGTTTTTTGATGCAAAGTTTTCTGAAGCATTAAAAACAGTAGGTAAGAAGTTTGATTTTGTTCAATTATATACTGAAAGAGAAACATTTAAAAATGAAATTCTTCAAATAATAGGTACTGATTTAAATGGATATGTTTTAGATGATGCAGCTATTGATTATTTAGAGCAAACTGATATTAAACAATTAAAGAGTGATAATATTTTAGATTCTGAAGGTATTAAGAAAATTACAGAATTAACTTCTAAGCAATTAATTTTAGCTAATGAAATTGAAAGAGAAAAAGAAAAGGTTATTAAAAAGCAAAATGTTGCTGCAAGAGAAGCTATATTAGAGCTTGAAAAGCAAAATGCTGAAGCAGAAGCTAAGCAACAAAGGGAAATTGAAATTATTAAAGCAAGGGAAGAAGCAGAAGCTGAAAAAGTAAGACAAGAAGAAAGATATAAGGCTGAAATGGCAAGAGTTAAAGCTGATGAAGAAATTGAAATTGCAGAACAAAACAAACAAAGACAAGTAATAATTGCATTAAAATCTAAGGAAAGTACTGAGGCTGTTGAAACTGAAAGGGTTGATAAGAAAAGATTACTTGAAAGAACAGAAAAAGAAAAGTTAGTAGAGCTTGCTAATATTGCAAAGGAAAAAGAAGTTGAAACAGAAAAGAAAAATATCCAATCAATTATAAGGGAAAGAGTTGCAGTAGAAAAAGATACTGTTGTTGAAGAAGAAAAGATTAAGGATACTAAGGTAATGGCTGAAGCTAACAGAGTTAAGTCTGTTGCTATTAAAAAGGCTGAAGAAGAAGCTGAAACTAACTTAATTAAAGAAGTTAAAACTGCAGAAGCTTCTAAGGTAGCTGCAGAAAAAATTGCAGAAAAAACTATTATTGATGCAGATGCTAAGTTTAAAGCATCACAAAAGGAAGCTGAAGCAATTAAGATTATTGCAGATGCAAATATCATAAAGGAATCTACTACAGGTATTGCAGAAGCTAAGGTTACTGAAGCTAAGGCAGAAGCAGAAGCTAAAGCAATTGAAGCTAAATCATTAGCACAAGCTAAAGGTGATACTGCAATGGTTGAAGTTAAAGAAAAGGATGGAACTATTGAAGCTGATATCTTAAAGAAGAAATACTTAGCAGAAGCTGAAGGTATTAAAGAAAAGGCTACTAGCATGAAGGCTCTTGATGAAGTTGGTAGAGAACATGAAGAATTTAAGCTTAAACTTGATAAGGAAAAAGAAATCCAACTTGCAAATATCAATATTCAAAAGGAAATTGCAGAATCACAAGCTTCAGTTATTAGAGAAGCTCTTAAGACAGCTAAAATTGATATTGTTGGTGGAGAAACAATGTTCTTTGACCAAATTATTGGTTCAATATCAAAGGGTAAATCAATTGATAGATTAGTAGAAAATAGTGATGTTCTTTCTGATATTAAAGAAACATTTATTACTGGAGATCCTGAATACTTTAAAAAGCAATTAGGAGACTTTATGGATAGATTTAATATCACATCAGAAGATATTAAAAATCTTTCAATAGCTGGTGCAATTAATAAAATGATGAATAATGCAGAAGGACAAGATAAAACTGTATTAAGTAAGTTATTAGAAACAGTTAATAAAGCAGGAGTAGGTAATTTACCAGCAAAAACTATAGAAACTATACGTAAATAAGGAGAAGAGTTTTGAAGAGTATAGAGGAAAATGGAGCATATGAGGTTATTAAAGGTCGTTTAATAAAGCAAGGTACTGACTTAAAGGAACGTATTGAGAAGTTAAATGATGTTAGAAAAGAAGCTTTTGGTTCTATAGAAACAGAGCTTATTGGTAATGAAAGAGTAATAACGGAACATAATTGCGTACCTAGAGATATGGCTCCAGTTGATGATTTATTTATATTTGGTTATAACGTATTAATTGGCCTTAAGTCTAAAGTAGAGTTAAGCGATGTTTTCGCAATTTATAAGTTTCAAGATAATAGATTTGTTAATCAGTCCTTAGCTTTAATTAATGATAGTGAATTTATAAAAGATTTTGATGAATTATATAAATATTATAAAAACACTTTTTTTGCTAAGTTTACTATAACAGAGCCATATTTTTATATGATATTTCAAACTAGTAATAGCCCTACAGATATTAAGGTATTTAAGTGGGAAATTCATGGTAATAAGCTTGTTTATGTAGATTGCAGAAGTGAACATGAAGTTAAATTTACTAATAAAAATGAATTTAACTTTGTAAGAGCAACAAGAGATGATCAAAGAAATGGTAAGCATCCTCATGTTTCAATTGTGGACAAGGTCTTTGTTGAAACTTTAGGTGGAGATTTAACTATAAAGGTAGAAGATAATACTGAAACAGGCAAGGGGATATACTCTGAGCCTGTTGAGGATAAAGATCAAACACTAGATGATGCAGAAATTCATTATGCTAATTTAGATCAGCTTATAATATTAAAGATAAAGCCTTATAAGGAAAATAATTATAGATATTTTATATTTAATAATAAGCTTAAAAATATTATAAGAATAGATGCAATAAAGGATACATGTATTTTACTACCAGGTAATCATGGACTTATATTCCCTAAGGGATATTATCTTCAATCTGGAGAATATAAAATATTTGATGTAAATGAAGGTCATTCTGTTTTTGATGATAGAGTAACTTCATCTAATGGAGAAGATTTTCAATATATTTTCTATAATATAGATAATGGACAGTATTTAGTTTATTCTTACAATATTATAGAGCAAAAGATTGATACACCAATAGTTTGTAGTGGATATGCTCACTTTAATAATGGTGAAATGATTGTAGTTAAAAGTGAAGAGGAGCCAAGAAAAAATCATATGATTCAAATTTGGCAAACTCCTTATGTAGGTAAAAACTATGTTGCAGAAGTTAATGGTGATGCTGAATTATCTAATATAGGTAATAAGGATATTGTAAAGGCTATGGCTGACTGCACGGCTGTATGTAAGCTTATAGATAAAAAAGAAGGTTATCAAAGTATTTACAATGATATAGTTAAGGAATGTGAAAGAATAATAGATTCATATTTCTGGATTGATAAAAAGGTAGTATTTAATTTAAAGGAAGTACTTTTAACTATTAAAGAATCAGCAACCTTTGCTATTGGTGAGTTTGAAAAGGTAATGAGAATTAAGGCTGCAACTAAGTCACAGGTGGATGAAGTAAGCATTGAATGTGAACAGTTATTAAACAACTTAAAATATGGTAGCTTTGATACAATTGATGAATATGTAGAAGCTTTAGCTAAAATAAGAAGCCTTAGAGGTAAGATTGCTTCATTAAAGGATTTAAGATATATAGATTTAGATTATGTTAATAATTTAGATAAAGATGTAAAAGAAAAGAATGAGGAATTCTCAGAAAAATGCGTTGAATTTTTACTTACTCCAGAAGGTCTTAAGCCTTATGAAGATAAGGTAAGTGAGCTTCAAGGAGAAATTGAAACTGTAGTTAAATCTAGTGAAGGCAGAGAACTAGAAAAGAAAATAAATTTAACTTCTAGTGATTTAGAGCTTTTAATTGAAATAATAAGTAATTTTAAAATAGAAGATCCAACTATGACTACAGAAATTATTGAAAAGATTTCTAAGCTTTTTTCATTAATTAATAATAGTAAGTCTAGATTAATTAGTAAATTAAATGAGATGACAAAAAGTGAGATGTCTACTCAATTCTTTTCTCAAGTTAAATTACTTAGTCAATCAGTAGTAAATTATTTAGATATTTGCGATACAGTAGATAAATGTGATGAGTATTTAAATAAAGTTCTTATTATGATTCAAGAACTAGAAGGTAAGTTTGCCGAATTTGATGATTATGTAATAACACTTGGAGAAAAAAGAGAAGAAATTTATAATGCCTTTGAAAGTAAAAAGCAAGCAATATTAGATAAGCTTAATAAGAGAATTATTAATCAATTTAATTCTGCTGAAAGAATTTTAAATGGTATTACAAATAGAGTATCAAGCTTTAAAACCTTTGATGAAATTAATGGATACTTAGCTACTGATATTATGGTAGAAAAGGTTAGAGATATTATTTCTACATTAAATGAATTAGGTGACAATGTTAAGGCTGATGAAATTTCATCTAAATTAAAAAAGATAAAAGAAGAGGCTATATCAGCATTAAAGGATAGACAAGAATTATATGTTGATGGAGAAAATGTTATTAAACTAGGTAAGCATAAGTTTTCTGTTAATACTAAAGCTATTGATTTATCTATAGTGCAAAAGGATGAGAGCTTGTATTATCATATTACAGGAACTGACTTCTGGGAAAAAGTTAATGGACAAAATATAGAGGAATATTCTAAAGTATTTAATCAAAGTATAGTTTCTGAAAATAATGATGTTTATAGAGGAGAGTACTTAGCATACTTAATATTTGAGGCTGCTAAAGAAAAGAAGATTGAGTCTTTAGATACTCTTTATAATATGTCAGAAGAGCAGCTAATTGTAGTTGTTCAAAAGTTTATGGAAAGTAGATATGATGAAGGTTATACAAAAGGTGTTCATGATTTAGATGGAGCAAAAATTTTAAAGCAGCTTATAACAATGAATAAGGAAATTGATTTACTTATTTATAAAAATGATATTCGTGCACTTGGAAGAGTTTATTGGAATTGTATTGCTGATGATAAAACAAAGGGAATCTTAAGAGGTAGGTTAAAGGAATTATCAAAGGTAAGCTTATTCTTTAATTCAAGTCCTAAATTAGATAATTATATTCCTTTTATAGTAGAAAAGATGAAGTCTTGTGAAAAGCTTAATATATTATTTAATAAAGGTGATTTTAAAGAAGCTGCAGAGTATTTATGTTTAGAAATCATGAAGGGTGAAGCCTTTGTAGTAAGCAAAGAAGCAAAAGAAATATATGATAGCTTTATAACTAATTTAAGAGGGAAAAATCTATTAAATGACTTTTTAACTTCTGTAAAAAATAGCAGTAGTGATATTGAAGGACTTTACTACTTAGTAAATGAATGTGTTTTAGCCTTTAAGGATAACTGTGATTTTGATTTATCAATACTAAATAACTTTAATGAAGATGAAATTCATGGAATACTTAATGAGGTTATTGTAATGATAATTAATAATGAAGGAAGTAAGGAAAGAGTAATTTACATTGATTCTAAAGCTTCAATTAATGGGTTAATTGGTACACATTCTGTTATAAGTAATGGAGAATATATATTATCATATACAGCCTTTATGGAAAAGCTAAGCTTATTTAAAGAAGAGTGTATAAGTACTTTTATTAACTTCCAAAATATAAAGAAAGAGCTTATTAAAGAATTTAAAGAAAAGATTCATTTAGATGATTATAAGCCACAGGTTTTAACTTCATTTGTAAGAAATCAGCTTATAGATAAGGTTTATCTTCCTATTATAGGAGATAACTTAGCAAAGCAAATAGGTGATGCTTCTGAAAATAAAAGAACTGATTTAATGGGATTATTATTACTTTTATCTCCACCAGGCTATGGTAAAACTACTTTAATAGAATATATTTCAAGTAGACTTGGCATTAATTTAGTTAAGATTAATGGACCATCCTTAGGTAATGAAGTAACATCATTAGATCCAGCAATGGCACCTAATTCAGGAGCTAAAGAAGAACTTCTTAAGCTTAATATTGCACTGAAAATGGGGAATAACGTAATGATATATGTAGATGATATTCAACACTGTAACCCAGAATTTTTACAAAAGTTTATATCATTATGTGATGGCCAAAGAAAAATTGATGGTGTATATAATGGTGTAGGTCAAACCTTTGATTTAAGAGGTAAAAAGGTTGCTGTAGTTATGGCTGGTAATCCATATACAGAAAGTGGAGAAAAGTTTAGAATTCCAGATATGCTTGCAAATAGAGCTGATGTATATAACTTAGGTGATATGCTTATGGAAAATGAAGAAGCCTTTAAATTAAGTTATATAGAAAATGCTTTAACTTCAAATCAAATTCTTTCAAAGCTTACAGCTAATAATCCAAAGGATATTTATGGCTTTGTAGAAATGGCAAAGGGAGCTAAGAGAGAAAATGTTACTTTAGAAGGAAATTATTCAATAGATGAAATAAATGAGTATATTTCTGTTTTAGAAAAGCTATTTAAGGTTAGAGATATTGTTTTAAAAGTTAATTTAGAATATATCTATTCAGCAGGGCAAGCTGATGAATATAGAAGTGAGCCAGCATTTAAGCTTCAAGGTTCTTATAGAAATATGAATAAAATAGCAGAAAAAATTCTTCCAATAATGAATGATGAAGAATTATTCCAAAGGATAATTGCAAGCTACGAAAATGATTCACAAACATTAACTAATGGAGCAGAAGCTAATATGCTTAAATGGAAAGAGATAGTTGGTTGTATAACTGAAGAGGAAAAATCTCGTTATGAAGAGATAAAAAGTATATATAATCAAAATAAACTTGTAAAAGGTGATGATATGTTAGGACAAGCAGTAATGGCTCTTGGAGGAATTGCTGAAAAGCTTAATAGTATAAAAGAAATTTTTAATAAATGGTAAAAATGAGGGTGACCCCGCTGGTAATATTAAATATGACCTGCGGGATCACTCCATATATTGTAATATAACGTTTAAAGTGTCTAGTTATTTACTATAGATTGATTTAATATTTTACTATAAATTTCGAAACAATATATATTATAAAATACCAAAGTATTAAAGCTAAAAATGCAAGTAGCTCTAAATATAAAATATAATAAGATCCATTACCTAAGTTTTCTAGAATATTATTTTTAGCAGCAAAATTAGAAGTGAAGCTTATAAACATATAATTAGTTTTATATATTTCATTAAAAATTCCAATGGGTATTCCTATAAGTTGAAGGAGTACAAATGATTTTATACAATCTATAAATCTAGGTTTATAATCATAAACTATATAAAAATACAAGGGTATAAATATTATGCTAATATGGCATATATAAAATTGATAATATCTAAAATATTCATATGATAATGATAAATCAGGTAATAATAAACTAGCTAGTCCACCTAATATTCCTATGAAAAATAATAGGTTACATAGTTTTTTAGATTTGTTAAAGCAAAGTATTATACATAATATATTACTTATAAAGCATATATGTAAGGGGATTGTATTAGGATTAAATCCATAATAATGCCAGTTTAATATATAATATAAAGCTAAAAATGAAAAAGATATAATAGCTATGCCATATCTAATATACATATCTAATTTTCTATTATTTATTAATTTATTTTTAAAGATTAA
>NZ_JADPEL010000044.1 GCF_015667795.1 Clostridium sp. D53t1_180928_C8
AAAGACATGTGAAACATTTGAAGATCTAGTCAAAGAAATAGACAATTACATAGACTACCATAATAATTTTAGAGGACGATGGAACTTAAAAAAGATGACTCCTGTACAATACAGAAATCATCTTCTAAATTAGTCTACTCTTTTTTAAACTGTCCTTGACAAGGGGTACAGTTTATTACTTCCTTATCTTTTTTATTATTGAGGTTTTTTTCTATTGTAGCTAGTACCTCTGTTATTATTGTTATTACTTCTATTGCCGTTGCTTCTTCTTTTTTTGTTATTAGTAGAAACTTCAACATTAACTCTTCTCTTGTTAATCTTTCCACCAGTACATTTTTCAAGAACTTGATTATGAATTGTATTATCTACATTAACAAATGCAAAGTTTTCCATTATGTCGATATCTCTTATTTGAGATGCACCAACCTTAGCATTATCCTTTATGTAGTTGATTAATGTTTTAATAGTTAAACCATCTCTTCTACCTGCAGAGAAGAATAATCTAACATCATTTTCCTTGCTTGAAGCAGGTGCTTCAAGTTTATCACTTGAATAATCAAAAGATAATTGGTTTTTAAATTGACTTTGAAGTAATGAAGCAATTACTTTAACAGAATCATGACTTTCAGTTAATTGAGTAGCAACATCTACAAACTTTGAATAGTCTTCAGCTTCTATTATTTCTGAGACTTCATTAGCCATTAATTCAAATTTAGCGTTATATATATCTTGAACTGAAGGCACTTGTCCTTTTTCGATATTACCTTTAGTTACGTTCTTTATTTGTCTAAGGAATCCAAATTCTTTTGGAGTAATTATGCTATAAGCAGTACCTTCTCTACCAGCTCTACCAGTTCTACCAATTCTGTGAACGTAAGATTCAATATCTTGAGGTAGTTCATAGTTAAATACGTGAGTAACTCCATCAACATCAATTCCTCTAGCAGCAACATCTGTAGCAACTAAGAATTTTAATGAGCCATTTTTGAATTTAGCAAGAGTTTTCATTCTTTGTATTTGAGACATATCTCCGTGCATACCTTCAACCATGTATCCTCTAGCTTGCATTGCAGCAACTAAATCATCAACACCTTTTTTAGTTCTGCAGAAGATTATACCTGCTGATGGATTATCAAAATCTATTAATCTACAAAGAGTTTCTAATCTTTGAGAGCCATTAACTTCAAAGAAGTTTTGCTTTATTGTAGAACCAGTCATTTCTTTTCTAGCAATAGCTATATGTTGAGCGTCTTCTTTTAAGTAATTTTTAGCTAATCTTTTTATTTGAGGTGGCATTGTTGCTGAGAATAATAAAGTTTGTCTTTCCTCAGGAATACTCTTCATTATTTCTTCCATATCATCAATGAATCCCATGTTTAACATTTCGTCAGCTTCATCTAATACTAAGAATTCTACTGTTGATAAAGGTAAGTTACCTCTTCTTATATGGTCTAAAACTCTACCAGGAGTACCAACTACTATATTAGCTCTTTTTAAATCTCTAGCTTGAAGATGAATTGGTGCTCCACCATATACAGCAACGATGTTTAATTTTTCGTACTTAGTTAATTTTACTAATTCATCGTGAACTTGTATTGCTAATTCTCTTGTTGGCGCTAGGATTATTGAACCTATAGCATCTCTAATTTTTAAGTTGTTTATCATAGGTAAGCCAAAGGCTGCTGTTTTTCCTGTACCAGTTTGAGCTTGCCCTATAATATCGTTGCCTTCAAGAGCAACTGGAATTGCCTCGGCTTGAATTTGAGATGGAGTAGTAAAGCCTAAATCATCAATGGCCTTTACTAAAGTCTCTTTTAAGCCTAAATCATTAAATGTTAAATTCGTCATATAGTATCCTCTTTTTTCATATATTTTTTTATTTATTTCAAATTATTTAAATAATTATTTCTCAATTAATCGACTTTATTAAGTATATAGCAAAAAGATAATTAATGCACTAAGTATTTATTGTAAAATATGAAATACTTTCTTATTTTCAAAATAAGACAAAATGATATTGTTTTCATAGCGGGTTTTTAAAAAAAATTTAAAATACCAAAAAAATATAATTGACAATTGACGAAAAATAGTTCAAAATATGCAATAGAAATAGTCATTACTTAAATTTTAAATATTGTGTTATTGTGTCATGGAGTATGTGGGAAGTTAGGTCTGCCTATGTACTCTATTTTTTTTGTAAGGAAAAATAATCCTTCAGAGAAATTTATATGTCTATATGGTTATAAAAATAAAAAGGTGAGTTAAAAGCTAACTCACCTTTTAGAATAAATTAAGAAATTTTTGATGCAATTATATTTTGAACAGTTTTAGGTAGAGCATCTTGCTCTTCCTTGCTTAGACTTACAGTTTCAATTACAGGATGGAAATAAAGATTAACAGTACCAGGTTTAATCCAAGGACCATTCCCATGCTCCATTATCTTATAAGAGCCATCCATGGTAACAGGGACTATAGGACATTTAGATTTAGTAGCTAACTTAAAACTACCTGCTTTAAATTCTTTTATTGGACCACCTTTACTTCTAGTTCCTTCGGGGAATATTACAATTGAATGTTTATCCTTTAAATTTTTTATTCCTCTAATTATTGCCTCACCTGATTTTCTAAGGTTACTTCTATCCATAAAAACACAATGTAAGAAATTCATCCAAGTTCTTACTATAGGTATTTTTTCAACTTCTATCTTTGAAATAAATCCAATTACTCTTGGAACTTGTGTAATATATATTGGAATGTCAAAGTTACCTTGATGATTACCTACAAATAAAACAGTTTTATCTTGTGGAATATTTTCTATTCCATGAACATTAACTTTAACTCCAGCTAATTTTAATAAAGAATTTGCCCATATATTAGTACATTTGTATATTAAAGCTTCACTTTCCTCAAGTCTATTTTTTTTAATTAAGTATTTAACTCTAAATATGAATGGTGTACTAATTATTAAACTTAATACAAACCATATAAACCAAATTATAGTTCTTATCATTATTTTGTCACTCCTCAAAATTTTAAGTATAAATAAAGTATACTATAAAATGTACTTTAAAAGTAAGGTATTTGAATTATAAAATATTAATAAACTAAATAAAGACTAAAGTCATATACTGAATTTAAGATAAATTTTTTTGAGGTATAGATAGTGTTTAAATTTCAACCGGAAAAATTAAATGTAAGCTATAAGGATAAGATAAGCACAAGCAGTTCATTAATTCCCAGGAAATATACATTAACACATTCTGATGAGAGTGGAGAACTATTTTTATCAATAGGAAGTAAATATGATTTAGATCAAATTGATTATATTAACAGAGATGAGGTTTTAGGAAGTTGGGAAAAGGAAGATGAATATTATTTGCTTATTACAGTAGAGGTAGATAAGGGGGAAGAACTTAGTAATACTATTAGAAGAGATAAAATTTTTAGGCGAGAATTACCATTAGCATTAATGGCTATAGTATATGGAGATAATTTATTATTAGAGAATAATGCGGAATTATATGAAGCTCCAATTAGAGTAAAATTTAATTCAAAAATTAATGAATATAATATGTTAGAGGAATGGGGAAAAGTAAAAGATTATAAATATGAGGTAAAAAGATATAATAATGAATTACCTAATTATAAGTTTAATCCATTCCCAATATTACCGCCTGTGCAACCTCCAAACTATTTGAAACCTATAAAGGATAAAAATAAGCAAAAAGATATTGTAGTAGAAAGAGCTTTAATAACTATGTTAGACTCTTATATAAGTACTCAAGTATATACTTTGTTTGGGCGAGATACTCCTTATTGTATAAAACAAGCAGAAATAATAAATGCAAGGATTGTGAATACTTATGGTCCTTGTAGTGAAGAATATGAAATGGTAGTTGGAATTAAGGCTGGGAAGAGGCCAACATTTTATAATAATTTAATTATAACATTTTTAATTTCGGGAAATGGAGTTAAAATAAAAGATGTTAAAACTCCAAAAGTGTAAAGTAGAAAAAATTGACATAAACTAAATGTTGTAATAAAATGTATTTATGCAATAATTAATGATGCGTGCTCTCATAGTTTAATGGATAGAATAGTCCCCTCCTAAGGGATAGATACAGGTTCGATTCCTGTTGGGAGTACCATGCATATAAAAACGGCTTAACAATTATGTTAAGCCGTTTTTTATTTTAAATATAAGTTATATTTTTATTTAGATTTTTTTTCTAAAAAGTCTTTTGACTTTTCTAATAATATTATTAGTGCCCCACCTATAATAAAGAATATCCAACTAAAGTTAGAAAGATTCATTGATGGTTGTGGAACTTCTAATGTTGTAGGACCCATAAATACTGCATATATTGAACCAAGCATTAATCCTAAAATTAAGTAAATCATTGCCGATCTATACTTGCTTAATAAGAATTTAATTATCTTAATAGTACTTAATATTCCTACTATTACCCCTAATCCAAAAATTATAAGTACTGGTAAGTAAGAAAAGTTTAAAGATAAAACTTCTTTTATTGAACTTATAATCCCTGTATAAAGCCCAAATATTAATAATAAAGTTGAACCTGATATACCAGGTAAAACCATGGCTGAAATTGCAATCATTCCAGCAACAAATACAAATATACCAACACCAAAGTTTAAGCTTTCTAATGAAAGGTTTAATCCACCATTAGAGCCAGATGGGTTAAAGTATGTAATTAAAGCAACGATTAAAGCACCTATTATAGTAAAAATAATATTTTTATATTTACCAATTAATGAATCCTTTTCTTGCTTCATTATTAGTGGAATTGCAACTATTATAAACCCTGTAAATAATGAACTAATACTATAAATATGTGCATCAAATATAGAAGATAATATTAGTACAGATAATACCATACCAACTATCCAGCCAATTCCTAATTTCATTAAGAAAATTAAAGATTTTTTCTTATCAGCTGTACTATTTTTTGATATTAAAGAGTTTAATGAACCTATGAAGTCATCATAGAATCCTAAAATAAAAGCAATAGTACCACCAGAAACTCCCGGAACACTATCAGCCAAGGCCATAAAGAAACCTCTGATAAAATTAATAATAAACACAATATCACCTCAAAATAAATATGTTAAGTATAAAATTACTATACTAAATATAAAAATACTTAGTATAATTGTATAAAAATTATATTATAAATACACAAAAAACACTAAATAATTTTTCTGAAAAAAAATGTAAATTTTATGTTTATTTATTGGTAAATTATATCATATAGTATTAACGTATGATATAATAAATATCAAAATATTTTATTAAATTACTAGGAGTGTGATTTTTTTGGAACCCAGTCAAGTGTGGCAGATAATAGTACTTATAATTTTACTAGTATTGTCTGGATTTTTTTCAATGTCAGAAACAGCACTTATGGCACTAAGCAAAATAAGAATAAGACATATGGTGGATGACGGAGTAAAAGGCGCTAAATTAGTTGAAAAATTAACAGAAGACCCAAATAAGTTGTTAGGAGCCATATTAATCGGTAATAATATAGTTAATATCTTAGCTTCATCATTAGCAACAACATTATTTGTTTCATTAGTTGGACCAAGTGGTGTTGGAATAGCGACTGCAGTTATGACTGTATTAGTACTTATATTTGGAGAAATAACTCCAAAATCAATAGCAAAGCAAAAATCAGAACAGGTATCATTAAAAGTAAGTAAACCAATAAGTATAATTGTAAAGTTATTTAAACCTTTTATAGGAATTTTTACGTTTATATCAAGTGGATTTATAAGATTATTAGGTGGAGATCCAAAGGCAAGCGAGCCATTTATTACAGAAGAGGAATTAAGAACAATGGTTGGTGTTAGTGAAGAAGAAGGAGTCCTTGAGGATGTCGAGAAAGAAATGATATTTAATGTATTTGACTTTGCTGATTCACAAGCTAAAGATGTTATGGTACAAAGAGTTGACATTGTAGCAGTTGATTCAGAAGCTACTTATGAAGAAGTACTAGATGTTATAAAAACAGAACAATTTTCAAGGATTCCGGTTTATAATCAGACTATAGATGATATAGTTGGTATATTATATGTTAAAGACTTAATTATAGCAGGTCAAAATAAGAATGGATTTAAAGTTTCAGATTATATGAGAGAGCCTTATTATACATTTGAATTTAAGAAAATCAAAGAATTATTTAATGAAATGAAAAAGACAAGAAATCATATTAGTGTAGTTTTAGATGAATATGGTGGAACTGTTGGTATAGTGACTATAGAAGACCTTATTGAAGAGGTTTTTGGTGATATAGAAGATGAATATGATGATTACGAAAATGAAATAGAGGTAATCAAAGAAGATGAATATGTTGTTGATGGAAGTGCAAAATTAGATGACATAAGTGACCTAATTGGAGTTAATATGGAATCAGAGGAATTTGATTCTATAGGGGGATTAATAATTGGTGAATTAGGAAGGTTCCCTGAAAGCAAGGAAGAGGTAAATTTAAATAGTATTAGATTTGTAGTTGAGGAAATAGATAAAAATAGAATTAAAAAAGTAAGGATTTACACATAAATTAATTTTAAGTAAAAAAAATATTAGTATAAAAATGGCGAATGACAAATATTTAAGAGAATAGTAATTTGTCATTCGTCATTTTTAGTTTATTATTAGATTATGTATTATAAGCCTCATATTAAGTAAAGGGGGGGTTACATAATGAATTATATGGATATTGCTTTAGAGGAGGCTAAAAAGGCTTATTCTAAAGGTGAAGTTCCTATTGGAGCAGTAATAGTAAAGGATGGAGAGATAATAGCTAGAGCGCATAATTTAAAGGAAACTATGAAATCTGCAATAGCACATGCTGAAGTTTTGGCAATTGAAGAGGCAAGCAAAAAGGTTGGTGATTGGAGACTAAATGGTAGTGAAATGTATGTTACATTAGAACCTTGTTCTATGTGTGCTTCTGCAATAGCACAGGCTAGAATATCTAAATTACATATAGGAACATTTAATAAAGATATGGGAGCTTGTGGAACTATATTAAACATTTTTGACTATGACATTTTCAATTCATATGTAATTACGAATTGGTGCTATAATAGAGAATGTAGTGAATTAATGAGTAAGTTTTTTTATGAGAGAAGAAAACAAAATTAAATAAAAATGGGAGATGGTAAAAATGAATCCAGTAGCATTTGAAATTTTTGGAGCTCCAATTAGATGGTATGGAATTATTATTGCAAGTGGAGTTTTAGTAGCATTTTTAATGTCATATTTATTTGCAAAGAAAAAGGGATTAGATTTTGATATTATTACAGATGGGTTTTTATGGAGTTTTCCATTTGCGATTATTGGTGCTAGACTATATTATGTTGCCTTTGAATATAAAAATTATCATTCGTTTATGGATGTAATTAATATAAGAAATGGTGGTATGGCAATACATGGAGGACTTATTGGTGGATTATTAGTTGCATACATATTTACTAGAATAAAAAAAGTTAATTTTTTCGAGTACATTGATGTAATAATGCCAGGAGTTATACTAGCTCAAGCAATAGGTAGATGGGGTAATTTTATGAACCAGGAGGCTCATGGAGGACCTGTATCAGAGGCATTTATAAGTAAGTTCCCTGAATTTATACAACAAGGAATGCTTATAAATGGTACTTATTATCATCCAACATTCTTATATGAATCTATATGGAATGTAATTGTATTTGCTATATTAGTATTTATCCTTTATAAAAAGAAGAAGCAACATGGTATTGTTATAGGGAGCTATATGGTTCTTTATTCTTTAGGAAGATTCTTTATAGAAGGATTAAGAACAGATAGTTTGATGGTACTTGGATTGAGAACGGCTCAATTAGTAAGTTTACTTGGGATAGTGCTTGGAGTAATAATAATATTTATATCAAATAAAAATAGTAAGAAGAAAATCGTATAATTTACCTGTATGGAGTGGAAGAATAAATAAAAGATGATTCTTTCGCTCCATTAATTTATGCAAATTTTACAAAGAAAATCTTTTTATTGAACTACAATAATATTTATGTTAAAATGAGAAAGTATCAATAATAGGTACAAAGTAAAAATAAATTACTTTACGGTATGGAGAGATGTCCGAGTGGTTGAAGGAGCACGCCTGGAACGCGTGTATAGGGGAAACTCTATCGTGGGTTCAAATCCCACTTTCTCCGCCATAGCCGTGCTAGATGGGGAGTCAGCGGTGCCCTGTAACCTGCAATCCGCTACAGCAGGATTTAATTCCTCACCTAGGCTTTAATCTGTTTGGTCTGCCCTATGCAAGTGATGTTGAGGGTCGGGTCCCACGCGACGTAAGACTGTGAACCTCGTCAGGTCCGGAAGGAAGCAGCGATAAGTAGCCCCTGCGTGTGACGTGGATCAATCTTGCCTGAGTTAACTACATAGGTAACGCTTATAGATTACTGTCAAAGTGAGGTGCACGGTTTTAAATTATCCTTTCTTTTAGAAAGAAAGGCTTTTTTAATGTTTATAATGATTTTTATTTAAATTAATACTGATGATAAAAAGTAGAGTGAATCTAACTATCATCATAAAATTTTACTAATTACGGTTACTCTTCAATAGGATTAACAATATAGGACAAAAAAACAATAGGACAGAAAAATAGGGAAATTTCGTTAGAAATATCCCTATTTTTCTGTCCTTTTTTATCGAAATAGCTTACATAAAAATAAAGTTAAAAACATACAATATATGTATTTAATATATGTTACATGAATTAATGCAAGTTAAAAGTGCAAAAAATTGCATTTTTTAAAGAAAAGTATTGTAAAAACATATTAAAATGAAATATAATAAAAGAGTAAAATGCAAAAAAATTTAAGGGGGCTATTAAAATGAGAAATTTTCCAAGCTCAATGATGACACAACATCCAGATAATGTAGAAAAATACATATCAATTCAACAAGAACCAGCGGAAGCGATAGAGGGATTAACTCCTCAAGATAAAGGTGGTCTTGGAATAGATGAGATAATGATAGATTTTGAGGGGAAATTAACTCCATATCATCAAACATCTCAAGTTGCATTAGGACTAATTGGTAACAAGGTTATACCAGGGAAAGATGTTAGAATAACACCTAGAATACCAAATGCAAATAAAGAGTCTGTGTTTAGACAGTTAATGAGTATAATGTCTATAGTAGAAACAAATGCACAAGCTTATCAACTTACTGGTGTGCAAGCAATTCAAGAGGTTGTAGTGCCAATGGTAGAAACAGGCCAAGAAATTTCAGAATTCCAAGACAGAGTTAATTCTGTTATAGAGTTAGGAAATAAGAATTATCCTGTAAAATTTGAAGACAATAGTGTAAGAATAATTCCATTAGTTGAAGATGTTCCAGCATTAGTTAACGTAGATAAGATATTAGATGAGTTTTATCATATATCTGAAGAGAAGGGGCATAAAATAGATTATTTAAGATTTATGATAGCACGTTCTGATACTGCCATGTCATATGGATTAATATCAGGAGTTCTTTCAGTTGTTATGGCTGTAGATAAGGCTTATAAATGGGGTGAAGAACATGGGGTAGAGGTAGCACCTATATTAGGATGTGGATCTCTTCCGTTCAGAGGACATTTTACAGGGAAAAATATAGATAAAATATTACAAACATATGCAGGAGTAAAGACTTTTACATTCCAATCTGCGCTAAGATATGATCACGGAGAAGAAGAAACTAAGACAGCAGCTAGAGAATTAAAAGAGAAGGTTAATATGTATGAACATAGAAGATTCTCAGAAGAAGATATAACCTTAATGAAAGAATTTATAGGAATATTATCTAAGCACTATTTAAATACATTCTTAAAGGTTATAAATACTGTTTCATTCGTATCTGACTTCATTCCGAAGAATAGAGATAGATTAACTAAAGCTAAAACAGGATTAGAGTACAATAGAGAGGTAGCTAATCTTGATAATATAGCAAACTTAGTAAGTAATGAAGAATTAAAGAAAGAAATATTAAGTATAGATAATTCTGTTGAATATGCTGTTCCAAGAGCAATATCATTTACTGGAGCAATGTATACATTAGGAATGCCACCAGAACTTTTAGGTATGGGTAGAGGGCTTAAAGAAATAAAAGATAAGTTCGGTCAAGAAGGTATAGATAAATTATTAGGGTTCTATCCTATGTTAAGAGAAGATTTAGGATTTGCAGCTAGATTTGCGAATGCTGGAGTTGGTAAAAAGATAATTGATGAATCTGCAAGACAAGAATATAAAGAAGATATGAAATATGTTAATGAAATATTAGATTTGGGTTTAGATTATGAGTTCATGAATGATAATGAATTCTATCATACTTTATTAAAGACTACTAGACCAATAATAATGCACTTAATAGGTTTAGAAGATGATATAATTCAAAGTAAAACTGAAGAGTTAAAGATCTTAAATGAGTGGATTATTAGAATGGGTAAAGTTAGAGGAAGTATTGGATAAAATAAAAATATAAGAATTAAAAGAAAATATATAAAATAAAAAGTCGGCAAAGCCGACTTTTTTGTTTTTAAGTTAATATTTTATTTTCTTACTAAATCAATGAATTGATATTGTAATCCATTTTTTTCGCAAGTTAGTATTTCAGATTCGAAATCCACAGCAAATTCATTAAAA
Source organism: Clostridium sp. D53t1_180928_C8 (assembly GCF_015667795.1). Lineage (GTDB taxonomy): Bacteria > Bacillota > Clostridia > Clostridiales > Clostridiaceae > Clostridium. Next base: position 10,693 of record NZ_JADPEL010000044.1, read on the forward strand.
TCTATTTGTGGAAAACTTGTATCACCATCAAAGGATTTAAATACTTTAGTTAAAAGTAAGTTATCCACACTGTGGATAAGTTGTTTGTAGATTTCTCCTCCACCTATTATAAATGCGGCTTCAGAGGAGTTTTTATATTTGTTGATAACTTCAGACAAACTGTGGATAACTTCTACATTCTCGTTATCAACATAATAATTTTTATCTCTTGTAATTATAACATGTTTCCTATTAGGTAAAACTCCAGGTAGTGATTCAAAAGTTTTTCTACCCATTATTATTGTATTACCGGATGTAATTGATTTAAACCTTTTTAGGTCTTCAGGGATATGCCATAAAAGCTTATTATCCCCTCCTATAATATTATTTTCAGCTATAGCTACGATAATAGAAAGCATTAAACTGATACCTCCATCTTTATTGAAGGATGATATTTATAATCTATAAGTTTAATATCATCTGCTGTAAAGTCATAGAAGTTAGTTATTTCTGGATTTATCCAAAGTTTTGGAGCTTCATATTCATCATTAGCTCTAGTTAATTGAAGTTTCATTCCTTCAACTTGATTTTCATATATGTGTGCATTATTAATTACATGAGTAAATAGTCCTGGTTTAAGACCTGTTACTTGTGCAATTAAATGAACTAGTACAGCATATTGAGATGTATTAAATGGTACACCTAATGGAACGTCTCCACTTCGTTGAATAAGCATACAATTTAGTTTACCATCAGTTACATCCCACATAGTCATAAAACAACATGGTTGAAGTGTCATATGGGGTAGGTCTTCTATATTCCACATAGTCATAAGCATTCTTCTGTCTTGAGGGTTGTTTTTTAATGTTTCAATAAGCTTATCAATTTGATTGAATTTTGCTATTTGATAACCATAACCTCTACCTATAGTGTTGTTTTCATCAACCCATTCATCCCAAATTCTAACGTTCTGTTCTTGTAATTTAGTTACATCATTAGATTGATCTCTGTAAATCCATAACATTTCTTTAACGGCTGTTTTAAAAGCTACGAATTTAGTCGTTAAGATTGGAAATTCTTTTTCAAGATTAAATTGCATTATTTGATGAGGCAATTTATATGTTGGCATTCCAGTCCTATTGTTATCATAGTAGCCGTTATTTAAAATATCTTCTACTATGTTTAAATATTTTTTATCATATAGACTCATTTCAATACCTCCTAAAAATATATATTATCTATTTTACTACAAAATTCTCATATAAAAAATCAAGAAATTTATATAAAAAAATCATATTTAAACTAAAAAAACAGAAAAATATCGAAAATAGTTAAAAATATAACAATGAAATGTAAAATAAATACATTTAAATGTTAAAAAATTAACAATAAAGAATTAATAGATATTTTTATAAAGAAATAAAAATAAAAATGATGTTTAAAAAATGTATAAAATACGAATAAATATACAGATGTGAGTTTTATAGTTTTATTCATGTTAGTATATGTTATTTTTTATAAATAATTCATGGAAAGCTTGAAGTAATAAAAGGGGGAAAAATCTTTAACTATTAATAGAATTTGGGTATAATAAAAAATAAACGACTACGCAAAAGAGAGGTGAGTATATTGGCATATACGGCTTTATATAGAGAATGGCGACCAAAAACATTTAATGATGTTGTAGGTCAGGAACATATTACAACAACTTTAAAAAATCAAATTTTAAATAATAGAATTGCTCATGCGTATCTTTTTTGTGGAACTAGAGGAACAGGAAAAACCTCTACAGCAAAGGTGTTTGCAAAAGCACTTAATTGTCTTAACTTAAAAGATGGTGAACCCTGTAATGAATGTGAAATGTGTAGAAAAATAAATGAAGGATTAGCTATAGATGTTACAGAATTAGATGCAGCTTCAAACAATGGAGTAGATAAAATTAGAGATATAATTGATGATGTTAAATATCCACCACAAGAGGCAAGATACAAGGTTTATATAATGGATGAGGTTCATATGTTATCTGCAGGTGCAGTTAATGCCTTTCTAAAGACATTAGAAGAGCCCCCAGCGAATGTAATATTTATTTTAGCTACAACAGATCCACAAAAATTACCTATTACTATACTTTCAAGATGTCAAAGATTTGATTTTAAAAGAATAAACAATAATGAAATAACAGCAAGACTTAGAAGAATAGTAGATAATCAAAATGTATTAGCTGATGAAAAAAGTTTAAACTTAATAGCTAGAGTTTCAGATGGAGCAATGAGAGATTCTTTAAGTATATTAGATCAAGCTATTTCTATGGGAAATGGTAATGTTGAATATAATACAGTAGTAAGTATGTTAGGATTAGTTACTAATGAACATCTATTTAATTTAGTTAATGCAATAATTCAAAGAAGTGTTGAAAAAAGTATTGAAATTATAGAAAATGTAATATATTCAGGAAAAGATATTTATTTATTTATAAAGGACTTAATTGCACATTATAGAAATTTACTTATGGTTAAGGTAACTAATAATCCAGAAGAAGTATTAGATATGTCAGAAGAAAATATTGCTTTGATTAAAGAGCAAGGTACACATTTAAGAGCCGAAGAGATAATGAGATGTATAAGAATACTTCAAGAAGCAGAAAATAATGCTAAGATAAGTAAACAAGCAAGGTTATACTGTGAATTGGCAGTTATTAAAATGTGTAAGATAGAATATGATACTTCCAACGAAGTAATGTTAACTAGACTAAACAAACTAGAGGAAAGTTTAAGAAATGGAAGTATAAAGGTTGCTACTGTATCACATGATATAGCAGAGATAAATAAGGCTAGACAAGTTTCTAATAGCCAACAAAAAACAAAAGTTGTAAATACGAAACAAACGGAAGAAAATATAAGTATAAATTCTGATTCTAAGCTTAATATAAATGATGTAAAAAAAGCATGGAAAGATATAATAGAAAGATTTAAGGCTAGAAGAGAGATGATAATAAGTTCTTTAATTATGATAGGAAAGCCGATAGAGTGTATAAATGGAGTAATTACTGTTCAATTTGATAGTCAAAATGAATTTGCAAAGAATAGACTAAGTGAAGCTAAAAATAGAGATATTATAAATGACGTTTTTGGTGAGATATTTAGAGAAAAAGTTAAGGTGAATTTTGTTGTCGAATCTGAAGATAGCAAAGGAAAAAGTACCGAGGATATCTTAAGAGATGCATTAGGTGATGACCTAATTGATTTTGTAGATGAATAAAATTTATATAGTTACTTATTCTAGTAAATATTAAAAAAATACTATATAATAAAAAATAGATTTTATTTGAATTAAGGAGGATTTTTTATGGCAAGAGGTGGATTCCCAGGAGGTTTCGGTGGAGGAAATATAAATAACTTAATGAAACAAGCACAAAAACTTCAAAAAGATATGGAGCAAGCACAAAAAGAGCTTGAAACTAAAGAGTTCGAAGCTTCAGTTGGTGGCGGTGCTGTTGTAGTTAAAGTAAATGGAAAAAAAGAAGTTTTAGCTATAAATATAAAAGAAGAAGTAGTAGATCCAGATGATGTTGAAATGTTAGAAGATTTAGTATTAAGTGCAGTTAATGAAGCACTAAAGAAAGCTGATGAAGAAACTTCAAGTAAAATGGGTAAATTAACTGGTGGATTAAATATACCAGGAATGTTCTAAGTGATAAGGGGCTGTTTTTTAAACAGTCCTTCATTTTTGAAAAAATATTGTGAAAAAATATTGTGAAAAAATACTTTTTTAGTGAAAAGATAATAAAAGGGGTGTAATTATGGAGTTTTATCCAGTTGCGATAGAAAAGTTAATTGAAGAATTCGCAAAACTGCCAAGTATTGGACAAAAGACAGCGCAAAGACTTACACTACATATTTTAAATTTACCAGAGGATGAAGTTAAAGAGTTTGCTAGTGCATTAGTAAAGGCTAGAGGAACTATAAAATATTGCTCTGTATGCGGAAATTTTACAGATAAAGATCCATGTGCAATATGTGGCAATCCAAATAGAGATAAAAATGTTATTTGTGTAGTAGAACAACCTAAAGATATTATGACAATGGAAAAGGTTAAAGAATTTAACGGAGTATATCATGTTCTTCATGGAAATCTTTCTCCAATGCAAGGAAGAGGGCCTCAAGATATAAAAATAAGAGAACTTGTTGCAAGAATGAGTGCAGATATTAAAGAAGTAATAATTGCTACTAACCCTAATGTTGAAGGGGAAGCAACAGCTATGTATATATCAAGAATACTTAAACCATTAGAAGTTAAGGTTACAAGAATAGCATCAGGATTGCCTGTTGGTGGAGATTTAGAATATGCAGATGAAGTAACACTTTCAAAGGCACTTGAAGGTAGAAAAGAAATTTAAAATAAAGAGTTATCATTGGTAACATTAAGAGGCTAATATTTTAAAATATTAACGTTACCGAGGATAACTCTTAAATATTTTAATAGTGATATGCTATACCAATACTTCCAGGGCCTACATGTAATCCTATAATAGGTCCAATAGATTGTATTTTTACGTTATCTAACCCTAAGCTAGATTTAAGTCTATCAGCAAGTTCTTGCCCTTCAGACTCGCAATTTATATGATGAACTATAAGTCCTTTAATTGGCGATTTAGAATTTTGTTCTAAAATAGTATTAATTATCTTATCAATAGCTTTTTTCTTTGTTCTTACTTTAGTGAATACAGTAGTTTTACCATCTTCAACAGTAAGTATAGGTCTTATTTGAAGTAATGATCCGAATAAAGCAGCAGCTCCACCAATTCTTCCACCTTTTTTTAGATATTCTAAAGTATCAGGTACGAATATGAATCTATTATTTTCTATAACACTCTTTGCAATGCTTATGACTTTATCTAAAGGTTTATTTTCGTAAGCTGCTTTTGCAGCTTCTAGTACAGCAAAACCAGCTTGCATACAGTTGCTTCTAGAATCTAGCATTTCTATATTAGCATCAGGATAATTTTCAAGAATCATATTTTTTACTAAGTTAGATGTTGAAAATGTACCACTCATATCTGAAGATAAAAATATTCCAACAACATCATTTCCAGCTTTTATTTCTGTTTCAACTGTATTGTATAAATCTTCAATACTAGGCTGAGATGATGTTGGAATTGTTGCTGATTTAGACATTTCATTATAAAACCAATCATTTGATAAGTCTGTTTCTCTATAGCTAGTTCCATTAAGTAAAACATTTAAGGAAACTATAGCAACTTTATATTTATCTATGTATTCTTGCGGTAAGTAGCAAGTGCTATCTGCTATTATTTTTACGCTCAAAAAAAAACACCTCCATTAAATTTAACATTATTTAAGGTATTATACCAAACTATTGAAATTAAGTACAGAAAACATACTGTTAATAATTTGAAAGTATAAATATAGAGAGTAGTATATTTTGAATAAGATTCTATTAATGTGGAAAGTATGTAGATAAGTGCTTTTAGGAGGTAGAATATGAATATAAAAAATGTATTAAGTTTGATTTTGGTGAAATATAGCAATGATAATACAATTAGTAATAAGGTATTAGGAGAAATACAAGACTCTATTAGAGAGATGGAAGCTGCAGAGTCTATGTTTAATAGTGTTGATGATCCTAAATTAATTGAGGCTGCAATTTATAGAGAAGAGGCAGCAAAAAGAAAATTTGATTATTTACTATCTGTAGCTAAGGAGCAATATTCAAGAGAGCAATATTTAAAAGAGAAAGCGAAAGAAAATGAAGAAATGGAAATATAATGAATATTGTTATATAATATAAAATAATATAATATTGTATTATTTTATATTATATAGGAGGGGTGTAATTTGAGTATTGAAATGATTATTTATGCTCTAGTTGGATTGGCACTTTTATTCTTAATTATAAAGTTATTAAAGTGGCCTATTAAAATATTAATTAATGGAATAATAGGAATAGTGTTATTGTATGTAGCAAACTACATAGGGGAATATTTTAATTTTTATATAACTATTAATCCTATAACTGCGCTTATAGCAGGTTTTTTAGGAATACCAGGAGTAATATTTTTAGTAATATTTCAATTGTTTTTTTAATTAAGTTTATTTTATAAAGGTTAAATTAAATAAATTTTAATTTATAAGCTTATTTAAAGAGATAGGGAATCTTCAATATAAAGAAGATTCCCTAAATTTATATAGACGGGAGTTAGAAGATTTTCTTAATTGCCGTAAGCGAAAAGCTTCTGCATAATACATAGTATTTAAAATAATAAAAAATGTTACAAAAATAAAAAATAAATTAGGGTGTAAACACTACATCCGTTTACACCCATTATATATAAATGATACACTAAGATAATTAATGTATCCTCTACACTATTAATATAACCATTTTAGATATAAATATGTATTTAAATAAATGATGTAGAAGTATATAATTTAGCTATAGGAGGAATGTATTATGCCAGCTGGAAATGGAGTTAATTGTAAGTATTGTCCAGAGTTTGAGAAGAAAAGATGCAATGGAGATGATAAGGGATGTTTATGTTATAAATGTCCAAGACATTTAGGACAATGCAAATGTGTTAAATATTGTAGAGAAACTGAATCAGTTTTGATTTTTGATGAAGATTATTAAAGAGAGCTAGAATATAGCTCTCTATTTTTTTATAAAAGATAATAAATTTATCACATTATCTTATTTAAATAAATAAAATATAAATTATAACTTCTATTTAATATTACGTTAATGAGATTATAAAAAATATATTAAATTATAAGAAAAAAACAAAATTTTATGAGGGTATGGTTGTATAAAATGTAAAATAGTAGTAAAATATCAAAAAGCAATAAATAAAATATATTAAAATTCATTAATTGGGGGTTAAGAAATGATAAGAGTATTGACTAATGACGGTTTACAAAAAGGGGCTATTAATAAGTTGACTTCATTAGGGTTCGAAGTGGTTAATAATCATTATGAAAAAGATGTATTAGGTGCTACTTTAAAAGAATTCGATATCCTAGTCATAAGATCTGCAACAAAAGTTACTGCAGATATTTTGGAGGCAGCAAGAGGAGGAAAGCTTAAGCTTATAATAAGAGCAGGAGTTGGAATTGATAATATAGATGTTCCATATGCTACAAAAACAGGCGTAGTTGTAAAAAATACTCCTAATGCAAGTTCAGATTCTGTTGCTGAATTAGTAATTGGACATATGTTTGCTTTAGCAAGATTTATAGTTATTTCAAATTGTACAATGAGAGAAGGGCAATGGAATAAGAAAAAGTATGAGGGAATAGAACTTAGTGGGAAGACATTAGGCATCATTGGAATGGGTAGAATAGGTAGAGCATTAGCTAAAAAAGTAGATGCTTTGGGTATGAAAGTTGTTTATAATGATATTTTTGGTAAACAAGAAAATTTAACATATGAGTTTTTAGAATTAAATGAGTTATTAAAAACTTCTGATTTTATATCTTTACATGTTCCCTATGATAAAGAGAAAGGCTCATTAATAGGAAAAGATCAATTTGATATTATGAAAGATGGCGTTTATTTAATTAATTGTGCTAGAGGAAAAGTTGTTGAAGAATCAGCCTTAATAGATGCATTAAATAGTGGAAAAGTTGCTGGTGCAGGAATAGATGTTTTTGAAGAAGAACCTACTAAAAATGTTCAATTAATAAATAATTCTAAGGTAAGTGTAACACCTCATATTGGAGCAGCTACTAAAGAGGCACAAGAGAGAATAGGTGATGAAGTTGTTACAACTATAGTTGATTTTGTAGCTAATAACTTAGTAACAGCATAGTTATAGGAGGAATAATAATGGCAGTAATAAAAGCATTTAGGGCATTTAGACCTATACAAAGTTTAGCGTCAAAGATAGCAGCATTACCTTATGATGTAATGAATAGTGAAGAAGCGCGTGAAATGGTTAAGAATAATGAGTATTCATTTCTACATGTAGATAGAGCAGAGGTTAATTTACCAGAAGAAATTAATGTATATGATAAGAGTGTGTATGATAAGGCAAGAGAAGTATTAAATAAGATGGTTGAAGATGGGTTATATATAGAAGAGGAAAAGCAGTGTATGTATATATATAGACAAACTATGAAAGGAAAGAGTCAAACTGGATTAGTTATTTGTGCTTCAATAGATGATTATCTTAATAATAAAATAAAAAAACACGAACATACCAGAAAAGATAAAGAACTTGATAGAATAAACCATGTTGATTACTGTGATGCAAATACAGGACCCATATTTTTAACCTATAGAAATCAAGATGAAATATCTAAGATAATGAATAAGTGGGTACAAAATAAACCATTATATGACTTTATATCAGAGGATTATAATGGGCATACAGTTTGGATAATTAATGATGATAATGATATAGAAAGATTAACTACTCTTTTTAAAAATGTAGATAGTTTATATATAGCAGATGGACATCATAGAACAAAATCAGCTGTAGAGGTAGGGTTAAAGCGTAGAAAACAAAATCCTAATTATACAGGAGAAGAGGAATTTAATTATTTTTTAGCGATAGCTTATCCAGATAATGAATTAGAAGTTTTAGATTATAATAGAACAGTTAAGGATTTAAATGGATTAAGTGAAGAGGAGTTTTTAAATTCTTTAGAAAAAGATTTTATTGTAAAAATTTCTAAGAATCCTGTTAAGCCAGAAAGAAGGCATACTTTTGGAATGTATATGAATAATACTTGGTATGAGCTTGAAGCAAAAGAAGGCACTTTTAATGAAGAAGATCCAATGGATAGATTAGATGTATCAATTCTTCAAAATAATTTACTTGCACCAATCTTAGGAATAGATGATCCAACTAAGTCTGATAGAATTGAATTTATTGGGGGAATAAGAGGACTTAAAGAATTGGAAAAAAGAGCAAATAAAGATATGAAGGTAAGTTTTTCAATGTTTGCAACAACAACAGATGATATTATGAGTATTGCAGATGGTGGGATGATAATGCCACCTAAATCTACATGGTTTGAACCAAAACCAAGAAGTGGATTATTTATTCACAAGCTTAGTTAATTGTAATTGCAAATAATTTATGAGTAATAAATAAACAAAAAATAATAAAAAAATGGGGGCATTTTATGGAAAGAGTATATAATTTCGCAGCAGGGCCAGCTGTATTACCAGAAGAAGTTTTAAAAGAAGCAGCAGAAGAGATGTTAGATTATAATGGAACTGGTATGTCTGTTATGGAAATGAGTCATCGTTCTAAGGCTTTTGAAGAAATACTACAACATGCAGAAAGAGATTTAAGAGATTTAATGAATATTCCTGATAATTATAAAGTGTTATTTCTTCAAGGTGGAGGTTCAACACAATTTGCAATGATTCCATTAAATTTAATGAAAAATAGGGTTGCAGACTATATTATTACAGGACAGTGGGCTAAAAAAGCAGCAGCAGAAGCAAAAAGATATGGAAGGGTAAATGAATTGGCATCTTCAGCAGATAAAACTTTTTCTTATATACCAGATGTAAGTAAGATAAAAGTAAGTAATGATGCAGATTATGTATATATATGTCATAACAATACAATATACGGAACTACTTATCACAATATTCCTGATACTAAAGGGAAGATTTTAGTTGCTGATATGTCATCTGATATATTATCACAACCCGTTGATGTTACTAAGTATGGATTAATATTTGCGGGAGTTCAAAAAAATATTGGACCAGCAGGTACTGTAGTAGTAATAATTCGTGAAGATTTAATTACAGATAATGTACTTGAGGGAACTCCAACAATGCTTAAGTATAAAATACATGCAGATAACAAATCTTTATATAATACACCACCAGCATATAGTATTTATATTTGTGGTAAGGTATTTAAACATCTTAAGAAGCTTGGTGGGTTAGAAGCTATGAAGAAATTAAATGAGGAAAAAGCTAAAATTCTCTATGATTATCTTGACTCAAGTAAATTATTTAAAGGAACGGTGGTAAAAGAAGATAGATCTTTAATGAATGTTCCATTTATAACAGGAAACAAAGAGTTAGATGATAAATTTGTTAAAGAAGCTAAGGATGCTGGAATTGAAAATATTAAGGGACATAGAACTGTTGGTGGTATGAGAGCAAGTATTTATAACGCTATGCCAATAGAGGGAGTTAAGTATTTAGTTGATTTTATGAAAAAATTTGAGTTAGAAAACTAATTACATTAAATAAAAAAATACTGAAATGTTTTTTTCGTACCTTATAGGATAGATAAAATAAAAAATCTATCCTATAAGGTACTTTTATTTTAAGTAGAAGTAAAAACAAAATTTATAAATCAGTATTTATTATATTTTACTTTTGGGGATTTGTTTTAGTCTAACTCAATTAGAAGCTTGGATACACAAAGAGCAGCAGCAGATAAAGCACCATTATAATCAGTGTAGTTTTTAACTATGACATTTTGAGGGTTGGGTATTGATAATAGTCGAATATTTTGGTCTAAGTATTCTTTTAATAAGTTTATAAGTAAGGGTTCATTAAATAATTCTCCATGAACTATAATTTTATTAGAATCAATCATCATAGATAAATTATTTATAGTAATTGAAAGATATTTAATTGCTGAATGAAGAATATTTATTATACCCTCATCACCTAAGCTATAAGCTTTTAAAATTGTTTCTATTTTAATTCTATCCTTATCTACAACTAGTTGTTTTAGATAGGTAGTTTCAGAATTATCAAAGAGTATTTGGGATTTTTTGATTATCCAGGCTTCGCTTCCGTAGGTTTGAAGACAACCTCTTTTACCACATTCACACAATTCACCATCAGGATGAACAATTACATGTCCTATCTCTCCAACTAGGAAATTATCTTTAGCGTATAATTCACCATTATACATATAAGAGCAAAACATTCCTCTACCAACGTGAAAGAAGATAAAATTGTCATCAGTACCGTTAAAACTAAATAATCTTTCAGCTAAAGTCATACATTTAACATTATTTTCAAAATAAATAGGTATATCGATATTATCTAATAAGCTTTTAATATTAAAGTTTTTCCAAAAAGAATTATTAGTAATAATTGATTTATTATTTTCATTAAAGTGACCAGGAAGAGCAATACCAATTCCCTTTGGTGAATACTCCTTACATAGTTCAATAAATGCTTTTAAGTGATTAATATAAAATTCTTCTATTAAAGTATTATTTAAATCTGTATTTTCTAATTTAATAGTTTTTTCTTTTATAATTCTACCAACATTATCCGTTAGGCAAAAGGAAATATATTTTAAAGATAATTCACTACCAATATAAAAACTATGGTTAGGTGATATTCCTAATATTATTTTTTTTCTTCCAGATTTACTTTCCTTTGGTATAACTTCTCCAAGTTCATAAATAAGTTTTTCTTGAATCATATAACCAGTGAGTTCACTAACTGTTGCAGGGGTGATGCCAGTTTCTTTTGATATATCAATTCTAGAAATAGGCCCCTTAGTATATATTTTGTTTAAAATTTTAAAGCGTAACTTTTGTTGATTTTTTGTAAGCTTCATATTTTTCCTCCTTTTCTATAGTTATATTATATAACATTAACTATAAATTATAAATAACTATAAATTATAAATTAGTGTATTAATTATAATTTATAAATAAATATATTCAAAAAAGCGTAAAAATAGTGTTGACTAATTATAAATTATAATATATTATTTAACCAACAGGTAAATATTACTACTGATGCATCTTATGAAAAGGTTTAAACTAATTTATAAATTATTTTTTATAATTAATTATTAAGGAGAGGTAAATATGAAAAAGCTTAATGAAGTTATTGAAGAAAAATTATTACCAGTTGCAGCAAAGTTGGGGTCAAACAAAATATTAATTTCAATACGTGATGGTATCACGTTGAGTATGCCATTAAT